>DXLR01000128.1:0-31160 GCA_019414625.1 Collinsella sp.
ACTTACGCCCCGCCCCTCCAATAAACGCGTTATCATCTTGACCCATGAACATACGTTAGGAGCAATTATGCCAAACGAGAACAGCTACGAAGTCGCTCTGCAGAAGAGCAACGCCATTCGCGAGGGCCTGGCCAAGACGCCCGACAAGTTCACCATGCTCACCGGCGACCGCCCCACCGGCCGTCTGCATCTGGGTCACTACTTCGGCACCCTCAAGGGCCGTGTGGAGCTGCAGAACATGGGTGCCAAGACCAACGTACTCATCGCCGACTACCAGGTCATCACCGACCGCGACACGACCGAGCACATCCAGGACAACGTGTACAACATGGTCATGGACTACCTTGCCTGCGGCATCGACCCCGACAAGACCATGATCTACGCGCACTCCGCCGTGCCCGCCGCCAACCAGCTCATGCTGCCGTTCCTGTCGCTGGTGTCCGAGGCCGAGCTGGCGCGCAACCCCACGGTCAAGGCCGAGATGGAGGCCTCGGGCCACGAGCTCACCGGCCTTCTGCTCACCTACCCGGTGCACCAGGCCTGCGACATCCTGTTCTGCAAGGGCAATGTGGTGCCCGTCGGTCGCGACCAGCTGCCGCACATCGAGCTCACCCGCACCATCGCCCGCCGCTTTAACAACCGCTACGGCAAGGTGTTCCCCGAGGTCGACGCACTGCTGTCCGAGACCCCGCTGCTGCCGGGCCTGGACGGTCGCAAGATGAGCAAGAGCTACGGTAACGCCATCAACATCTCGATGACCGCCGAGGAGACGGCCAAGCGCATCAAGAAGAGCCAGACCGACTCCGAGCGCATGATCACGTTCGATCCCGAGAACCGCCCCGGCGTGTCCGGTCTGCTTTCGACGGCCGCCATCTGCACCGGCCGTTCCGAAGTCGAGATTGCCGAGGAGATTGGCATGGGCGGCTCCGGCCAGCTCAAGAAGTACGTGACCGAGGCCGTCAACGAGTACTTCGCGCCGATCCGTGAGCGTCGCCAGCGCTACGAGAACGACCTGGATTACGTAAAGGACGTCCTGCACGAGGGCAACCGTCGCGCCAATGAGATCGCCGAGCAGACCCTGGGCGAGGTTCAGGACGCCATGGGCATGGTGTACTAGGCAAAGCGCCTTCGCACAACATAGACGGTGAGGCTGAATCCTCACCGAAACAGGAACAGGCCCGCTGGCAGATAGTTGCCAGCGGGCCTGTTCCCGAAGTACACCGTTGAATCGCACAGAGGGGAGGAATGCGAATCAAACTCAACAGGGCAGGCTTTTTCATCGCCTATTGCCTGCTCCGTTGCTGAAAACAATATAGTTCACCGTGGTTTACTTTGCTGCGACAAACCGCGCCGCCATACCTTCTCCATAAGTTAACCTCGGTAAACCTGCCAAAACCACCACAAAGGGGATAGGCACCTTTGTGGTGGTTTAAGCCACGGCAGAGCCGCTAGAGCCCTGCAGGCCAGCGACAGGCGGCCAAGTCGACGTGCATATCGTCCTTAAACGCCACACCCTCCCCTAGCAAAAGCTCACGTTGAGCATCGGGACCGCCAAAAGCAAAACCATCGCATATGCGGCCATCGGCAAACACCACGCGGTGACAGGGAATCTCGCCGGGGCGCGGATTGCCATGCAGGGCATACCCCACGTACCGCGCACTTCGTGGACGTCCAGCAAGCAGCGCCACCTGACCATACGTGGCGACCATCCCCTCGGGAATCTGCTCGACCACCTCGTACACCCGCTCAAAAAAGCCCTCAGACGCCATTGCTCGCTCCCTTCCACCCGGAATAGCATAAACCACCACAAAGGTGCCTGTCCCCTTTGTGGTGGTTTTGGCAGGTGGGCTAGTTAACGGGCTGGAAGAAGGCTACGGCTACGGCGCCGGGGCCTACATGGGTGCCGATGGTGGCGCCGATGGTGTGAACGGGCAGTTCGCCCTCGGTGTGGCCAGCCCACAGTGCCGCGCTGTCCTCGATATACTTCTTGAGCACCGCATCCGAAAGGCCCGTATAGCCGAGCGCCAGCGGCATGGAAAAGTCGATGCCGCCCGCCTTTTCGACCTTCTGGTTGAGCAGGTTACGTCCGTTCTTGGAACCGCGCGCCTTGCCCAGCTGCACGATCAGACCGTCCTCGGCAGCCACCACGGGCTTTACGTTGAGCAGCGTACCCACGGCACCGGCCGCAGCAGACAGGCGACCGCCGCGCACCAGGTACTCCAGCGTCTCGAGCAGGCCGATGACGACCACGCGGTCGCGCACGGCCTCGACAGCCGCCGCAACCTGAGCCGCGCCCTGGCCCTCGTCCACCAGGCGCAGCGCATACTCGACCAGCACGCGCTCGCCCAAGGTCACGTTATTGCTGTCCACGACGAACATGTCGCCGCCCGGCGCCTCGGCAAGTGCCGTACGAGCACTCTGGTTGGTGCCCGAGAGCTTGGCTCCCACGGTAATAATCACGGCCTCATCGCCGGCCTCACGCGCTTCGGCAATCGCCTGCGAAAAGGCGTACGGGTTGACCTGACCGGTCTTGGGCAGCTCATCGCGCTCCACAAGCATCTCGTAAAAGCGCTGGTGATCGATGTCGACGCCATCCATATACACATCGGTGCCAAAGGTGACGGACAGCGGCAGAACACGCAGAGCGGGGTGCTCCGCCGGCGACATATCGCTTGCGGAATCGGTAATAATGCGGACGGACATATCGAATCCTTTCTTGCGCAGGTCTCGCGCAGGGAATTTTGACAGCAATGTCCCGGCACGGCGTACGCGCTCAAACGGGACGATGCAGTTCTTGGCTGAAAGCTAGCGCCAGCGCGGCTCTAGATCTCGCGCAGGGTGTTGAGGATCGTGCGCAGCGATGCATACATCTGCTCGCGCTGCTCCACGCCCATGGCCTTGCCGGTGGTATCGAGCACCTCGCGAATGATGCGATCGGCCTCGCTCATGCTCTCGCCGCCCAGGGCAGTCAGGCGCACCGGAGCACGATACTTGACGGCCGCATCACCCGAGTCGTCAACCTCGACGTAGCCGCCCTCCTCCAGATGTGCCAGTGTGCGCGAAACGGCGGCACGGGTAACGCCGGCCATGCGGGCGAGGTCGGCGCCAGTCAGGCCGTCCTTGCTGCGCTCAAGATAGTACAGGCACATAACGTCGGAGCCCTTGAGGCCCAGCCTTGCGCCTTCGGACGTCTTGATACGCTGAATCTCCTTGTAGAGGCCGCTGATCAGTCCGACAAAGTCCTCAAAACGTGTCTCGTCGTTCTGCTGCATGGTGACGACCGCCTTTCGCTTACATGATGCTAACGGGTAAACATCTTAGCCGCACAAGGCAACACCCGTACCCAAATATCCCATTTGTTAACCCATCAACATAAAAACCACCACAAAGGGGACAGGCACCTTTGTGGTGGTTTGGGGCATCGAGTTTGATCCGCAGACTTCGCTACAGCCCCACGCAAGGATTGTCGCGGGTCACAAGCGTTTTAACGACAACCGTCGCTCCCAGATAGCGCTCGAGCAGCTCGGCTAAGCGATCGATCGCGGCCTGGCAATCCCCCATCCGCTCGGGCTCCACGCACTCAATCGCCAGGAAAGCATCGGCCGAATCATCGGACAACGCCGTTCGAACGCCATCGCGCCAGTTCCAGCAGCGGCATACGGCGCCCGCATCATCGATGTAGGCGAGCTCGCCGGGCAGCGTCGGGTCATCTGTCTCCTCGCCAAGCGGCAGAAATGAATCGCCACCGTCGGTCACCTTCAGGCAAAGGTCTCCCTCAATCGCGTGCAAATCCTCGCCGCCTACGGGCAGCGCGTAGGACAGCGACACCGTGTTGTAGATGTCCACCGCGGGCGTAATGTGGCCCACCGGCTTTCCTTTGAGCACGCGCTTGAGCAGGTTCTCAATTGAGCAACGCACGCCCTTCTTGGTCTTGAATAGGCGATATGCCTCGCGCCATGCCTTAACCGGCGCATTCTCGCTGATGGTATCACTCGTCAGGTGACGCTCCGCATCGATATTGGCGCGGTCGAGCAACGCGGCAATCGCATCAACGTCCTCTTGAGGAATCTGAGCCGCGGGCTTCATGCCCTTTACGACCACAACACCGACAGCCGCCTGCGGAAATAGCTCCCAAAACGAATCCTCGGCAACGAAACTCTTCATGTGCTCTCCCTTCATAGCATGCGCCCGAGCCCGGGTGCCTAAACAAAAAGCGCCCTTACGACGGCCACCTTCAAAGTCCTACGGTGCCGCCACAAGAGCGCTTACGCTGCCCCCATCCGGAGAAGGGGGCGATATGTCAGGCGTATTGTAACCCGAGTCATTCGCCCAAGCAAAACCGCCACAAAGGTGCCTGTCCCCTTTGTGGCGGATATGGACTCGCGGCGACGCTAGTGTCGGAGTCCCAGCAGGCCGCGGCCGCGATGACGGGCGTCGGCGTGCACCTGAGCGTGCGGACCGGCGGCCTTCACGGACTCGGGCAGGTGCGAGTACTTCTTCTCGAAGTTCTCCTCGAACATCACGGCCAAGTTGTGCGCCGCCTCGTCGTAGCGCGCGGTGCTCTGCCAGTACTGGCGCGGCACCAGGATGCCGTCGGGCACGCCGTGGCACGTGGTGGGAATGTCAACGTTAAAGATATCGTCATGCACGAATTCGCTGTCCTCGATGGTACCGTCGAGGGCGCGGGCCACCAGGGCGCGCGTGTAGGCAAGCTCGATGCGATGGCCCACGCCGTAGCCGCCGCCAATCCAGCCGGTGTTGACCAGATACACACGCGTGCGGCCGTCGGCGATGCGCTCACCGAGCATCTTGGCATAGACCATGGGGTCGAGCGGCATAAACGGCTCGCCAAACAGCGAAGAGAACGTGGGCGTGGGCTCGGTGACGCCGACCTCGGTGCCGGGGATCTTGGCCGTAAAGCCCGTCACAAAGTGATACATGGCGGCGTCGGCCGTCAGGCGCGAGATGGGCGGCAGCACGCCAAAGGCGTCGCAGGTCAAAAACAGCACGACGCTCGGAGTGGTGCCCATGCCCTTGGTCCACGCGTTGGGAATGTGCTCCACAGGGTAGGCCACGCGCGTGTTGTGCGCGACCGAGACGTCATCGTAGTTGGGCTTGCGGCTCTCGTCGAGCACCACGTTTTCGCAGATCGCGCCAAAGCGGACGGCGTTGAAGATCTCAGGCTCGTGGAACGCGTCCAGGCCCTCGCATTTGGCGTAGCAGCCACCCTCGATGTTAAAGATGCCCATGTCAGACCAGCCGTGCTCGTCGTCGCCGATCAGCAGGCGCGTGGGATTGGCCGAAAGCGTGGTCTTGCCGGTGCCGGACAGGCCAAAGAACACGGCGGTCTCGTGCGTGACGGGATCCATGCTGGCCGAGCAGTGCATGGGCAGCACGTCGTCCTCGACGGGCAGCAGGTAATTCATGACGCTGAAGATGGACTTTTTGATCTCGCCGGAGTAGCCGGTACCCGCGACCAAAATCACGCGCTCCTGGAAGTTGATGACCACGGCGGCGCTGGAGTTGAGGCCCTTGATGGCGGGATCGCACTGGTAGCCCGGCGCGGCGAGCACACAGAAGTCCGGCTCGCCGGTGCGCGCGATTTCGCGGGCAAGCGGGCGGGCGAGCATCTGCTTAATGAAGAGTGCCTGGCTGGCGCGCTCGCAGGCGACGAGCAGTCGGCGCGTGTGGTTGCGGTCGGCGCCGGCCATGCCGCGGGTGACGAACACGTCGCGCTCGTTGAGGTAGTCGACGATGCCGGCCTTGATGGCCTCGTAGCTCTCGATCGAAAGCGGGCGGTTGACGGCGCCCCAGGCAATCTTGTCGTGCACGTCGGACGTATCGACGATAAAGCGGTCATTAGGCGAGCGGCCAGTGCGCTCTCCCGTCTCGATCACCAGTGCGCCGTTGGAGGCCATGCGGCCTTCGTTGAGGCGAATGGCATGCTCGACGAGCTCGGCTGCCGGCAGGTCAACCAGCAGGCGGGGCTGGTTCTCGGCGGGGTCTTCGACCAGCGTAATGCCAAGGTTGGATAGAACTTCTGCAGGGGTAACACCTGGCATGGGGCCTCCTTTAAAAACGCGACACGTGGGCGCGGCGCGCACTTTACTCACGTAAAGCCCGTTGTACCCGATATGCAAAAACGTTTTTGCGGAAACGACGAAGCGCCCGCCCAACGGTCAAAAATCGCAGGCAAGCGGCCTAGTCATGGACGTTTTTAAACGACTAGTCGTTGGGGACACTCTTGAACAGGCAACAACCAAGGAGCGACCCCGGATGCCGGCACTTAGGGACGTTCCCAAAGTGCCGGCACATAAGGAACGTCCCCAAATGCCGTCTACTGAATGGCACCGCCGAAATTATCGAACAACCTGTTCAAAAACACGAACGAACACCGTCGCGTCTATACTAGAGCGCAGCAATAGAAAGGACTCCGCTTTGAGCATCACGCCCATCGATAGCATTCGCCGCGCCATCGCCCGCCGCAATGGCGCGGCCGACCCCACCGTATCGGACGGGGCGCACGGGCAGGGCGGACGCATCGAGAACGGCCTGTTCCCCGCATCGCACACCGCCGAGGAGCTCGCACGAATCCAAGAGCTAAGCCAGCGTAACGCCGGCGGTCCCGACAGCAGCCAGGCCACACGCCGTCGCCGCGAGCGCGATCGCCAGCCCGGCCCCATCCACCGCATGGTCAATGCCTGGTGGAACCGCCTGCTCGGAGCCGTCTACGGCGGCGGCTTCTCCACGCAAGAAGCCGAGTACGAAGATCACGCCACCCGTCGCGACTACCTTTGGAATACCCTGGGCACCGCCGTGTGGGGCATGGCGTTTCCGTTGCTCACCATCGTGTCTACGCAGCTCGTGGGCGCCGAGGAGGCTGGCAAATTCTCCATCGCCTTTGTCACCGGCACGCTCATCATGATCGCGTGCAACTACGGCGTGCGCAATTTCCAGGTCTCGGACATCGACGAAAAGACGTCCTTTGCCTCTTACCAGCTCAACCGCTGGATCTGCGGAGCGCTCGCGCTGGCATGCGGCCTGGTATACAGCAGCGCCCGCGGCTACGATGCGCAGATGGCCACAATCGGCCTGGGCGTCTACCTGTATAAGGTGATCGACGGCATTGCCGACGTGTACGAGGGCCGCCTGCAGCAGGCCGACAAACTCTACCTGGCCGGCATAAGCCAAACGCTACGATCCGTCGGCGTCATCGCGGTCTTTAGCGTGGCACTGTTCCTCACGCGCAGCATGCCCATCGCCGCCATGGCCATGGGCATCGCCGCGATCGCCTCGCTCGTGCTGGTCACCGCGCCGCTCGCCCTGCTCGAAACCGAAAAATCGCGCCGCGTGAGCCTGCGCGAGGTCGGTCACCTGTTTATCCAGTGCGCCCCGCTTTTTAGCGCGCTGTTCCTGTTCAACCTTATCGAGAGCATGCCCAAGTTCGTGATGGAAGGCACGCTGGCCTACAAGTATCAGCTGTACTTTAATGCCCTCTTTTTTCCAGCTCAGGCTATTCTGTTGAGCATTGGATTTGTCTATAAACCACAGCTCCTGCGCTTGTCGAGCATTTGGGCTAATCCTCGCAAGCGTCGTCGCTTTGACCTGATTATTGTTGCCGTTATGGCACTGATCGTGGTCATTACCGGAGCGTGCGCCGCATTTATGGCAGGTCCCGGTATTCCCCTCATGAGCTTTATGTACGGTCTCAGCTTTGAGCGCTACCGTACGCTGGCGCTGCTGATGGTCGTCGCCGGCGGCGTCACCGCGGCCATCGATTTTATCTACGCCATCATCACGGTGCTGCGCCATGCCGGCGACGTCACCAAGGTCTACCTGATCTGCTTCGCCGTAAGCGTGGTGCTGCCGGTGATCCTGATCAACCTGCTGGGTCTGATGGGCGCCGTGGTGAGCTACCTAGCCATCATGGCCCTACTCCTGGTGCTGCTGATTATCGAATACGCCCACATCCGCCAACGCATCGAGCGCGACCGCAACCCGTACGGCGCCTAATTGGCGCAATGGGGGTCTCGTTGCGGACGATTTGCGACACGCAAAACTAAGTGAGTAGACTTTTGCCGAATCCCTGACCACACCGGCAAAACACAAGTCAGTGACCTGCGGTTTTGTTGAGGCAAATTTGCCGGCTGCTCGGCATTTCCAAAAAAGTCTACTCACTTAGCCAGCGGGCAGCCAAAAAAGAACCGTCGCAACGTCGTTTGACTCCGTTGCGACGGTTTTTCGAGCATTTTCGCACTGCCGAGGACGCAGACGCTCCTCATTTCTCGCGCTTACCGAGCAAGAAGGCGCTATTCTCCGAAAGTAGTCAAAAAAGCCCCGTCCCAAATTAGCTACCCTTTGCACCGATTATTCGCCTGGGTTGATATTCGCATAGAACTCGGCGCCGTCATCAAGGCGCAGGATACCGACGCGGCCGAACTCGGAGCCGGTGGCGGCGGCGCAGTCGATATCGATGCGATCGGGCACGCCGGCGGTATCCTCGCCACCCAGGCGCACAATCTGCCCGCGGCCCGACTCCTCATCGAGCCCCGCCAGGCCGCCAACCTCGCAATAGCGCCCAAGCGACACCGTGGGCGTGTGGCCGCTCACCACGACCGGGCCCTCGCCCTCGGCAGAAAGCAGTCCCGTCGGCGCATCCCAATAGCCGTGACGAATCCACAGCAGGTCATCGGACGACTGCACCGCGAGCATCTGCTGCAGCAGCTCGCGATCGGCACCCACCGCTCCAACGCCATCGGCACAATCGACGCCATGCTCAAGCAAAAACGCGCGCGCCGCCTTCATCTCGATTCCAGCATGTACCAGCAGATACGGGCGCTCCTCGGTCTCGGCCACCGCGTAGAGCGGCAGCGCGGCCATCCATCGCACGAGCTCCTCGTATGCGTCAAATTCCATGTCGTTGAGCTGCTCGCGCGTCGTCCAGCCACCGTTGATATCCCAGGTCTCGGCATCGAGCGGATCCTGGCCAATGATGGCATCGAGCATGATCTGCTCGTGATTACCCTTGAGCACGCGAGCGTTGGGCAGCGAGCGCACGAGCTTAATAACGCCGACCGGATCGGGCCCGCGATCGATCATGTCGCCCAGCACGTACAGCGTGTCGTCGGACGCCAACGAGATCTTAGACAGGGCCTCGTCAAGCGCACGCACGTGCCCGTGAGCATCAGATGTCACATAGATCGCCATGGTACGCCTCTCCTTGCATTGCGGCCAAAGCCCGGCGCCGCAACTAAAACTTCAAGTTGAACTTAAACGTTACCCATTGTACTCCGTTGCAATAAAGCTGGAAAGGGTTTCCGAGCAGAGGCAAAGACGGCAGCCGTCTATGACGATATCGCGCACGCCCGCAATCCAACCCCATAAACCCACCATCTTTGGGTACAAATAACCGCAGACAACTAACCGTGCCACGCCAACCACCCAGGAGCGGACACCATCCATGAACCAGATCCTTCTTTTTATCGGCCTCGTCATCATTTTGTGCCTGACCATCAAACCCGTCGGCAAAAAGCTCCCCTTCCCCACCCTGCTTATCTTTATCGCGCTCGGCATGCTGTTGGGCGTCAACGGCCCGGCGCATATCGACTTTAGCGACTACGCACTCACCGAAACCGTCTGCAGCACGGCGCTATTGTTCATCATGTTCTACGGCGGCTTTAACACCAACATAGACCGCGCCAAGCCCGTCGCCGCGCCGGCGGTGCTGCTGAGCACGCTCGGCGTCGTCATCACCGCAGGCATCACCGGCGTGTTCGCCCACTTTGTGCTGGGCTTCGACTGGATCGGCGGCCTGCTGCTGGGATCGGTCGTGGCGTCCACCGACGCGGCCAGCGTCTTTAGCGTTCTGCGCGAGCACAGCCTTTCGCTGAGGGGCGGCACCGACTCGCTGCTCGAGGTCGAATCGGGCTCCAACGACCCCGTCGCCTACATGCTCACCGCCGTGCTCGCGACCCTCGCGGCGGGCGGCAATATCGACATTCCCGTGCTGCTGACCAAGCAGATCATCCTGGGCGTGGGGTTGGGCCTTGCCATCGGCTGGACATCCAGCCGTCTGATTGAGCGCGCACACGCAACGGCCGAAGGCGCGCAGACCATCTTCTTGTTCGCCGTGGCCATCGTCGCCTACGCGCTGCCGAGCTACCTGGGCGGCAACGGCTTTTTGGCCGTATACCTTGCAGGCATTGTGCTGGGCGCAAGCGACATCACCGGTAAGGTCGAGATGGCGCACTTCTTCGACACCCTCACCGAGATGGCAGAGATGACCATCTTCTTCTTGCTCGGCCTGCTCGTAACGCCCGCACGCCTGCCGCAGATGCTGCTGCCGGGCCTGGCGCTCATGGCGTTCATGCTCTTCGTGAGCCGCCCCATCGCCGTCGGCGTGCTCCTAGCGCCCTTTAAGACGAATCCCAGCCAGGTCGCGCTCGTAAGCTGGGCGGGCCTGCGCGGAGCAGCTTCGGTCGTCTTTAGTCTCTTTGCCGTGGTGGCCGGCGTTCCCGGCGGACACGACCTATTTGACCTGGTGTTTGTGATTGCCGCGTCGAGCATCGTGGTGCAGGGCTCGCTGCTGCCGGCGGTGGCGAAGAAGCTCGATATGATCGATGCGACCGGCGACGTGCGCCGCACCTTTAACGACTACCGCGACGAGGACGGCATGTCGTTTGTAAAGCTCAAGGTGGGCGCTGGCCATCCGTTTGCCGGACGCTCGCTCGCGGACATTGGCAGCGCGACGGACATGCTCGTGGTCCTGGTGCTGCGCGACGGGGCGCATCCGGTACTGCCCAATGGCGACACCGTGATCCAGGAAGGCGATCTGCTGGTGATGGCCGCCCCAACGTTCGAAGAGCGTGCCGAGGTTACCCTGCGCGAGGTCACCGTGACGCCCCACGGTCGCCTGGCCGGTCAGCGCCTGCGCGACGTGCCGCAAGGCAAGCATCCGTTTATTGTAGTGATGCTCAAGCGCGACGGCCAAACGATCATTCCCGATGGCAACACCCTAATATACGCCGGCGACGAAGCCGTCATCGCCACGCTCGCGTCGTAGCGGCCAGGGGGGTAGCTAATTTGCGACGAAGAAATCAAGCGCCTAGAGAACCTCATGCCTTCGCTCGCAGATTTGGATTTGCCCGAGGAGTAAAGCACCCCTCCCCCATATAACCATCCTGTAAATCATAGCGGCGTACTCGGGTTTTGCTGTGATTCGGTCGCGCCTGACGCTCCACTGTGCTAAAGTATCCCGAACGTTCAAACGACTACGAGGGGAACTAGAAGATGGCACGTGTGCACAACTTCTCAGCTGGCCCGGCCGCGCTGCCTACAAGCGTGCTCGCCGAGATCGCCGACGAGATGATGGACTACCGCGGTTGCGGCATGTCCGTGCTCGAGATGAGCCATCGATCTAGCATGTACCAGCAGATTATCAACGACGCCGAGGCAACCCTGCGCCGTCTGCTGAGCATCCCCGACAACTACCGCGTCCTGTTTTTGCAGGGCGGCGCCACGCTGCAGTTTGCGGGCATCCCCATGAACCTCATGCGCCGCGGCCGCGCCGGCTACGTCGTGACCGGCAACTTTGCCAACAAGGCGTACAAGGAGGCCGCCAAGTACGGCGAGGCCGTGCTGCTCGCGAGCTCCGAAGACACCAACTTCGACCGCATCCCCGACATGGCCGACATCAACGCGCGTATTGCCGCCGAGGCTGCGGGCGACGGGCTCGACTACGTCTACATCTGCCAGAACAACACCATCTTTGGCACCATGTACCACGAGCTGCCCAATTGCGGCGACGTGCCGCTGGTCGCCGATGTCTCGAGCTGCTTTCTGTCGCAGCCGCTCGACGTTGAGCGCTACGGGCTCATCTACGCCGGCGCGCAGAAAAACGCCGGCGCCGCGGGCGTGACCGTGGTCATCGTGCGCGACGACCTTATCGCCGAAGGTCCGGCCTGTGCGCAGACGCCGCAGTACATGGACCTTAAGACCCAAGCCGCCAAGGGCTCCATGCTCAACACGCCCAACACCTTTGGCATCTACGTGTGCGGCAAGGTGTTCCACTGGGTCGAGGAGACCGGCGGACTTGCCGCCATGGCCGAGCGCAACTGGGCCAAGGCCAACCTGCTCTATGATCTACTCGAGCTCAGCGAGCTGTTCCATGGCACCGCGCAGGCCGATAGCCGCTCCATCGCCAACGTCACCTTCCGTACCGGCGATGCCGAACTCGACGCGGCCTTCGTTGCGGGCGCGGCAGAGCACCAGATCCAAAACGTCAAGGGTCATCGCCTCGTCGGCGGCATGCGCGCCAGCGTGTACAACGCCGTCACCATGGAAGACGTGCAGGCACTGGCCTCGTATATGAAGGACTTCGAAGCGCAGCATAGTTTGAGTCCGCGATCTAACTAGCCCGCAACGAGCGGGCCGACCAGCCACTTCAAACCACTTGTTATAAACAAATCCGCTAAGGAGTTTTTCATGCGCAAGATTAAAACCATCGACGACATTACCAAGGACGGC
Organism: Collinsella sp.; assembly: GCA_019414625.1. Taxonomy (GTDB): domain Bacteria; phylum Actinomycetota; class Coriobacteriia; order Coriobacteriales; family Coriobacteriaceae; genus Collinsella. The sequence goes on from DXLR01000128.1 coordinate 12,526, forward strand.
AAAGTCGAATTTGGCGAGGGCTACGAGTTTGTGGGCACCGCCGAGGAGGCCGACGCTATTCTGATGCGCTCCACCGACCTGCACGGCCACGAGCTGCCCGAGGGCATCCGCGCCATCGCCCGCTGCGGCGCCGGCGTCAACAACATCCCCGTCGAGGAGTACGCCAGAAAGGGCGTCGTCGTCTTTAACTCTCCCGGTGCCAACAGCAACGCCGTCAAGGAGCTCGTCCTGGGCATGCTGGTGCTTTCGAGCCGCGGCGTCGTGCAGTCGATGAACTGGGTGCGCAACAACGCCGACGACCCCGAGATCCAGGTCGATGCCGAAAAAGCCAAGAAGGCCTTTGTGGGCCGCGAGCTCAAGGGCAAGCGCATCGGCGTCATCGGCCTGGGCAACGTAGGCTCCAAGGTCGCCAACGCCTGTGTCGACCTGGGCATGGACGTTTACGGCTACGATCCGTTCATTTCCGTCGAGCACGCGTGGGTGCTGAGCCGCGAGGTGCAGCGCGTGGGCACGCTCGAGGATCTGTGCCGCGGCTGCGACTACCTCACCGTGCACGTGCCCAGCAAGGCCGATACCATCGGCATGATCAGCACCGAGCAGATCGACCTGCTGGCCCCGGACGCCGTGCTCATCAACTACGCGCGCGAGACCATCATTGACGAGGACGCCGTCGACGCCGCCCTGCGCGCGGGCAAGCTCAGCTGGTTTAGCTGCGACTTTGCCACGCCCAAGACCGTCAAGATGCCCAACACGTTTATCACCACGCATTCGGGCGCCGGCACCGGCGAGGCCGAGGCCAACTGCGCCGACATGGCCATCAGCGAGCTCAAGGATTACCTGGAAAACGGCAACATCGCGCACAGCGTCAACTACCCCGCCTGCAGCATGGGCAAGGCGCGCGCCGCAAGCCGCATTGCCTGCCTGCATGCCAACGTGCCCAACATGATCGGCCAGATCACGGCCATTCTCGCCAAGGACAACGCCAACGTGCAGCGCATGACCAACGAGTCCGCTGGCGAGAACGCCTACACCATGTTCGACACCGATGAGCACCTGGACGGCAGCACGATCGAGGCACTTAAGCAAATTCCGTCGATGTATCGTGTGCGCGTGATTAAATAGCGCCGGCGCCAATCCTGCCAGACAGACCACGAAGCCCATTCGGCCCCCGTTTTCACGAAACGGGGGCCGATTTTGTTGCTCCGGACGACTTTAAAATGATACCCAGAACAAGTTTTTTCAGATAATAGATAGTGAGGCTCAAGTCGCTAAGCACACCCGCTTTGATAAACAGCTTTATCAGGGACTTTAGTAGGTAAAAATCGATCACTATGTGCCGAATGTAAGTTGACTGTCCATTTTCCGAAACAACTTATTCTAGATAGCATTTTTAAGGCCCCTCCAAGGCGAAATATAAGTCTTTTTGTGACCAAAACTCTAGTCCGCGCGACCGTTTTCCACCCGCGCGGCTACATTCCTGCCCAATCGATAAAAATCTCCTCACGAAGCCGCCGTTCGAGCTCCTGCTGTCGCGGCGTCTTGTCTTTCAGCGGCACATCGAGATAGGACATGATGAGCTCCATCACCACGCGGAAGGCATCGGAGTCGGCCAGCTGACCATAGGTCATCAGAATGACGGGATATCCCATCGCTTGCAGCGCCGTCGTTCGATCGGAGTCCGAAATCTTGGATTCTATGGATCCGTGAATGGCTTTACCTTGGCATTCAACCAGACACTCTCTGCTGCCGTCCTTATTTGCCAGCAGGATATCGGCATAGCGCCTATCAAGCCCCGAAATCAGGCGGGCACTGCGCGTCAAGCGAATCTCGACGTTATTGGTAAGGCGCAGCCCTTCGCCGCCGCGCAACCTCGTAAGGCCAAACAGCATCGAAGCCTGGACCTCGAGCGGCGATGCCGCCACCCCCGTAATGCATTTCGCGGCACGCGTGAACGATTTAGCGCCGCGGAGCCCCGGGATCTTATCGACGTACTCGGTAAGTTCAGAGAGCTCAATCAAGGGAGGTCGTTTCCACAGGTCCGTTGGATTCCCCGAGGCATCCTTTACGTTTTCCCAGCCCGACCGTGCGTCACCCCACCGGCCCCCGTATGCCTGCTCAAGTGCCGACTTTACCTGAGGCGCAATCTTGCACACGGCAAAGGTGCCGCACATCTCATACATGCACATGATCAGACGCTCGTTTGAGACCGAGGAAGCCAGGGTCAGCAGGGTAAAGAGCGGGGACGCGACATCGAGGCAAAACTCTGTCTGTCGCATGGAATCAAACGGCCTCTCCCCGTTCCAAACATGCCTGACAATGCGATCGCCCTTACGCCCGCAGCCGCCCTGCGCCAAAACGTGTAACGGGGTGCCCAGGAAATGCGCGACGAGCGGATGCTCGCAAAGGCGCTCCCTGCGCGGATCGTCCGCAGAATCGGGCAGGTCCGGCATTATCGCCAAAACCTGTGGAGGTATCCGGTGATACCGAAAGGCAGATATGTCGCACAGCATGTCGTCCATAAAGGCTACGTACCCACCGCGCCGTTTGTAAACCCGCTCGGACGGCAAACGCGCTGGCTCGGCCTGCGAACGGTAAATGCTGCTGCGCGCGCGTCGCGAATCTCTCAGGAGGCTTACAATCGGTTTGGAAAGCAGACTGATTGTGAGGTTGCATATGGTTGATGAGGACTTTGCCTGGCGGCTTGCTCAGGAGCTCGTGCGGATCGACAGCTCAGACCCGGGCGCGTATGAGGATGAAATTGAGCGGTATATCAAAGCGCTGGTTGAGGCTCAGCTGGAGCGGTTGAGTCATCCGGTGCTCCATGCCGTGCAGGTTGAGGAACTCGAGGTGCTCCCCGGACGCCGCAACCTTATGATTACCATACCGGGCGTGAGCGACGAGCCGCGGCTGGTCTATATCTGCCACATGGATACCGTCACCTTGGGCGACGGCTGGGATACAGGCATTCCGCCGCTCGGAGCAATCGTGCGTGACGATAAACTCTATGGCCGCGGTGCCTGCGATATGAAGGGTGGCCTGGCCTGCGCCATTTCCGCACTGTTCCATACGCTCGAGCGCATGACGGCAAGCGGTGAGCTGCCCCGACGTGGCTTTTCGCTCATCTGCTCGGTCGACGAGGAAGACTTTATGCGTGGCTCCGAGGCGGCCATTGATGCCGGCTGGGTCGGTTCGCGCGAATGGGTGCTGGACACCGAGCCCACCGACGGACAGATCCAGGTGGCGCACAAGGGGCGCACATGGTTCGAGATTGAGATGGCAGGCGTCACGGCGCACGCGAGCCAGCCTTGGAAGGGCGCCGACGCCGTCGCCGCCATGGCAGAGGTCGTCTGCGCGTTGCGCCGCGCGTTCATGGCGCTGCCCGTACACGATGAGCTGGGGCCATCGACCATCACGTTTGGACAGATCGAGGGCGGCTACCGCCCCTATGTCGTGCCCGACCATGCCAAGGTCTGGGTCGATATGCGCCTGGCCCCGCCGACTGATACGGCCGCCGCGACGCGCATGGTAGAGCAGGCCATCGCCGGCGCCGAAGCCGCGGTCCCCGGCTGCCATGGAAGCTATACCGTGACAGGCGACCGCCCCGCCATCGAGCGCGATCCAAGCTCTCCCCTTCTGGCTGCACTCAAGCGTGCCGCCGATGACGTGACGGGCACAGACACGACCGTCGGCTTCTTTACCGGCTACACCGACACTGCCGTCATTGCCGGCAAGACAGGCAACCGCAATTGTATGAGCTACGGCCCCGGCTCGTTGGCGCTCGCGCACAAGCCCAACGAGTATGTGCCCCATGCCGATATCGTTCGCTGCCAAAACGTGCTCATCGCGCTTGCCGATCACACGCTCTGGGACGCAAGCGGCCAAGTTGGGGCATAATAAGCCGCGAACAAACCGACTCGCGCGTTAGGACCGCCCATGAAAGCACTTCCGTTTCCCTGCATCCGCCCAGCTCAGGACCGCGTGCTCGAGGCGCTGCCTGCGATGGGCGGTATCCTGAGCGGCAACGACGCCCTGCGCGGCGCCATTGCTGACGGCCTAATGCTCAAGGATCCAGGCGCGGCGTATTACGTGTACGAGTGTTCGGGAGAGCTGGGACGCGTGACGGGCGTTGTGGCAATTTGCCCGGTTGGTGTACTGACGGACGACAACGCGTCCTCCGCAGATGCGGCCGCAGCCGCCCGCGCAATCGCCGAGCTTAAGGTGCAGCCTCGCCCTGTAACGCTCGCCTACGAAGCCTCGCCCGTCATGGATATCATCCTCGGCGCCGCCAAAGAAGGCGCGTCGCTCTATGCCGTCACCGACCCCGCCGGCATTACGCACCGTGTGTGGGAGGTCAAGCGCGAGGACGCCGTTGCTGCCATCCGTGCCATGCTCGATCAGGCACCCGACCCCGTGTTCGCCGGTGACTCCGCCTATGCCGCCGCACTGGCTGGGGCATCGCAGATTCTGGCCGATGAGGCCCGTGCCGCCGGAACGTACACCGGCAAAGAGCCGTTCAACTTTGCCGTAGCTGCGCTCTTCCCCGCCGCGCAGGTCAGCGGCAGCGCGCCGCAGGTTCCGACGGGTCTGCTCACTCACCAGGTCTCACGGTTCTAGCGAACTCAAACGCTAAGCTGGAAAACCCAGCATCCAAACAAACAAGGGGCGGAGATGCAGCAAACGCATGCACCTCCGCCCTTTTCGCATCAAACAATTACGCCGGTAAACCGGGCCGCAACGTCAGCGTTATCCACGCTGCGGACCTGCCGCCGCCACGAGCGGCTCTAGCCCCAGCTCGCGCGCGTAGTCTTCCTGCGTAAAGACTTCGACCAGTTCAAACGTATCGGCCGCATCGTCAAACGCAAAATGCAGCACTGAGCAGTTGCCCGGCACGCGTTCGCGCTCGTCGGCCGCCGCGCCCCGCACGTGGTCCAAAAACTCCTTGATAGCTGAGCCATGACTTACCGCGAGCACGCACGTATGGTCCGGGCGTCGCATAAGATCGGTCAGCGTCGTCACCATGCGCTCGCGCACCTGCATCTGGCCCTCACCGCCAAACTGGCGATAGAAATCGCGCCACGGGCGCTCGGGCATAAGCATCACGCGCTCGGCCTCAAAGTCGCCAAAGAACCACTCGCGCAGACCGTCCAGGCGCTCGTACGTCATGCCCGACCACAGGTTGGCGATGGTCTGTTCGGTGCGGTGCAGCGTAGAGGTGTAGGCGTGGTCGGGCTCAATGCCGCGCGCACGCAAGAACATGCCGGCACGCGCCGCCTGATCGCAGCCCAGCTGTGTGAGCGGCGAGTCACTCCACCCCTGAATGATACGCTTAAGGTTGAATATCGTCTGTCCATGACGGACCAGATACAGATCTTTATTCATAGGGGTCCTTTCGTTCGTTACCAACCCAAGAGCGAAAACGCCCCATCGCAATAGCCAAAATGAAGCACGGCACCGTTGTCGGGCAGCTCTCCCCCGCCAGTCACATACTCAAGAAACTCCTGGCAGGCTGAGCCGTGGGAAACCGCCAGCACGCAGTCGTGCTGCGGCCTGGCCATGATGCGGGACAGCGCCGCGACCATGCGCGACTGAAGCTGCACTTCCGACTCGCCGCCAAAGGCCACCGGATAATCGCCCCAGGGCTGCGGCGGCATCTCGCGATTTGATGTGCCCTCCAGCGAGCCAAAATGCCACTCACGCAGGTCATCGACCAGCTCAATGGAACGGCCCTCGCCAACGATAAGCTCGGCCGTATGCCGCGCCCGGCCCAACGGCGAGGAATACACACGATCAAAGGCCACGCCACGCGCCGCAAACGCCGTACGCGCCGTCAGCGCCTGCTCGCGCCCGCGCGCCGTAAGCGGCGAATCGTGCCAGCCCTGCAAAATGCTCTGCACATTGAGCTCAGTCTGCCCATGCCGCACCAAATACAGATCTGCCACACACCCTCCCCTCGTACCACCACAAAGGGGACAGGAGCCTTTGTGGTGATTTTGCCGCCGGATTGCACCGCAACGACGCACAACTACAGCAGCACGTCGGCAAGCGGACGCTTGGGTACGTGGTGCACCCGCGCTTCGTCGCGCCAATAATTGATGGAGCCGTCGGGGTTGGAATCGATCGCATCGATCACCTGTATCTCGGCCGGAACGCCAAAGGCCATGATCAGCTTGAGCTCATACTTGTCGTTATCGAGCCCCATGGCATCGATCGCATGGGGCGTAAAGGCCTTGAACATGCAGGCTGCCACCTCGGGCGTAGCGCTGCGGGCGGCGAGCATCATCGTCTGCGCGGCAATGCCCGTGTCGACATCGGTAATGGGAGCGGCGGGCTTGCCCGGAACGGCGCGCTCAGCAAGAATCGCGATGTAGCCGGTCGGGCGCTCGCCCTCATCGGGACCCGGCCAATCCTTGAGCGCACCGGCCCATGCAAGCTCGTCAAATACACGCGCGCAGTCCTCTGCACCGCTCACCACGTGAAAGCGCAGACGCTGAGCATTGGCGCCGCAGGGAGCCAGGTGCGCCAGTTCCGCCAGCTCGAGCAAAAACTCGCGCGGCACGCGCATAGACTCGTCAAAGCGACGGCACGTACGGGCACGACGGACCAGCGCATCAAACGCTTCCAGACCGAGCTTTTCGCAACCTTGCTTTGCCATCGATTCGACACTCGACGGTGCCTCGGGAACTGCTTCGTTCATAGGGACCCCCAATACAAGCCAATTGTCCTTAGGAAAATCTAACCTAAAACGTAGGCAATAACGAACAGGGCTGCAATGTTCTACACCTGTTGAATAGAAAACCGCGACGTGGGGAACAGCGGAAACAATTCGGGACCTTTGGGTTACGTTTCGCCCTCCCCGACCCATACGCCAGCGCCTTTAAGCGATACTGGTTGTAACGATCAAGGCTTACGCCGCACGGAAAGGAGACGTTATGGGTATCTTTAGGAACGATGACCAAAAATCGAGCCAGTTTGGATTTGACGAGAAAAGTATGGCGGGCAAAGCCGTCAAGGCCGTGCGCTGGATCTCCGCCATCACGGGCGTCGTGGCGCTCATTGCTGGCATCGCGCTGCTTTTTGCACCCGCCAAGTCCCTCGTCTTTTTGACGACCGTCCTGGGTTTTTACTTTGTAATCACCGCTGCCATCAGGCTGTTCACTGCCATTTTTGAGCCGCTGCTGCCCACTGGCTGGCGCGTGACGAGCATCATCTCCAACCTACTCATTATCCTGGGCGGCGTCATAATCCTGCGCAACCAGGCCTTCTCGACCGCGACACTCACCACGATGGTGGTTATCGTGGCCGGCTTTGGCTGGATTGTCGAAGGTGTCATGTCCATTCTGGAGTCCGAGCTTTCGTCCAACCGCGCCCTTGCCATCCTGAGCGGTGCACTCTCCATCATCGCCGGCATGTTCGTGTTTATCTATCCGCTGTGGTCGGCCAAGATGCTCGTCATCTTTAGCGGCGCCGCGCTGCTGGTGTTTGGCGTAACGCTCATTGTTCGCGCCATTCAATTTGGCAAACTGGCGCACTAGATGCCGCGAACGCTCTTTATTGATGCCGACGCCTGCCCGGTCACGCGCGAGTCGATTGACTGCGCGCGGCGGGCGGGCGTCGCCGTTGTTATCGCCGGCAACAGCACGCAAAACCTGGAACGACACATTCGCCGCGACGACCCACGCGATGCCGAGCACGCGCGACGCGGCTTTTGGGTCACGACGCTCGACGTGAGCGTGGGCGCCGACAGCGCCGACTTTGCCATTGTCGAACGCCTGCAGGCGGGCGACGTGGTCGTGACGCAGGACATTGGCTTGGCGAGCATGGTGCTCGGGCGCGATGCCGCCGCCATCGGTGTGCGCGGGCGCGTCTACGACAAAGCGACCATCGACATGCAGCTGTTTATTCGCCACGAGGAAAAGAAGGTGCGCCGCGCCGGCGGACGCACTCGCGGACCGGCGGCATTTACCAGCGAAGACCGCGACCGCTTTAAACGCAACCTCACCGAGCTGTTGCGCTAACCAAGGTAGATTTTTGGGACATGCCTAAAAATCTACCTTTTTGTCTTGAGCGGTGTGAGCGCTCGGAATCCATGGCTCAACAAAAAACGGGCTTCAAAATGCCATGCGTCGCCGCATTGCGCAGGCGCTGAGCATGGCTATTTGAAGCCCATTTTTTAGGCCTACTTAGAGGCCAACGGCGGAGAGGATGAGGCCCCAGCCAGTGCCGATGACGTACATCATGATCAGGAACACGGCATTTTCGCGGGCGCTGCGGTTGGTGCGGAACAGCACCAGATAACCCACGCCGGCGGAAATGAGCGTGCCGGCGAGCATCGGCGCCAGTTGCAGCGCGCCTTCCAGATACAGCTGTGTAATGACCACGCTCGCCGAGCAATTGGGAATCAGCCCGACAAGCGCCGAACCCAGGACAGCGAGTGTCTCGTTGCCGCGCAGGAACTGCTCGATCGCGGACTCGCCGAACGTCTCGAGCACGGCGACCAGAATCAGCGTCACCAGAAAAATGAATACCGAGACCTGCACGGTGTGCGAGATCGCACTGCGGATGATCGACAGGACAGGCGTCCCTTCGTGGGAGTGAGAGTGACCGTGACCATCATGGTGTTCATGTTCGCCCTCATGACCGTGATCGTGGCCATGTCCGTGTTCGTGCTCGTCCTCGTCTTCATCACAACCGCAATGGTCGCGCTCGCACAGCTCGTGGATGTGGTCGGCGCTCACGCCTGCCTCGGCCACCTCGTCGATGATGTCACCGCCGCTGTGGTCGTCGTGCGCGCAGTTCACGTGGGCCGGGTTGGCCGCGGTTCCCAGCACGGTACGGCGAATCGCCGCGTGCGCGCGGGCGTTACGGCGCAGGCCGCGAATGGCAGCGTCCACGATAAAACCCGTGACCAGTGCGATCAGCGCTTTCGAAGCCAAAAGCATCGCCATAGTCTGCACGGGAACCTGCTCGGCAAGCAACAGCGGCAGCATCTCATCGGAGGTCGAAAGGAACACCGCCACCAACGTGCCCAAGGTCACGACACGGCCGGCGTACAGCGTTGCTGCCATGGCCGAAAATCCGCACTGCGGCACCATGCCCAGCAGCGAGCCAACCACGGGACCCGCAGCGCCGGCGCGCTTGATAGCGCCGTTGACGCGGTCGCCCGCAACGTGCTCAAGTGTCTCGAGAGCAAGATACGTCACCAACAAAAACGGCACCAGCGACAGCGTGTCCTTGCCGGCGTCGAGCAGAATATCAATCAGTAAATCCATGACGGATGGAACCTTTCGTGTCTTTCGGCAGCATTGTAAAAGTCCTAGCGGTCAACTAGGGTATTGTAGTTGTCCCGGGCGCGGTGCCAATAGTTGCCTATGGTAAACTATCATCTCGCCATAACTCAGTAACCTCGAGCCGCACAACGCGGCCCGTCCAAGGAGTAGCATATGAACGTATCGCAAGCACTCGAATACGAGCGCCAGCCGTTTATCCCCATGTTTATCTACGGCGACCACGGCGCCATGGAGTCCGAGCGCCAGAAGGGCGAGGAGGCCCTCAAGGTGCTCGAGACCGAGTACTTTACCGCCGAGGGCGACCCCGGCTTCGACTTTGCCACCGTGCGCGACCTGGCCGACCGCAACCGCGACCTGTGCGACCAGATTGGCGAGGCGCGTCTGCGCAACGTGACGCCCGCGACGCTCTCGCGCGGCCTGTCCGATGCCGACACCTGCGCCGCCATCGGCAAGATGCAAAAGCGCACCGCCGCGTCCGTTATGCGCGAAATCCGCGGCGACCGCGACGCGCTCGGCGTGGCCTACGCCCGCAAGCCCATCCAGGGCACCGTGCTCGGTATCGACATCGAGACCACCGGCCGTGCACCCGAGCGCGGCTATATCATCAACGTGGGCTGGGAGATCATGGAGCTCACCAGCGACGCCGTCCCGCATGACGCCGAGGCACACTACTGCGGCCTGCCCGACATCTACCGCGGCGAGGATGTGCCGTTGTCGAATATCCACCACATCACCTGGGACGACATCGACGGCAAAAAGCCGTTCCGCGAGAACAAAGAGCTGCAAAAGCAGCTGCTCAAGCTTATGAAGAAGTACCCGTACATGGCACACAACGCCGCCTTTGAGGACAGCTGGTTCAAGATCCACCTGGACGGCTACGCCGAGGCACGCCGCGCCGGCAAGATCATCGTCATCGACTCGCGCCAGATCTGCCGCAGCCTGGACGCCGACGTGCGCTCGCTCCCCCGCGAGTCCGCGCCCGCTGCGCTCGAGAACTGGGCGCGCCGCCGTGGTACCCTCGCCGCCGACGCCAACGAGCAGCACCTGGGCCTCGACGATACCGACCTCATGCTCCGCACCGTCCAGGCCGAGTTCAACCTCAAGAACCTGTTTGCGAAATAACAACGCCTGCGACAAACACCGCTTGCGCACGAGCGGCCTCGCAGCGGGAAACCCCGCTGCGAGGCCGCCCTAAGTTCCATAGGCAGGCCCGCTCTTCACAAATTCTGAACCCTATTTTTTAACTATTTCGGCACTTTCCCGACACGTGATTTGTGTTCGGATGGCGATACATCGATACCAAATGTGCAGCAATTGAGTATTTCTATGCTATAGCCGAGCTGCGAAAACTTTTATTTAGGGCGTATCAACCCATAATCGCGTCAAGCTTTTGGACAGCATTTGGTTAGACCGCTAAAACGGCTTTCCCACTCAGCGCCATCAACACGGCATTAGCTGACACGATATATACCATGAGTATCGTATTGTCACATACCACTGCAAAAGCGGTCTACCAAGCCGCGCATTCGGTGTCTGCGAAAGACATCGAGTCCTGCAGCTCTGCCGCAATTTACGAATCATGCCCCAGCGGAGCACTCCTCGACGCAGCCGCAGAATTGCTCGCCAAACATGATGTTGCCCTCGACGCAAACGATTCCCTCGAGGTAATGGTGTTTGATCGCAGGAACGCGCGCTACGCGATGGGCTGTCGATGCCACGTTTCGTCAAAGCGATTCTCATGCTCGCGTTTTATAGAGCTAGAAGATGACATCTACATTGTTGGCGTTGAGCTTTGTGCACTTCAGGCCTCCACCTATCTCCCTTTTCGCGAACTAGTGGAGTACTACTTTGAACTGTGCGGCGCTTATTCCCTAGGAACCGGCTCTTCCACCTCCTATACCGAGCGTTTCGCGCTTACCTCGACCGAGAGGCTAAAGCAGTTCTTTAATTCCATTACCAGATGCGACGGTTTGGCCCTTGCCCGAAAGGCGATTCAATGTGTACGCGATGGATGCCGGTCTCCCATGGAAACGGCCTTTGCCATGATGCTGACGTTGCCCAAAAGCGAAGGAGGGCTTGGCATTAAAGGAATAGAGACCGACTACGAGGTGAAGGTCACCGCCGCCGCAAAAAATCTCACGAGACGCAAAAAGTTCTTTATGGATGCATATCTGAAGAAATCTCGAACAGATATTGAATACAACGGTTTTTATCACGACGCTGAAGAAAACCGCGCCATCGACGAGGAGCGCAAGAATGCGCTTGCGTCCATGGGATACGGAATCATCACCGTCAGCCGTTATTCCTTTATGCATGCCAGCTCTTTCGTTAGGGTCATGGAGGCAATCCAGCGGAAAGAGGGCATACGCCCCTCGCGCATGCCAAAAGACTTTCAAATCATGCAAGAGGACCTGAGACTGTTTGTGCTCAGAAGGTTTATTGAGGAGAAGAAACGAATCCAGGAGGAGCTTCGCCAGGATTCCGAAGAGCGCCAACGAATCGACCTCGAAAAAGCAATGCTCGAAGGCATCACGCTGGATGACCCGACAATAAATGAAGTTCCGGCAATCGATGACATGCAGACTGTCGAATCCGACAGCCCATCATTTGCCCAAATAAGCAGCCTCGCGCCCGAGGGCAGAATCTTCGGGGCCGGAAGCTAGACCGGCTAACAAGGTGGGTACCCTAGCGATGTGCAAAATTGCGAGTATTCAGCAGGGTCGGCCCTCCAGCACCCACAAGTTAATCCAAATGAAAAACAAAAACGCTATCGAACGGGAACGTTAGGCAACATTTGAGGAAGACCTTGTCTGTTTACCGCCCTTGGATAACTCTTGAGCGGCTTTATTTGGCCTGGAATAGATTAACGGACCCCCTATAGTTGCAGAATACTCCAATTTTTGCACGGCGCGGGGGCACCCACCCCGGCATCGGCTATCAAAACCGCTCAGTCCGGAATCTCGTCCACTATTCCCCATCATTTTATGCGACGAATTACCTGTACGTCATTGACATATGAACATGCGCTCATATAATCGGAAGTAAGTTATATGAGCGCATGTTCATATGAAAGGATGTTGCAATGAGCAGCCACGCTGATGAAACAAAGACTGGCATCGAGGCCACCGAGCCGATCGTCCCCACCACCTGCTCGCCCGAGGACCTTCCCGACGAGGAGCTGTTGTACGACCTGGCCGACCTGTTCAAGGTCTTCAGCGACACCACACGCATCAAGATCCTCTATGCCCTCATGGGCCGCGAGCTCTGCGTGGCCGACATCGCCGAGGCGACCGCAACCTCGCAGTCGGCAGTATCGCACCAGCTGCGCACGCTTAAGCAGTCGCACCTGGTCAAGTTCCGCCGCGACGGCCGCAACATTCTCTACTCGCTCGCCGACGATCACGTCTACACCATGCTTAACCAGGGCATGAGCCATATCTGCGAATAGCAATCACCCACGGTATCAGCGCGGCCGGCACCCAGACCGCTAACACAGGGAAAGGAACCCACCATGAAAAAGCAGTTTAAGCTCGACGAGATCGATTGCGCCAACTGCGCGCGCGAGCTTCAGGACGAACTTGCCAAGCTCGAGGGCGTCAAGTCCGTTTCGGTCAACTTTATGACCCAGAAGCTGACGCTCGAGGCCGACGACGCCAAGTTCGACGAGGTCCTGGACCGCGTCGTTGAGTTCACCGCCGACGCCGAGCCGGACTGCGAAATCATTCTCTAACCCGCGCATACGTTGACCTGTAAGGCCGCGCTTGCCGCGGCCTTTGCTCGCGAAATTATATGAGCAAGTGTTCATACACTCAAATGGGAGGTTTGAATCATGGCAGCCGCCGATCCCAAAAAGAAAAAGAAGAAGCGCAAGAAGAAAGAGTCCCTTGAGCACAAGCGCAACCGTATCCTGGTAGCGCTAGGCATTTTTGCGGTGGTGTACGCCCTCGACGAGCTCGGTACCCTTACCGCCGCATTCGGCACCCCGGGTGACATCTACGCCAGCTTCGTGCTGTTCCTGGTGCCGTTCCTAATTGCCGGCTACGACGTGCTCCAAAAGGCGTTCAACAACATCCGCCGCGGCAAGGCCTTCGACGAGAGTTTCCTTATGGCAGTCGCGACCATCGGCGCGTTTGCCATGGTGCTCTTCCCCGATACCGACCCGCACATGGCCGAAGGCGCCGCCGTCATGCTGTTCTACCAGGTCGGCGAGCTGTTCCAGGCATACGCTGTGGGCAAGAGCCGCAAGTCGATCAGTGCCATGATGGACATCGCGCCCGACTACGCTAACGTCGAGCAGCCCGACGGCACGCTCGAGCAAGTCTTCCCCGATGACATCGCCGTCGGCACCGTCATCGTCGTCAAGCCTGGCGAGCGCGTGCCCATCGACGGCATCATCGTCGAAGGCGAGACACAGCTCGATACCGCCGCCCTTACTGGCGAGTCAGTCCCCCGTCCGGCCAAAACCGGAGACGATATCATCAGCGGTTGCATCAACATGACGGGCCTCATCCACGTGCGCACCACCAAGCCCTTTGGCGAGTCCACCGTCGCGCGCGTCCTGGAACTCGTGGAGAATGCCAGCGAAAAGAAGGCGCGCACCGAGAACTTCATCACGCGCTTCGCCCGCGTCTACACGCCCGCCGTCACCGGCGCGGCCGCGGTACTCGCGCTCGGCGGCGGTTTGGTCACCGGCGCCTGGTCCGACTGGATCCTGCGCGGCCTGACCTTCCTGGTCGTCAGCTGCCCGTGTGCGCTCGTGATCAGCGTGCCGCTCAGTTTCTTTGGCGGCATCGGCGGCGCGTCCAAGCTGGGCGTTCTCATCAAGGGTTCCAACTACCTCGAGACGCTCGCCGATGTGGACACCGTCGTCTTTGACAAGACGGGCACCCTCACCAACGGCACGTTCTCGGTCGTCGCGGTGCACCCCGAGGCAGGCTATACCGAGCAGTCGCTACTCGAGGTCGCAGCCCTCGCCGAGTCGTTCTCCGACCATCCCATCGCGCAGTCGGTGCGCACCGCCTTCCAGGGCGAGCTCGATCCCAAGCGCGTAAGCGACTCCGCCAACGACGCGGGCCATGGCGTGACGGCGACTATCGACAGCAAACATGTCGTCGTCGGCAACGCCAAGATGCTTGCTGCGGCCGGTATCGACGCTCCCAATTGCGAGGTCGTCGGTACGATCCTCCACGTGCTCGTCGACGGCACCTATGCCGGCCACATCGTAATTGCCGACACCATCAAGGTCGATGCGGAGCAAACGATTCTCGACCTGCACGCCGCCGGCGTCAAGCGCGCCGTCATGCTCACGGGCGACCGCGAGGAGGTTGCGGCGTCTGTGGCCAAGCAGCTCGGCCTCGACGAGTTCCACGCGCAGCTGCTGCCGGGCGACAAGGTCGAGCGTGTTGAAGCGCTGCTCGCGGCCGAAAGTGGCAAGGGCAAGCTCGCCTTTGTCGGCGACGGTATCAACGACGCGCCTGTGCTTACGCGCGCTGATGTGGGCATTGCCATGGGCGCCATGGGTTCCGACGCCGCGATCGAGGCCGCCGACGTGGTGCTGATGGACGACAAGCCGTCCGACATTTCCCGCGCTATTCGCGTGGCGCGCAAGACCATGTCGATTGTTTGGCAGAACATCATCTTTGCGCTGGGCATTAAGCTGCTGATCCTTGTGCTGGCAGCGCTGGGCATCGCCAATATGTGGCTTGCCGTCTTTGGCGACGTGGGCGTGGCGATCATCGCCATCCTGAACGCCATGCGCGCGATGGGTGTCAAGAACCTGTAGCGTCTGTGGTCCTTCCGGCCGGGACCGGGCTTGGGTTTGAAAACGTCCTCGCGCATGAGGCCCGCCTTTCCTGCTCCTGCGGAGCAACGGAAAGGCGGGCCTCGCGCTGCGGATTGTTTTCAAACCCAAGCCCGGTCCCGGCCTGCGGTGACGTTGCTGGCGGTTCTTGGGCATCACTTGCTGGCGGGGTTCCTTGTCTGAGTTGGACTTGGTTGGTGGGGTTACTGATCCCGGTCGCTGCCCCGTCTCAGCATCGATCTTAGCTTCTCGAAGCTCTCCTCGCTCAGGCAGTGCTCCATGTGGCAGCCCTCTTGCGACGCGACCTCGGGCGTTACGCCTGCGTCCTCTAGCAGACCTACAAAAAAGCAGTGGCGCTCCCACATTTGACGGGCAACCTCAAGACCGCGTTCCGTCAGATGCACGTCGCGTTTGCCCATTTCGACATAGCCGTTGCTTTCCAGCGTCGCCATGGCCTTGGAAACGCTCGCCTTGGTTACGCCGAGGTACTCCGCAACGTCGATCGAGCGCACGGTGCCCTGACGTTCCGACAGAACGTAGATCGATTCGAGATAGTCTTCTCCGGATTCACGCAGGGCCATGGGCCGCCTTTCGCGATGGCTTCTAGTTAGCCTTTGGATACTTTTGCTTACTTTACCGCAAAAGTTGCCTATGTCTTACTACGTTGTCTAAAAAGTTAACCGTGTTTCACAAAACGCACGGGACGAAAACAAAGCGGGGACACGCCCCGCAAGGAGTGCCCCCGACTGCCGGCGCAAAAGGAACGTCCCCAAGTGCCGAATCCGTAGCTATAGCAGGCCAAAGTGCTCGGCGGCGTTGTAGATGCCGTCGTCGTCTACGGCGGTCGTCACGTAGGTCGCTGCGGCCTTCACGGTATCCTGCGCGTTGCCCATGGCCACACTTGTGCCCACGGCCGAGAACATCGACAGGTCGTTCTCGCCGTCGCCAAAGGCGATCGCCTCGCTCGCGTCGACACCCAGGCGCTCCAGCGTCGCTGCCACACCCAGGTCCTTGCCGCCGTTAGCGGGAATAATGTCGCAGAACAGGTCGCACCAGCGCGTGGTGAGCGAATGCGACACGGCGTCGGTCACGATATGCTCGTCGGCCGGATCCACAAAGGCGCAAAACTGGTAGACCGGCGCGTCAAAGGCGTGCTCAAACGGCTCCTCGTGGTAGACAATTCCCGCGTTGCTGCCGGCCGTCACCACGCGCTCGGACAGGCGGTTCACAAACGAGTTCTCGCCCTGCATGCACAGCGAGTCGTAGCGCCCCTCGGCCACCTGGTCCACAATCACCGCAACGTCGTCCGGATCGATCGGGCAGCTACGGTAAACGCCCTCGGCATCAAAACAGTGCTGGCCCGAAAGCGTAATGTACGCATCCCAACCAAGATCGAACAGCCAATCGGGCATCTGGTAGGTCGGGCGACCCGTGGCAATGACGCACGCAATCCCCTGCTCGTGAAAGCTGTCGAGCACCTGCTGCGCCGACGCCGGAATCCGGTGCGTCTCAAAGCTCAGCAGCGTGCCGTCGATATCAAAAAACGCGGCCTTGATCATCCTCGCCTACTCCTCGCCCTCGAGCTTTTCACTCGCCTCGAGCCACGCCATCTCCAGCTCGTCCATGGCGGCGTGGGCCTCGTCGATCTTTGCCTGCTGCTCGCCCAGCGCCGTGTAGTTGGTGGGATCGACCTGGGCCATGGCGGCCTCGGCCTCCTCCACGCGAGCGCGCTGCGTTTCCATCTTGCGCTCGAGCGAGCTCACCTCACGACGGAGCTTTTGGCGCTCGGCATTGGAAAGGCCGTTGGGCTGACCGCTCGACTTGGGCTTTTCGGCCGCAGCCGCCGCGGCACCGGTGTCGAACGTACCGGTCTTGGCGCTCGGTGCACCCACGGGCTCGCCCTCGGCGGTGGCGTTGCACAGGCGCAGGTACTGGTCGACGCCGCCGGGCATATGCGTCAGGTGGCCGTCGAGCAGCGCCCACTGCTGGTCGGTCACGCGCTCCATCAAAAAGCGGTCGTGCGTCACCAGAATCAGCGTGCCGGGCCAGCCGTCCAGCAAGTCCTCGACAATCGCCAGCATGTCGGTATCCAGGTCGTTGCCGGGCTCGTCCAGGATGAGCACGTTGGGCTCGTCCAGGATCGTCAGCAGCAGCGACAGGCGACGGCGCTGGCCGCCCGAAAGATCGCCGATGCGGCTCCAGAGCTGCTGCGTCGTAAAGCCCAGACGCTCGCAGAGCTTCTCGGGCGAAGTCTCCTTGCCGTCGATGACGTAGTACTTCTTATAGTGGCTGAGCACCTCGCGGATCGTGTCGCCCATGTAGGGCTCGAGCTCCTCGAGCTGCTGCGACAGCACGCCAAAGCGCACCGTCTGGCCGATCTTCACGCGGCCGCGCAGGGGCGCGATCTTGCCCTGAATCACGTCGAGTAGCGTCGACTTGCCGGCACCGTTCTCACCCAAAAGACCATAGCGGTCGCCCGCACCGATGAGCCAGGTCACGTCGGAGAGCACCTGCTTGGGCGCGCCGTCGGTATCCGTATAGCCGGCGTCCACGTCGACCACGTCGATAACCTGCTTGCCCAGGCGGCTCACGGCCAGGCGCTTGAGCTCCAGCTCGTCACGCACGGGCGGCACGTCGGCAATCAGCTCGCGGGCGGCCTCCACGCGAAACTTAGGCTTGGTGGAACGGGCCTGGGCGCCGCGGCTCAGCCACGCGAGCTCCTTGCGCGCCATGTTGCGACGGCGCTCCTCGGTGACGGCGGCCATGCGGTCGCGCTCCACGCGCTGCAGGATGTAGGCCGAGTAACCACCCTCGAAGGGGTCGACCTGGCCGTCGTGGACCTCCCACATGCTGGTGCAGACCTCGTCCAAGAACCAGCGGTCGTGCGTGACCACGAGCATCGCGCCCTGACCGCGCTGCCAGCGGGCCTTTAAGTGACGCGCGAGCCAGTTGATGGTGCGCATGTCCAGGTGGTTGGTGGGCTCGTCGAGCATGAGCACGTCGTAGTCGCCGATCAACAGGCGCGCGAGGTCCACACGACGGCGCTGGCCGCCCGAAAGCTCGCCCACCGTGCCCTCCCAGGGCACATCGCTAATGAGGCCGGCGAGGATCTGGCGTGTGCGGGGGCTCGACGCCCACTCGTACTCGGGCATGTCGCCCACGACGGCATGATGCACGGTATCGGTGTCGACAAGCTGGTCCTTTTGGCCGAGCAGACCGATCGTCGTGCCGCGGCGGTGCGTCACGCGGCCATCGTCGGGCTCCAGCGTGCCGGCGAGCACGCTCAGCAGCGTCGACTTGCCGTCGCCGTTTTTACCGACAATACCAATGCGGTCGCCCTCGCCCACGCCGAGCGTCACGCTATCGAAAATATGCTTGGTGGGAAACTCTAGGCTGATGGAATCGCATCCCAAAAGAATCGCCATATGCCCTGCTCCTTCGTAGAAATTCAACGTTGTCCATGATAGCGAAAACCACCACAAAGGGGACGGGCGCCTTCGTGGTGGTTTTGGGCAAGCGCACCAGCACGCGACGCAAAAAGGCGGGCC
>DXLR01000129.1:0-35061 GCA_019414625.1 Collinsella sp.
GCCCCAGGCTATTCGGTTTATCATTCCGTCGTTGATTTCGCAGCTTGTGGTCGTCGTCAAAGACACCACCGTCGCCTATGTGGTGAGCTACCCCGACCTCATGCAAAATGCCCGCGTGCTCATTACCAACTACGACGCCCTCGTGTCGGTCTACCTGGTGATCGCGGTCATCTATATCCTCATCAACGTCGCGATCAACAAGGCCGCCGTCTACGTCTCGCACAAGACCGGCGCGACCATCATCCGCTAACGATTTACCATTTCGAGTCATAAGGAGCCGAGCACCATGGCACAGAGCACCTCTTCCACCGGCAATCAGCCGCTGATCGAGCTCAGACACGTCGATAAGCACTACGGCGATCTGCACGTCCTCAACGACATCAATCTCTCGGTCGACCGTGGCGAGGTCGTCGTCGTGATCGGCCCCTCGGGCTCGGGCAAGTCGACCATGTGCCGAACCATCAACCGCCTGGAAACCATCGACTCGGGCGAGATCCTCATCGAGGGCGAGCCCCTGCCGCAGGAAGGCAAAGATCTTGCCCGCATGCGCGCCGAGTTGGGCATGGTGTTCCAACAGTTCAACCTGTTCGCACATATGACGGTGCTGCAAAACGTCATGCTGGGACCGGTCGACGTGCTGGGCGTGTCCAAGGAGGAGGCTCGTGAGCGCGCCATGGACCTGCTGGGCCGCGTGGGTGTTGCCGAGCAGGCCGATAAAGTGCCTGCACAGCTCTCGGGCGGCCAGCAGCAGCGCGTCGCCATCGCCCGTTCGCTCGCCATGCAGCCCAAGGCCATGCTCTTCGACGAGCCCACGAGCGCCCTTGACCCCGAGATGATCAACGAGGTGCTCGAGGTCATGGTGCGCTTGGCGCAGCAGGGCATGACGATGATCGTGATAACGCACGAGATGAACTTTGCCCGCCGCGTGGCCGACCGCGTCGTGTTTATGGCCGACGGCCAGATCGTGGAAACCGGCACGCCCGATGAGTTCTTCGACCACCCCAAGACCCAACGCGCCCAGGACTTCCTCAACTCCATCAAGGGCCACTAACCCAATTGCCGCGCGGGCAAATTCATCACCAGCGTTTGTCCCGCGTCACCCCTGTGCCATGTCCACCCGGATTCGAAAGCCACACCCATGATCGGAACCCGCACCTCATCGTCCTACACTCCGCACGTCGACGTCAATCCCGCCGACCGCCCGCTCATCCTGGTAGCACCACGCTGGGAAGAAGCGAAACCCTATTTGAGCGAGACGCTCTCCCCCAACGAGGAAATCGCAAGTGTCTTTGTCGATGCCATCCTTGCCGCCGGCGGCCTGCCGCTGCAGATGTCCATTACCGAAGACGTCGATGTCATCCGTCATTACGTGGAAATCGCCGACGGTATCGCCATTCCCGGCGGCCCGGACGTCAACCCCAAACGCTGGGGCGACGAGCGTCCTTACGACCCCACGCTGTGCTGCGAAATTCGCGACCGCTTTGAGTTTAAGCTGGTTAACGAGGTGCTTCGCGCCAAGAAGCCGCTCTTTACCACCTGCCGCGGCACGCAGTTGCTCAATGTCGCCACTGGCGGCACCCTGTGCATGGACGTGACGAGCCTGGGTGCGCGCGAGGGCCGCACGCAGTGGCGCCACACCCACGTGCTCAACGACCCTGTGCACCCTGTCGAGGTCGTGCCGGGCTCGCTGCTGGAGCGCGCGGTTGGCGGGCACAGGCTGATCCAGACCAACTCGGCACATCACTGCTGCGTCGATCGTCTGGGCAAAAGCACGCGTTTGGTCGCCAAGGCAACCGACGGCGTTCCCGAGTGCATCGAAGTCGAAGGCCAGCCTTTCTGCCTGGGCGTGCAATGGCATCCCGAGTACACCTGGCAGACGATCGAGACCGACTTTAACCTGTGGAAGTCGTTTGTCGAGGCGGCGGCAAAGGTTAAGCAGGCCCGTTAGCTCGCAAGCCACACAAGTTAAAGCCTCCTAAGCCAGGGGGGCGTACACCAGCCACGGTGCCCGCCCTGTATTTGATACGCTCGGTATGTTTATCCCTCACAAACAATCAAAGAAATCTCGACCACAATCGGTCGACCGTAAAGCAGATGGCAAAAACGCTTGCTACGTTTATTAGGCAGTCAATCAAAATCGAAACGCATTGACCGTCCCCCAACGGGGTCACGCCGCAAATCCACATGAGCATCGAGGCCGGAAGCGGAAGCATGGAATTGGCTCCGACCTGTATGTAGATCGTTACGACGTTGACAAGCAACAGCATGCCAATAGGACCGAAGCCGGACCCAAAATAGGAAACAACGATCACGCAAGAGGCCACATATGCAAGGCAGACGGCACTCGCTATAAGAAGTCGATAGCAAAACAAATTCAGGTTGAAACACTGTTGAGCATCCGAAACGATTGCGCAGTTAAGACAGTACAAAACGACACTCGACAGGACAAACGCGCCCAAAAGGGCAAAAGAAGATAGCACCACTCGCGCAACGATAGCGCACACACGCTTCCCTCCCCGAGCCTCCGACAACCCCCACGGTTCCTCGACAAAGCCCGAACTGACAAAGCGCGGCACAATGCAAGCCGCGATGAACGGAAAGAATAATGCATGGGCCAACGGGGCTACGTTGAACAGCAGACCGCGAAAAACCTCTGCATTGTCAAATAGAAGGACATCCTCCGCCGATAGCCGAAGCGTCGGGTCTGGGAAAAAACCCAAGAAACTGTTCTCACGGAGGCTACAGAACCACATCGGGAAAGAATTAAGCTGCAATATCACCATGTACGCATAAATTACCAGGATTAAGGCGTACGCCCATTTGCTCACATGCTTCAATTCTGACTGGAGAAGTCTTTTAATCTGACGAGCCATTGAGCACACCCCCAGTGCGAAAGCTCAAGAGAGCGTAAATCAATACCGATAGACAGCTGGCTGCCACGCCATATCCCAGAAGCGTCAGCTGCCCCATATCGCTATACCCAAGGGCACATCCGACTCCAAGGTACGGCCCCGGAAGAAGGAAAATCCATCGCAAGGACGATATGGGCGTCTGAAGGTAAGTTCCGTAGAGCGTCAAGCTCATGACAAATCCAATAACTATCGCAGCCCCGCTCAATACAGCGCTGCCTGTAATCCGATAGATGGTCACCGTCTCCAGCGCAATCGATATCACCAATACGGCGTTAATCATCATTGCGGGCAAAAATGCAGCCAGCATGCTATGCGCATAGTTTTGCCCTCCACGTGTTATCGCTATTACAAACAGAAGAAGGCAAAGCGCACTATATGCTGCGCCGATTATTAAAGCAGACGAAAGCACATGTGCCAGAACCCCGTTAAAGCGGGCAAGACCTCTTGCTGAAGAAATTCGGCATCCCTCTTCATAGCCGCGCTCCTGTAAAATCGCCAGGCAAACGATGAGCGGAACGAACAGAGAGGTGCCGGCAAAAGCACTGCGCACAAGGGACTCATCAGGCGCAGAAGAGTCGATTACATTCCAAAAGAATCCAATATCCTCCCCGCAAACGCTATTGCCAAAGGCTAGCAACGTTGTTCCGCTTTTTAGAAAGACACCGAAGAGAAGGCCGAACGCCAGCATAAGCGCAAGACCAAACTTCGCCGGAAATATCCTGTGCAAACGCATCATATCTGCCTTTATGGGATGGATCGCCCGCTTCATAGCGAGACCGCCTTCATCAAGCGCCTGTAATACTCTTTTAGGGATGGCGCCTCATCCCTTATGACGTCCATCGATTCCTTTTTTAGCAGTTCACCGTCATGAAGAAACAGGCAGCTTGTTGCAACCGATGCCAGCTCATCCAAGTCGTGGCTAGAGATAAGCATGGTTTTGCCCTGCTCCCGATTCAATCGACCGATAAGGGCCCATATACTCTCGATGCCCAACGGATCCAATCCATTTGCCGGCTCATCGAAAATTAGTACGTCGGTGTCGCCCAATAAAGCCGTAGCTATATCCAGTCGCCGTTTCATTCCCAGAGAAAAACTGCTCACGCTCTTTTTCTCATCGACGTCCAGCCCGACTAGGCCCAAGACACGAGGAACCTCACGTTTCTCATCGAGCCCCCATTCCGCACATCGGATCCGAAGATTCTCAGCCGCACTGAGGGATTGGTATGCTCCGTAGGAATCTGGCACATAGCCGACACGCGTCCGCATCAGGCTCAGCTCTTTTTTCGACTTGCCTCCAAAGAGCTCCACGCTCCCCGACGATGGCTCACAGAGGCCCAATACGATTTTAATAAGCGTGCTTTTGCCCGCCCCGTTTGCACCAACAAGGGCGCAGAGCTCAGACTGATGTACCTCGAAGGAAACGTCATGCAAAACGCGCCGTTTCCCGTAGCGCTTTGATACTTTTGATAGCTTTATCGCTGATGCGTTCATTGGCCTCCCGTTCCGCTTGATAGCAAAACCGCTCATATCGCTCCTTCTTTCCTTTATCGTTTTCCATAGTTGTTATTGTTTTTCGATAACTCGTATTTGTCAAGATAATCTAAAAGAAAGAACCCGTGTTAGACACGAGTCCCTTCACGCTGATATTTCGTTTTAGTTGTTCGCCTTAAGCTACTCGTCACTCAAATCGACAGCGAAGACTGATGTCGGAAGCGACGCCTCGTTGCCTCCGCCATCCCGCATCTGTCTCACGACATTTTTCGCGCGCTCGACAATAAGCTCCTCAAGCTCTTTCTCGCTCACGCGCTGAATAATATCTCCCGGTTGACAATCAAGCTCATCACAGATATCGAGAAGCGTCTTTAGGCGAATAGCTTTTATCTTTCCGTTTCTAAGCTTTGAAATATTAGCCGGAGTATGCCCCGTCGCCCGAATCAGATCAGCGCTGGTCTTTCCGGTCTTAAGCAGCTGCGTCTCAAGCTCGATGATGAGATAGCTCATGTTTCCTCCTACACAAGCTCGTCAGACTGCTCTTGGAGCAGCGAGGCATAACTCCAGATCGCCGAGATAAACAAACAGACAACTGCGCCGATAAACGACCCCGCATCAAAGGTAGCGCCTTGGCAAATCTCAATAACGAAGGAATGAGGCACGATGTAAAGCTCCAGTCCGCCAATGGTGAGACTAACCGATCCATAGGCACCAACAAGCGAAACCGCGGCGTTAACAGCAAAGGCAAGCGCGAGA
The DNA here is from genome assembly GCA_019414625.1 of Collinsella sp. Taxonomy (GTDB): domain Bacteria; phylum Actinomycetota; class Coriobacteriia; order Coriobacteriales; family Coriobacteriaceae; genus Collinsella. The sequence goes on from DXLR01000129.1 coordinate 5,160, forward strand.
ACACGGATAAGCCGCACATGCGTCTTGGTAAAGGGCGAGACGCCCCGAGAGATATTACGGCTGATCCCGCACAAAACGACAAGCGAAATACCCACGACGAGCGCCAGGCACAGTCCGCTTGGGATAACGATGCACCCGCCATCGAGAAGCGTCACGACACCGAAAGAATCGACAGAAGCAACGTTTGCAACCGCATACCAGATCACGTAAACAACCAACGCGGCAAAAGCGACGAGCATCCCTGCAAAAACGGCTGCCATGCAAAAACCAAGCTTCCTGATATTTTCGCCCGCCTTGGCCATACGCTGAACGCTGTTGGACATACACTCACCCTCATCGACTCTATCGTTATTCGAACAGTTTATCGAACAACGATATGGATTGCATGCGGAAAGCCCCGCCAGTGCGCATAGGCCATTCACTAATCAGAAGGGGTGAGCGTGGATTTTTGGACACGTATCGAACGAGAGTGGATAATCTCCCACTTTGAGGCCGCCACGGGACCTAAAACGGGAGATTATCCACTCTCATAGTCATCAAGGCTCACAGCCTCTTACTCGGCCGCCTCGCGTAAGGCCGACATCGTGGCCGCATATTGCTGCTGCAACGCATGCATTCCCTCGCGAGCGCCGTCAACGGCATCGGCGCCGCGCAGCGCTTCGGTCACCACGACCGCCGGCTCGTACAGATTATCGAATCCCAGGTTCTGGCTCACGCCCTTGAGCGTGTGCGCTGCCATAAACGCACCTTCGGCGTCTCCTGCCGCCATGGCGGCCTCCAGCTTGTCCATGCTCTCGTCATCCAAAAACTTGAGGGCAAAGCGGGCAAGCATTTCCCCGCCCATCAGCCGAGCGCACGCGTCGTCATAATTAGCGCCGATCTTCTCATACGCCTCACGCATGGAAATCATGGATTAAAAACTCCTTTGGTCAAACTAAATCGTGGGAAACGCGACGACGTCGGCGGGGCGTGCCAACGTCTCGGCAATTTGGTCTTGCACCTCGAGCAGGCAGTCGAGCAGCAGCGGGTTAAAGGTGCCGCACTTACCGTCCAGGATCATCTGGATCGCCTCCTCGTGCGGGATAGCGTCCTTGTACACGCGCACGCTCGTCAGGGCATCGTACACGTCGGCCACCGAAACCACCTGCGCGGCGATGGGGATTTCGTCGCCCTTAAGGCCATCGGGATAACCCTTGCCGTCCCAACGCTCGTGATGCCAACGCGCAATCTGGTACGCATATTCCATAAGCGCATTGCCGGCGTGATGGCTACCCAGCTCAAGCAGCATGTCGGCGCCGATCGTGGTATGCGTCTTCATGATCTCGAACTCCTCGGGCGTAAGGCGTCCGGGCTTGTTGAGAATCGCATCGTCAATCGACATCTTGCCGATATCGTGCAGCGCCGAAGCCAGGGCGATCGTGGAGCGCTCCTCATTGTCGAGGGAGATCGTGCCGCTACGCTGGACCAGACAGCCAAGCAGCAGTTCGGTCAGCTTTTCAATGTTCGTAACGTGCCTGCCGCTCTCGCCATTGCGAAGCTCCATGACGCCGGCCATGATGTCGATGAGCATGCGACTGTTCTTGACACGCTCGTTGTACTGTTGGGACAGCAGGTTCGTCAGGCGGCGCTGTTTGGCGTACAGGCGGATGGTGTTGCTTACGCGGCGGCGCACGACACGGGAGTCAAACGGACGGTTGATATAGTCCGAAGCACCCAGCTCGTACGCGCGCAGAACCATATCATCGGAATCTTCGCTCGAGATCATGATGACAGGCAGATTGTCGATACTCGTTCGGCGCGACAGACCGGCCAGCACCTCAAAGCCGCTTATGCCCGGCATCACAATGTCCAGCAGCACGAGCGACAACTCATCGCCATAGCAGTCGACCATGTCGAGCGCCGCACGACCGTTATCGGCCTCGAGGATGCAATACTCGTCCTTGAGCATCTCGTTGAGAATGGCTCGGTTCATCTCGGAGTCATCGACAATAAGCACCAAAGGCTTTTCGCTTTGGAAGGCCTCGATGGAATCGGCATCGGTCACGACCGTACCGGCTTTTGCCTTAGCGCGGTTCAGTAACCGAACAGCGCGGCCAACGCCCTCATCGACCGTCTCGCCATGAATGCGAACGCCACCAACACATGCCGTCAAGCTCACGTACTCATGGCCCGGAATAATCGTGGAACGAACGGCATCGGACACCTGATGCAGGCGACGGGCGAAGTCATCGGAGGGAATATTGGGCATGACGACCACAAACTTGTCGCAGCCATAGCGCACAAGCTCGTCAGTCGAACGAATTCCGCTGCGTATGGCTGTCGCCACAGCACCGAGCGCAAGATCGCCGGCATGACGGCCACATGTATCGTTGAAGACCCTAAAATCATCAAGGTCGATCATCGCAACGCCGGCATTCATACGGGCGCTTCGGAGCTTTTCCTCGTAATATCGGCGATTATGCACGCTCGTCAGCACGTCGGTGTAGACAAGGTCCTCTTCTGCAGTCTCTTGCTCATCGATCGGACGCACCATCAGCAGGACGTGAGGCTCGCCCTCGACCTTCAGAGGGCGCAGATGAGCGCGGTACTCAACGCCATCGTTGAGCAGTTGCTCCGACACCTCATCGGAATCTGTCAAGGCCTCAAGACTTGACTGACGCAGACAAGGACACCGATCGCCGGCGAGCAGGCAGTTAGGCTCGCTCTTAATCTGATCGGCCGACAGCAAACGCACCACGGGGTAGGTCTTCGCGACACGGGCGACCTCGGCGGCAGCCTCCTCGTCGGTTAGATTGGCCTCGTGATTATTGAGCATAGGGGGGGCCTTTCAGTAGTTTTGCTTGGTAGCAGTGGGTGCCAAATGTTACAAGGGTAGCACCTTGTCGATGCAGGTAAGTACGTGAATGCTGTTACATTTTTATGAGTTGGCAGGCGGCGCGATTGAAGTCGCAGACGTGAGGTATTGAGCACATGTGTTAACACGGCCGAAACGTTTGCGGGTGAAGCCTGCTTTGGCCATTGCGGGTGTTAGAGCCCCAGGATGCCACGGACAGCCCGGGCAGCCGCTGCCGGGCGATCGCGCAGACCGTTATGCGCGCCCGGGATCGTCACGAGAGGGCAATCGAGATATTCGGCAGCCGCTCGCGTGCCAGCCTCGCGGGGCGTGCCAATCGAGAGCTCGCCCAGGAGCACGGCGGCCACCGTTTTTGACGCGCGAACGCTATCCCAATCGGGAACGCAGGTCATAGTAATCCCGTATTCATTGGCCATGAAGCAACGACCATTGCGCAGGGCATGTTTGGCTTCCGCTTCGGTCGTTCCAGGAGCCTCGGGGTCCAAGTCGCCGAGGGCTCCCAAGAAAAGCCGGAGCGCCCTTGAAACCTTTCCAGCCGCAATCATATCGAGCAAAACCGGGGCTGCGCCCATGCCGACGCCTTCGGCCGACACAGCCGGCTCATGCAGAATCGCACGGGCGACGAGATGGGGTTCGGTACGAAGAAGCTCCAGCGCCACCAACGTACCGGCGCTGTGCGCAAGCACATTTGTCGGAGCGCCAACGTGTTCGATCACGGCTTGCAGATCGGCGGCCTGAGCGGCAAGATCATAGCTGCCGTCTGCCGCATCGCTGCTGCCACCACAGCCGCGGCGGTCGTAGGCAATTACGCGGTAGTTGCGACTGAGCTCACAAGCGATGCCGTCGAAAAATGTGCCGTCGACACAAGCGCCGTGCACGCACACCAAGGCAGGAGCATCAGGCGACACATCCGGGTCGGCATATTCGCGACAGGCAATCGTGGTGCCCGCATTCTCGACCGTAAAATCCATGTTGTGCCCCCATCATCAATGCTCATCCAGTTGCACGTCAGCACGGTTGGATGGACCCGCATTGCTTTACACCTTGTTAACAGATTAACTTTACCCGACCCGAGGCTTTTCATGGCACGGCATCATGAGCGACGTGAAAAAACGAAACTTGTAAAGCAAGAGCCCACACCTTGCTTTGGAGCCGATGCTATGCTTAGGCACAATTGTCTTGAGGAGCATATGCCTATGTCTACGTTTTTGAATGCCAGCCCCATCTTTGGGCCCGTTCGCAGCCGTCGCCTTGGTCTCTCGCTCGGCGTCAACATGATGCCGGCCAGCGGCAAAATCTGCACGTTCGACTGCATCTACTGCGAGAACGGCCTCAACGCCGAGCGCCCCTGCCATGAGCCGTATAACACGGCTGCCGTGGTACTCGAAGCGCTCGAGGCAAAGCTGCGCGAGATGGCAGCCGAGGGCGAGCTCCCCGATGTAATCACCTTCGCAGGCAACGGCGAGCCCACCGCCGCACCGGAGTTTCCACGGGCCATCGCCGGCGCCGTCGCACTGCGCGACGAGCTTGCCCCAAACTCCAAGATCGCCGTGCTCTCCAACGGCACACGCGCCGACCGCCCCGAGGTGCACGACGCGCTCATGATGGTCGACGACAACATTCTTAAGCTCGATACCGTCGACCCGGCGTTTATCCAGCTGCTCGACCAGCCTGTTGGCCCCTACAACGTCGAACACCAGATCGAGACGTTCGCAAGCTTTGACGGTCACGTTATTATCCAGACAATCTTTTTGACCGGCGAGTATCAGGGCAAGCCCATCGACAACACCGGCGAGGAGTATGTTGCCCCCTGGCTCGCGGCGCTTGAGCGCATTCGTCCGCAGGAGGCGACCATCTACACGGTCGCGCGCGAGACACCAGTCGCCGGCCTTGCCAAAGCAGCGCCCGAGGTGCTCGACGCCATTGCCGCGCGCGTGCGCGCCCTCGGTATTCCCTGCCAGGTGAGCTACTAGCGCGGCCGCCCGCCAGCAGCTAAATTAGCCCCATCCCAAATGAGCTGGTCTGCGGGTGGGCTATACTAGCTGCGGATGAAAGGAAGTTAGCCATGTATGACAAAGGACCCGTGCCCGGCCGCAACGACGCTTGCTGGTGCGGCAGCGGCAAGAAATATAAGAAATGTCACAGCGCCTTCGACGAGCGCCTCGAGCGCCTGTGGGAGGAAGGCTGGGAGGTTCTGCCCCGTACGCTCTACAAGACTCCCGCCGATATCGAGGGCATCAAGCGCTCGGCAGCCATCAACGTGGGCGTGCTCGATTATGTGGGCGAGCATATCGCCGCAGGCATGACCACCAACCAGATTGACCAGATGATCTACGACTACACCGTCGAGCACGGTGGCACGCCGGCCGACCTCAACTACGAGGGCTACCCTAAGAGCGTGTGCACCTCGATCAATGACGTGGTCTGCCACGGCATTCCCTGCGATACGGACGTGCTGCACGAGGGCGACATCATCAACGTGGACTGTTCCACGATCCTAGACGGCTATTTTAGCGACTCGAGCCGCATGTTCTGCATCGGCGAGGTCTCGGCCGAGCGCCAGCGCCTGGTCGATGTCACCCGCGCCAGCGTGGAGGCGGGTCTGGCAGCCGTCAAGCCATGGCTACCGCTCTCCGTTATGGCCGAGGCTGTGCAAAAGACCGTCGAGGACGCCGGCTTTAGCGTGGTGCGTGAGTACGGCGGACACGGCATCGGTAAGGAGTTCCACGAGGACCCGTTTGTGGGCTTTACCACCGAGGCGCCCGACGTAGACACCATCATGGTGCCAGGCATGGTCTTTACCATCGAGCCCATGGTCAACGCCGGAGCGCCCGATATCAAGATTAGCAAGGGCGACGGCTGGTGCGTGCGCACCAAGGACGGCAGCGATTCGGCCCAGTGCGAGGTACAGCTCGTGGTGACCGAGGACGGCTACGAGCTGCTGAGCTGGTAGCCGTGGATGCGCCGGATGCTGACGGGCACGCCCGTCTTGCATCCGGCGTTTTTGTTTGAACGTTTGCCTGATAAAACCTGCCAAAATAAACCTGTCCCTTTTTTGGCAGGTTGAGCGGAGAGGACTGCCTGTGAACATCCTGGTTTTGCTGCCCGTCAACGACCGTCATCGCGCAATTCTTGAGTCGAGCGCTCCGGGCGAGGACTTTATCTACACGAGCGCCGACGCCGCCACGCGCAAGCAGGTCGCCGATGCCGACGTGATCCTAGGCAACATCGACCCTGACATGCTCACGGCATGCGAGCATCTCCAGCTGTTGCAATTGCAGACCGCCGGCTATGACGACTACCTTGCCGCCGGCACCGTGCCAGCCGACGCCAAACTGTCTTGCTCGGTGGGCGCCTACGGCCAGGCCGTGGGCGAGCACATGTTTGCCATGGTCCTTTCCATGATGAAGCGCCTGCCCGGCTATCACGACTTGCAGCGCGAGCATCGCTGGGAGGATTTGGGGCCGGTTACCTCGCTCAAAAATGCCAACGTGCTGGTGCTGGGCGCGGGCGATATCGGCGGCCACTTTGCCACGCTCTGCCGCAGCATGGGCGCGCACGTCCGCGGCATCAAGCGCCGTCCGCTCGTCTACCCCATTGTGTTTGAGGACATGGACGGCATGGACGCCCTCCCCGAGCGCCTGGCCGAGGCCGATGTCGTCGCATCCTTTATGCCAAGCACACCCGAGACCCGCGGCCTGGCGAACGCCGAGTTCTTCGCCGCGATGAAGCCGGGCGCCTTCTTTGCCAACGGCGGCCGCGGCGATCTTGTGGTTGCCGACGACCTAGTTGCCGCCCTGGAATCAGGACATCTCGCCGGCGCCGCGGTCGACGTCACCGACCCCGAGCCGCTGCCCGAGACAAGCCCGTTGTGGGATGCGCCCAACATGCTCATCACGCCGCACATCTCCGGCTGGTTCCACTTGGCCGCCACGCTCAACAACGTGGTCGACATCGCCGCGGAGAATCTGCGTCACCTGCAGGCCGGCGAGACCCTGCGCTGCTGGATCGAGCACTAATTGTTCCGGCGTTTTGCCAAACGCCGGAACCCCTCGACGCTGCGAGCCCGCCAGAGCGGCAATCTGACGTTCAATCGTCGGGCATGGCCAAAAGGCCTATGCCCTCCTCTTTCACGTCACCTTGCTCACTCTGGCGGGCTCTCGCTGACGTTTGCTCAACCTGCAGGGTCTTCAAATTGCTAGAGCGTTGCTAAGTAATTCTTTGCGTCTTCTACGCTCATTGCTGCAACGGGTGCGTGTGAACAGAGTTTGACATCGTTGGTGACCAGTAGATCTGCTTGAGCGCGTATCGCTGCCGCAATGATTAAATCGTCTTCGTAATCGCTATGGAGCTCACGCTGTCTGCTCGCCATCCAGATGTCGCTCAGGTCACAGGGCACTGGCGTGGCAAGCTGCGACAGCACGCTAAGACAATCCCATGCAAGCGAAGTCGCTACCGTAGCGGCATACCGGGAAAGCGAACCGTGCTCTCGCCGATACCATGCCTTATGTTCGCTTGAAATCAAATAAAACAGGTCTTTGGACGATGTCGCCGCATACAGCAAATCAACCTGCGCCGTGCATGCATCGCGTAAAAACTCAATCGCCACCGAACGACCACGTCGTGAGGGAATGAAGTAATCGAGCCACACGTTGGTGTCAACCAAGATGCGCTTTGGAGTCTCACTCATAGAGCCAGCTCATCTCCTCGCCGTAGCGATCCGCATAGGCATTCCGTTTGAGCTCTTCGTCGTCCGATGGCTGAGCCTTGACCATATCGATTCCCGACTCATGGCAAGCGGCAGCGAACAGCTTCGACCCCTGATCCATAAGCTCGAGCTTACGTTTGGCGGCCTTTTCGCGCTCGCGCTGTTCCGCCCGGGCACGACTGGGCAGCAGGATATCCTCGAGCGCACCGGGGCGATCGGCCAGCGACGCTGCAAGCTGCCAGAGCGCTCGCACCGCTTGGCTCGGCGTCATACCGGCCTTGGAGAGAGCGGCGTCCCCACTCCTTTTAAGATCGGCATCGAGACGTACGTTGATCTGAGCGGCTGTTGTGGTCATGAGCCCTCCCTAATACTTCAAAATATCATAAAGCTCTATGGTAGATACGTAAAGCATGTATAGCATTTATAAGCATTAGCCGTACTCTGTACACAAAAAGCCGCCGAGGCACATTGCACCTCGGCGGCTGCGCATCACCAATCCAGTTCGGTTTCACCCTTTGCATTCGCACAGATAAAACCTGCCAAAATAAACCTGTCCCTTTTTGGCAGGTTTTAGAGCTCCACGCTTTCGGCGCCGTTGATGGTTAGGTTTCGCTCGTAGAAGGCGGTGAGGGCGCGGATGGCGTACATAACGTCGCGCACGCCGCCGGTCTCGTAGCTCGAGTGCATGGCAAGCTGCGGCAGGCCCACGTCTACGGCGTGCATGCTCGCCTGCATGTTAGACAGGTTGCCCAGGGTGGAGCCGCCGGCCATATCACTCTTGTTGGCGAAGGCCTGCGTGGGCACGTCGGCGTCATCGCAAATAGCCTGGAACACCGCGCGGCTAAAGGCATCGGTGCAGTAGTGCTGGTTGGCGGCTTCCTTGATAACGATGCCGCCGTTGAGCACCACCTGGTTGCGGACATCGCACTTCTCGGCGTGGTTGGGATGCACGGCATGCGCATTATCGCAGCTCACGAGCATCGAGGCGGCAAGTGCGCGATGGTACGACTCGTCATCGAAGCCCAGCGATCCGTTAATGCGGCGCAGCGCATCGGCCAAGAACGTCGACATGGCTCCCTGCTTGGTCTCGGAGCCAACCTCCTCGTTATCAAAGCAGCAGAAGACCGAGATATCGCGCGCGTTCTCAGCACCCAAAAATGCCTGCAGCGAGGTATAGGCGCAGGCCAGGTCGTCGAGCTTGGGCGTCGAGATAAACTCGTCGGCCCAGCCCCAAATGCGCGCATCCTGACGATTGACCAGGAACAGATCGCGACCCAGAATCTGCTCGGGCTCAACGTCCAACTCGTCGGCGATCAGAGCATCAAAGTCGCCCTGCTTAAGATCACCGGCGCTGATGAGCGGGCACAGGTCGACGGCGCGGTTGGGCGCAAAGCCCTCGTTAACGCCACGATTCATATGGATGGCAAGGCTCGGAATGATAGCGACCTCGCGCTCGGTGGCAAGCAGACGGCTCTCAATACGGTCGCCTTCGCGCACCAGCACGCGGCCCGCGAGCGCCAGCGGACGGTCGAACCAGGTGTAGTCGATCATGCCGCCGTAGGCCTCGGTGTTCAGGCGCAGCGTCTCGCCTGCGCCGTCGAGCTCGGGCACGGCCTTGACCTTAAACGTCGGCGAATCGCTGTGCGACGCCGTGAGCTGAAAATGATAGTCACCGGCAACGCCGTCCTCGCCCCACGTCGCGGCCAGGTCCTCGCCCACCTTAAAGGCAACAACGCTCGAGGTGTTGCGCTGCGTGTAATAACGCCCGCCCGGTTCGATGTCCCACGCCGCATTCTCGGGCAGGTAGGTAAAGCCCGCCTCGTCGAGCTCGGCCATAATGGTCGCCGCCGTATGGAACATGCTGGGGCATGCCTCGATAAAGTCGATAAGGTCGTTGGCGGCCTCGATATCATCGGCCGTCACATGCGCGCGCTCGGGCGTTTCCTGATCCGTCATGCTCTCCCCTTTCGCTGGGTTGATGGTCCCTTCCAGCATACCCCGCCGCGCCAGCGCTGCACTCTTCATTCCGTGTTTAATCCCGCACCGCTCACCAAGTTGAGCTATCATGCCCGCGCACCTTTTGCGACAATTACGCTAACAGGACGAGAGGAGCCGCCATGAAGCCACGCAACATTGCCATCGCCTGCGGTGTCGCGGGAGTCGCCGTCGGCCTTGCCGCTGCCACCGGTATCGTTTATCACAAGCAAATCAAGTCCGCCGCGTCGCTCAAACGCTTGACCGGCTACGCGGATGGCTATGACCTGTACGCAATCGACATCGCCTACGACTACGATCTTGATCGCATCATCGCCGCTGGCGTGCGCGACGACCAGACCTACATCGATGTCGTGGTGGCGCAGGTGCTGCCCGGTGTGCCGGTACATGTCCAGGCGCCCCAGTTTGCCTGCAGCGCTTTTGTCGCCGTAGATGCCGAAGGCCGCGTGCGCACCGGTCGCAATTACGACTTTAAAGACGACACCTCGGCGCTGCTGGTGCACAATCACCCACGCGGCGGCTATGCCTCCATCGGGTTTGCCGCCCTTAACAACCTGGGCGCCAACACTCCACTTGACTCCGTCGCCGGACGCGCCGCCGCACTCATGGGCCCGTTTGCCCAGCTCGACGGTGTTAACGAATGCGGCGTGTCCATTGCCGTACTCACCCTGGATTCCAAGCCCTGTGACCAGGACACGCAACGCCCCGTCATCAACACTTCGCTCGCCATCCGTCTGGTGCTCGACCGCGCGGCTACCACGCAAGAGGCCGTCGACCTACTTTCCGCCCACGACATGCACGCCATGGCCGGACGCGATTACCACTTCTTTATCAACGACGCCGCCGGTGACGCACGGGTGGTGGAGTGGGATCCGCGCGATCCCGACCGCGCATGCAAGGCGACGCCCGTGCGCCAGGTTACGAACTTCTACGCCTGCTATGGCGACGAAGTGCTGCCCAACCAAAAGAATGGCGAGCTGGGCCATGGTAAAGAGCGCGCCGTTGCAATCGCCGATGTCCTTGATACCCATGTCGGTGCCCAGGACGAAACGATTGTCTGGGAAGCCCTGCGTGCCGCAGCGCAAGAGCCCAATCCAGAAGATATCACCAGCAATACGCAATGGTCGGTCGTCTTTGACAATACCGAACCCGCCGCCGCCATTACGCTGCGCCGCCACTGGGGCGACGTCGACGCCTTCGCACTGTAAGGACCCAGGCCCGTCGACCTTACGCTCGCCTGACGTTGTTTACATTTCTATACGCTTGAGCTAACACGCTTTACCCCTGTATCAACAGTGTGCGGGGGTAAACTTATGCGCATGTTATAACTTGCCCGGAAGGATTCATCATGCTTAGGATCGGTCTTCTTACCAGTGGCGGCGACTGCCAAGCGCTCAACGCCACCATGCGCGGCATCGTCAAAACGCTTATGACCAATAGCGAAGAACCTATCGAGATCTATGGTTTTGAGGACGGCTACCAGGGCCTTATCTACAGCAGGTTCCGCGTCATGACGCCCGCCGATTTTAGCGGCATCCTCACCCGCGGCGGCACCATCCTGGGCACGAGCCGCACACCGTTCAAGCGTCTGGACATTCCCGAGGCTGACGGCGTCGAGAAGGTGCCGGCGATGGTCCACACCTATCACAAGCTGCAGCTCGACTGCCTGTTTATGCTGGGCGGCAACGGCTCCACCAAGACTGCCAACCGCCTGCGCGAAGAGGGTCTCAACGTTATCGCCCTGCCCAAGACCATCGATAACGACACCTGGGGCACCGAGCTGACGTTTGGCTTTACGAGCGCCATCGACGTCGCCACCAAGTGCATCGACGACATCCACACTACCGCCTCGAGCCACGGCCGCGTGTTTGTCATCGAGATCATGGGCCACAAGGTTGGCTGGATCCCGCTGTACGCCGGCGTCGCGGGCGGCGCGGATGTCATCTTGATTCCCGAGATTCCCTACGACATGGATAACGTCATCAAGACCATCGAGCATCGCATGGAGACCGGCAGCCGCTTTACCATCGTGGCCGTCGCCGAGGGCGCCATCTCCAAGGAGGACGCAGCGCTATCCAAGAAGGAGTACAAGAAGAAGCTCGCCGAGCGCACGAGCCCGTCAATCGTGTACGACATCGCCAAGGAGATTGAGGCCAAGACCGGTCGCGAGACCCGCGTCGCCATCCCCGGTCACACGCAGCGCGGCGGCCAGCCCGACGCCCAGGACCGCATCTTTGCGACCCAGTGCGGCGTCGAGGCGGCACTGGGCTGTCTACGCGGCGAGTTTGGCTACATGATCGCCCTGCGTGACGGCAAGATGTGTCACATGCCGCTCGAGGATGTCGCCGGCAAGCTCAAGTATGTCGATCCCCAGAGCGATCTGGTGCGCGAGGCCAAGGCGTTGGGCATCAGCTTCGGCGACGAATAGCCTCGGCCGAAACTGCTCTCATCGGAGACCCCAGGGCTTACATCCCAAATCGTCCTCGGACATGTCAGGACCCCGCCGTGCGCTTCGCGCGGCGGGGTCCTTCCGTCCTGCGGAAAGATTTGGGATGTAAGCCCTGAGGCCTCCTGCGGTAACTAGGGAGGCCGAGGCTATTCGTCTTCTTGCTGCGGGTGCGTGGGCTGAGATTTTGGGATGTTGCAGGCTCTTAGCTGAGAGTAGCACTGACATTTGTCCTGAAATGGCTGGTCGTTAGGGGTTGCTACCGGTAGTTGCGGTAGGGTTGGGGCAGATTCTAACTAGAAATGGTGGTCGCTACCGGTTGTTCTCGGCATACTCGGCTCATTCGATTCGACCATCAAACGAAAGGAACCACCATGGATCTTGCGATGGCGCAGCGCCTCGTCGATCGCCGTAAAGCTGCCGGCCTTTCTCAGGAGGCGCTTGCTGCCCAGCTGGGCGTAAGCCGCCAGGCTGTTAGTAAATGGGAGCGCAGCGAGTCCTCACCCGATACCGATAACCTCATTGCGCTCGCCGCGCTGTATGACGTGTCGTTGGACGAGCTGTTATATGGGGAGGCGGCCAACGATGCCGACGACCTGGAGGACGGTAGCGCCGACACCGAGACGGCGGATGTGGCTGACGAGGCTGAGGATTCTGCCGAGCACGCCGATTGCGGCGACAAACCACTTGTCGATATTTCCCTCGCGCGCGGTATCCACGTCATTGATCCCAATAAAGGCGAGGAAGTCCATGTTGGTTGGAGCGGCATCCATGTGACCAACGAGCGCAAGGGCGAAGAGGTGCATGTGGGGCCGGACGGCGTGCATATCGATACGCTTGAGGACGATGGACATAGCGTACGCACCAATGACGACGGCACCGTCACCATCGACGGCGAGACGTTTTCCAGCTGGAAGGAAGCACACGACAAGCTCGACCATCATGGCAAGCATTTCCACACCAAGGTCGGACGTGCATGGAACAAATTCCCCTTCCCCGCACTTGTCACTCTCGCCTATCTGGTGCTCGGCATTGTCTACGGCACATGGGGCATGGGGCTTTTCCTCGTCTTTCTGGTTCCCGTCTACTACGCGATTGGTGACTTCATCGATCGGCGCCACCTGTCTAAGCTGATCGAGGCCATCTACCCGGCAGCCGCCATCGCTTGGTTCCTCTACATGTGGCTCTGTTTGGGACAGCCCCATCCTGCATGGATCATCCTCATCACGATTCCCGTCATAAAGGCGCTCATGCGCTGGTGCCGCAAACAATGGAAGCACCGCAAACAGGCCTAACACGCTCCGACCCACCAGCACCCAACCGCCCCCGCCCTTCTCCTAAGTTGCGGTGAGATAGGGACTGTTTTGAAGCTCCAAAGCGCCAAACAGTCCGTATATCACCGCAACTTACAAACAACTGGGTCAGTTCCGGCACGGAGATTAGCATTGAGCTGACCGCGCGCCAAGAAAAGGGCCTATTTACTACGTTTAACTCGAGAGGGCCGACCATACCCGCCTTTTCCGAAAACTGGCAAGCCCTCTACCTGCGGTTTTAATTTCATAATCTTTGTCACGGTCGAGGGTGTGGTAGCAAACGTAGTAGATAGGCCCATTTTGTGGCATACGACCCATACAAGCCCAATCTCGAAGGCTAAAGAGAGCCTCTCATCCACGCCTGCGAGCGAAAACCAAATAGAATGAAAGGCAAATGGAAAAGCCCGTTTAACGAGCGGAGGACATATGCGCGACGTAGCCGAAAGCGACTGGAAGCTGTTTAAGAAAATGCTTCCTCAATGGCAAGAACGTTATATGGAAAAGCTCATCGGCCAGTACGTTGAGATACTGAACGGCGACAGTGAAGCGTCCAGTAGATTTTGGGCACTAGAAGAGCGCCTCAATAGAGACAAGCTGTCCTCAGGCGTAATTGCAAACGACATTCGCCGCAGCACAATGCACCGCGAGATAGCCAATTTGCTTATCGACAGCGTGATCACCCTTGACGACCTTGACGGTTTTACCGAGGACATTAAGAGCTATGCGCAACACTGGATTGGCCAGTAAGAGCACTGAACGACAGACATCCCCAGCAAAACGGGTCAAACGCCGGGCCACCTAATGGTTGTCCGGCGTTTGCCCAGATAAAACCTGCCAAAATAAACCTGTCCCTTTTTGGCAGGTTACTCGGCGCTCTTGAGGGCGCCGACCATGTCGATCTTGTTGAGGGTACGGTTGGTGGCGAGGTTGACGATAAACGTAAAGCCAAAGGCCAGAAGCACGGATAGCACGTAGCTCAGCGGCTCGACCTCAACATCAAAATACAGCGACGGCATCTGCAAAATGTACGTAAAACTCTCGGCCAGCAAGCCGCCCAGCGGTACGCCCAGCGTGGCTCCGATCGCCGTGAGGATCAACGTCTCCTTGTTAACGTAATGGTGAACCTCGCCACGGCGGAAGCCCAGCACCTTGATGGTCGCCAGCTCGCGTTCGCGCTCCGAAATATTCGTATTAGACAGCGTAAACACCACCACAAACGACAGGCACGCCGCCATAAAGGTCACGAGCACCACGACCGAATTGATAATCGTAAAGTACGCCTCATAGTTTTCCCAATGCTCGGCCGTACTCGAAATCGTAAGCCAACCGTCACTCTTAAGATTCTTGCTAAACGCAATCTGGTCGGCCGACGAACCCTTAAGCAGCACAAAGACGCCGTTAAGGCGTGCACTTCGACCGAACGCGCGCTCATAGGTGCCCTGCGTCATGTAAAGCGTGTTGCCTAGATAGTTGAGCGAGATGTCGCTGACTTTGACCTTGGCAACATTGAGCGACGAATCCTGGACGTGAGCCGTGTCACCCGGCTTGATCCCCAGCACCAGCTGAGAGCTCTTGCTCAAATACACGTCTCCGTCACGCAGGGCGAGCGGTTCTTTGGACTCATCCTCCAGGCGCACGTAATCGCCCAAGTCACCCGTGCGGTCGTCGGGAATCACGATGAGCTGCACAGTCTCGCTCTTGCCGCCAAACGTAAAGGTGACGTTGTCGGTCACAATCGGCAGGGTCGAGGTCACCGTCACGTTGGAATCATTGGCCGTGCTGCGCTCATCCAATGCCGCGCACGTCTGCGAAAAATCGTCGGGATTGGCGACCGCCAGCAAGTCATAGCGCGTGATATGCCCGTACTGCTTGGGCGACAGCGCGACCGACGTATCACGAATGCCCATGCCGCAAATCACAAGCGCCGTGCAGCCCGCAATGCCAAAGATGGTCATAAAGGCGCGCTTTTTATAGCGGAATAGGTTGCGTGCAGCGACCTTGTTCAAAAAGCCCATGCGGCGCCAGATAAAGCCGATGCGCTCGAGCAAGATGCGCGAGCCAGCGCGCGGGGCCTTGGGACGCATAAGCGAGGCCGGGGTCTCGGCCATCTCGTGGCGGCAGGCGATAATCGTGGCGCCCACCACGCCCACGGCAAACAGCGCCACCGAAACGATCGAGGACACGATGTCGTACGAAAGCAGCATCTGGGGCAGTGAGTACATGTCGTCGAACACCGTAAACAGGAACAGCGGCAGGCCCACAAATCCGATGATGTTGCCGAGCACGCCGCCGATCAGACAAGCCCACAGCGCATAGTCCACGTATTTGGACAGGATGCGTCCGCGCGAATAACCGAGTGCCTTATACAGGCCGATGAGCGTGCGCTCCTCCTCGACCATACGCGTGGCGGTGGTAAGGCTGATGAGCACGGCGACGATAAAGAAGATGAACGGGAACACCGTGGCGATGGCCTCAATTGACGAGCTGTCGCTCTCCACGCTCGAGTAGCTTGCGATGTTGCCGCGGTCCTGGATGTACCAGGTGCATTCGCCCAGATCGGAAAGCTCGGCGCGGGCATCGGCAAATTGCTGGTCGGCGGCGGCGCGACGCTGATCCAGGTCGGCTTGCGCCTGCGCACGCTCGTCGCTGCCCTCGGCCATGCGATTGATGTTGTCCTGCTCAATCCCAAAGAGCATATTCGCCTGACGCTCAGCCGCATCCAAGCTCGCCGGCGTGTCGACCGTCAGCTCCTGGGCGCGCGCCTTCTCACGCTCCTCGCGGATCTTCTCGATATTGCCCTTGACCTCATTGATCTTTGCCGCGTAGGAATCCGAATAGGAGTTGAGGCTCTTGGCTCCCTCGACGATCACGTGGACCGCGGAGTAGGAAGAAGATGTCGCGGCGTCCTCGCTCACATAGAACTTATAGTCCGCCGCCGAAGCAGCGCGAAAGGCGTTGACTGTCGAGTCAGAACTTACATCAGTGGGGTCGAGGACCTCAGCCGTAATGGTGTAATCGCCCGCGGCAAACTGGTCCTTGGCGCTTTGATTGGACGAGCTCGCGTCATTGGCGGCAAAACTCACCGTATCGCCGATTTTCTTGCCCGATGCCTTCAGGAACTTCGAAGTCACCGCGACTTCATCGGCGCTCTCGGGCAAATCGCCGTTCACGAGCACCGGCTGATCGATGTTCTCCTTGGAGAGACTCTGCACGACCACGCGCTCGCGCGTTGTGCCCACGGCGGTGTAGGCGGTCTCGGTGTAGATGCCCTCGGCCGTTTCGACGCCATCGACCTCTTGTATGGCGTCAAGATCATCGTCAGTCAGGCCATAGGTCGACTGCACGTTAATGTCATAGACATTTTGCTGGTCGAAGTAGGCATCAACCGAATCACACAGGTCCTCGCAACCCGCCTTAAGGCCGCACATCACGCTCACGCCAAGCGCGGTGATGACCACGATTGACAAAAAGCGCTTAAGACTGCCTCGGATTGTGCGGTAGATGCCACGGCGAAAAACCGTCGGCACCATATCGTTTGAGCTTTGGGCAGTGCGGTAGGTCGTAAAATCCTGCTCGCGCTCCGTGTTCTGTGCGTCGCGGCGTAGCCTGTTTTGGCGGTCCTGGTCCATGGGCGCTACCACTCGATCGTCTCGATAGGCACGGGATTTTGCTGGACCGTCTCGCTCTCCACGCGACCGTTCTTAAAGCGGATCAGGCGATCGGCCATGGGCGCCAGCGCGGAGTTGTGGGTGATGATGATGACCGTAATGCCCTGCTTGCGGCAAGTGTCCTGCAGCAGCTGCAAGATCTGCTTGCCGGTTTTGTAGTCGAGTGCACCCGTGGGCTCGTCGCACAGGAGCAGCTTGGGGTTCTTTGCCAGTGCACGGGCGATGGACACGCGCTGCTGCTCGCCGCCCGAAAGCTGCGCGGGGAAGTTGGCGAGGCGCTCACCCAGGCCAACCTGGCAAAGCGTTTGCTCGGCATCGAGCGAATCGGGGCAGATTTGCGCCGCAAGCTCGACGTTTTCGAGCGCCGTCAGGTTGGGGACCAGATTGTAGAACTGGAAGACAAAGCCGACGTCGGCGCGGCGGTATTCCACGAGCTGCGCCTCGTTAGCGGAGCTCACATCGCGCCCGTCCACCGTCACGGTGCCGGAGGTTACCGTGTCCATACCGCCCAGAATGTTGAGCGCCGTGGTCTTGCCGGCACCCGAAGCACCCAAAATGATGGCGAGCTCGCCACGCTCGACCGTAAAGCTCGCGCCGTCGAGTGCGTGAATGCGGGCGTCGCCCTCGCCGTATGCCTTGATGACGTCTTTGAATTCGATATAAGCCATCGATCGGTTCCCATCTGGTCGGATAACTCTTTAGTATTACCCATTTCGCACCGACTAAAAAGGGACGGGTTTATTTTGGCAGGTTCTATATGGGGAAACGGCAGCTATAGATGAGGCGCCGGGGAGGCAGAGAAATCATCGATTGGGTCAGGCCGACCGCCAAACACAACGCACGCATCTCAATCTGTCAGCCAAATCATTCGAACAGCTGTTCGTTTCTATGATATGATTCAGCTATCTAAGCAGGCCAATACGCAGAAAGGCGGCCAACATGGCGTTCGACTTTAAGAAGGAATGCAAGGAGCTCTACAGACCTGCGAGCAAGCCGAGTATCGTAACTGTCCCGCCTATGAGCTACGTTGCCGTTCGCGGAAAGGGCGACCCAAATACCGAAGGTGGCGAGTATCAAAACGCCCTGCCGCTGCTTTACGGCATCGCCTATACCGTCAAGATGTCAAAGAAAGGCTCAAGGAGTATCGAGGGCTATTTCGACTTTGTGGTACCTCCGCTCGAGGGTTTCTGGTGGCAAGACTCCCCGAGCGGCGACATCGATTATGTACGCAAGGACGATTTCAACTTTATCTCGTGCATCCGCCTGCCCGATTTCGTCACTCAGGATGACTTTGACTGGGCGGTCGCGGAAGCCACGACCAAAAAGAAACTGGACTTTTCCGCCGTCGAACTGCTTAAAGTTGACGAGGGTCTCTGCGTTCAATGCATGCACACCGGGCCCTACGACAACGAACCGGCGACCGTAGACGCTATGCATGAATACGCGACCGAGCTGGGCTATGTCCCCGACCTCTCAGACACCCGTTTACATCACGAAATCTATCTCTCCGATCCACGCAAATGTGCACCGGAGAAACTTAAGACTGTGGTTCGTCATCCTATCAAGCGCGCTGAATAGCGTGGAGCGTCATTTCACGCGCTAGGTTTTAAGCCAGCCAACCAGCCGCCTCCTAGGCCGTCCGGTAATTATCTTGACGCGGCCCGTCGCATCTTATAAGTTTGTTTTGCTAAAGCTGGAAAGCCTCTCAACGATGCGCAACTCCAGCTCTTTTTCTATCAAGAGGCTTAATGAAATACCAGAAGTCGCGGATATCCATCAACGAACAAATAGCACTATTGACAGAAAACAAGGGTCTTAAGT
The DNA here is from genome assembly GCA_019414625.1 of Collinsella sp. Lineage (GTDB taxonomy): Bacteria > Actinomycetota > Coriobacteriia > Coriobacteriales > Coriobacteriaceae > Collinsella. Next base: position 23,965 of record DXLR01000129.1, read on the forward strand.
GCTCTGATCAAAGCGAACTCGAGCGAGCTTTGGTCGAAGCCAACCACTACAGACTGTCGGCCTACTGGTTTCCCTACAAAACCAAATGCAAGTCCGGGATTACCATCTTTCGCGAAGGCACAACATTCGAAACCATCATCTACACGTATGAATTTGACCGAGCCCTCCGGCAGTTAATGTTTGATGCGGTCGGCAGTGCGGTCGGCAGAATTGAGATCTACCTCAGAAGCAGAATTGCCTATCTTGCCTCTGAGGAACGCGGGCCTTTCTGTTACCCAGATGTCGCCATAACGAGGCTCAACTCGGCATGCCCGTCGAGCTCTGCGCCGCACTGGGCTACGCAGCCGTCTTTGGCAGCGCCACCAATACGCTGCTCGCACCCATCCTTATTGGCTGCGAAGTCTTCGGCTTTGGTAACTTGCCGATGTTCATTATTGTCTGCGTTGTGGCTTACCTGTTCAACATGGATAAGTCCATCTACGCCCTGCAGGAGCGGGCGTAGATCGATGTCCAGGCAGGTGGTCTCAGCCGGAAACGGTGTCCCACTCTGAGGCTGTATTCCGGGACACGGTTTCCGCTTGGAACGCCATTCGGAAAGCGCATCCCGCTTTAAAACGGAATTCCGGGACGCAGTTTCCGTCTGAGCCTCCATTCGGAAAGCATGTCCCGTTCTTTCACGGCATCTTGGCTATGCAAAGCGCTCGAGTGTTACTCCTCGTACGCGCCCTCAAGCCGAAGCAGCCACTCCTTGCGATCAAGCCCGCCGGCATATCCGTTAAGCGAGCCGTCGGCCGCCACCACGCGATGGCATGGCACAATAATCGAAACAGGGTTGCGAGCGACCGCGGCCCCCACGGCACGGGGAGACACAACGGGATCCTCGTTCCCCGGCACCCGATGGCGGGCGGCAACACGCTGGGCGATCTCACCATACGTGGCGACCTCGCCACGCGGAATAGAAAGCAGTTCGTACCAGACTTCACGCTGAAACGCCGTACCAATCATATGCAACGGCGGCGTAAACCGAGGTTCCTGCCCTGCAAAATAAGCATTCAGCCAAGCCCAGGAACGCTCAAGCACCGAAGAGGCCGCGCCATTTGTCGGACTCACCGACGACATGCCACCAATACCTGAAACCGCATCGGCACCTTCGATATGCTCGACATCTTCTTTGAGAAGCGTGGAGCCAAAATGCTCCTGCCCCTCAAACCAAAGCCCTGTCAAACCGCGGCCATCAGCGGCAAGCAAGATTTCGCCCAAAGGCGAAGGAAACGTCGTCGTGACCACCAGCGGCTCCTTTCAAAACTCCGCAACATAATACCGCGAATTGTGCAGACAACCCCAATCGACCCCAGAGTCACCCAAGGCAGCAGGCGCGCAGCGCCGCAGCTGCCGCACGACCCCAAAGTCCCCGCAGGCAGCAGGCGCAACGCGCCGCAGCTGCCGGCCGCGCCCCACAGTCCCCCAAGGCGGCAGGCGCAAAGCGCCGAGGCCGCCGCCGGGACCAGAGCTCGCAACAACCACGTGCCCCCACATCAGCCCAGCGGCCCCAACCAGCAACGGCCCCATCGCAGGCCGCTCGCAGCCGAGTCACCGCAGGCAGGGGCCGGGCTTAGTTTTCAGAACACTCCGCAGACCAGTGTGGCGCCTTGTCCGCGGCTCCGAAGGAGCAGGACAAGGCGCCACACATGGTCGAGGACGTTCTGAAAACTAAGCCCGGCCCCCGCCGGACAGGTCGCACTACTCGCAGAGCAGCTTAGCAATCTGGACGGCGTTGGTTGCCGCGCCCTTGCGGATTTGGTCGCCGCAGCACCAGAAGGTGATGCCGCGCGCGGCCTCGGGGTTCGAGATGTCGCGACGCACGCGACCGACCCAAATCAGGTCCTGGTCGGACGTATCCATCGGCATGGGGAAGCGATCGTGCGCGTCCTCGGCGCTCATGTCGTCGACCAGCTTCACGCCCGGAGCGGCGGCCAGCGCGGCACGGGCCTCTTCCACCGTAATATCGCGCTCGAACTCGAGCGTAATGCTCTCGGAGTGCGAGCGCAGCACGGGCACGCGCACACAGGTGCAGTTCACGCGCAGCTCGGGCAGATGCATGATCTTGCGGCCCTCGTTTTGCAGCTTCATCTCCTCGGAGGTAAAGCCCTCCTCCTTGACACCGCCAATCTGCGGAATCAGGTTGCTCGCCAGCTGGGCGGCAAAGGCGCGCGGCTCGGGAATCTCCTCGCCGCGGCCCAGGGCGGCCAACTGAGCCTCGAGCTCGGCCATACCGGGAGCGCCGGCACCCGAAGCCGCCTGATACGTCGAGACGATCATGCGCTTCACGCCGGCGAGCTGATGCAGCGGCCACGTAGGAACCAGGCCGATGATGGTCGCGCAGTTGGGATTGGCGATAAGGCCGTGATGCCACTTGATGTCGTCGGCATTGATCTCAGGCACAACCAGCGGCACCTCGGGATCCATGCGGAAGGCGTGGCTGTTGTCGACCACGACGGCGCCGCGCTTGACGGCCTCGGGCAGTAGCTCCTTCGCAATATCGTCGCCGGCGGCGCCGAGCACGATGTCGCAGCCCTCAAAGGCCTCGGGGCAAGCCTCCTCAATCACAACCTGCTCGCCGCGGAACTCGACGGTCTTGCCCGCAGAGCGCGCGCTCGCTAGCAGCTTGAGCTTGCCGACCGGAAACTCCTGCTCGTTGAGGCACTCGAGCATCTGGGTGCCCACGGCTCCCGTCGCGCCCAAAATAGCAACCGTGTACTGTTTCATGCTTCCCCCTTTAAAGGCTGTGGCTTTTGCCCGCACGCCGAGCAGGCCGATTATTGTTGCCAGTGTATACAAGAACAGGGCGGGCACGAAACCCGCCCCGTCGAAACGAAACCGAAACGAAACGCCCCGCCGTAGTTTTTGAGGCAAGTCCCAAAAATCTACTGGGATAGCAGCTACTTGTGGAGCGCGGCCGGGGCGGGATCGACCGGCACGGGAGCCTCCAGGTCGGAGACCTTCACAATGCCGTTCTCGTCGGAGAAGGCGCGGTAAATGGTCCGAATCGCCAGGTCGAAGTCCTTCTCCTCGACACCGATAATGATGTTGATCTCGTCACAGCTCTGCGAAATCATGCGCACGCTCACGCCGGCCTGGCCGAGCATGCCAAACAGGTGGCCCGAGATACCTGCGCGGCCGCGCAGGTTACGACCGACGGTCGCGATGAGCGCCAAGCCCTCGACAACCTCGATCTCGAGCGGTTCGACCTCCTGCTGGATGTCACCCACGAGTGAGTACAGCGAGTCGTGCACATCCTGCTCCTGCACCACGGCGCCAAAGCGGTCGACGCCGGTGGGCATATGCTCGACGGAAACGTCATAGCGTTCGAACACCGAAAGTGCACGGCGCATAAAGCCGACACGGGGCTTGGTGCGGTCGCGGGCAACGTTGATGGCGACAAAGCCGCGCTTGCCGGTCACGCCGGTAATGATAGGCTCCGCCTCACCCTCGTCGGCCGTCTCGCTAATGATGGTGCCGGGGTCCTGCGGCGCATTGGTGTTCTTGATGACCAGCGGAATACCCGCCTCGCGCACGGGGAACACGGCCTCCTCGTGCAGGACGCTTGCGCCCATGTACGAAAGCTCGCGTAGCTCCTCGTAGGTAACGCGCGCAATGGGCTGGGCCTCGGGAACAATACGCGGATCGGCAGAATAGAAACCCGAGACGTCAGTCCAGTTCTCGTACAGGTCGGCACCAAGGCACTTGGCCAGAATCGAGCCGGAAATATCGCCGCCGCCACGGTCGAGCAGCTTGATCTGCCCCTCACGCGTCGCGCCGTAGAAACCGGGCATAACAAAGCCGCCCTGCTGGCCGTACTCCTGCACCAGCTCGGCGGTGCGGTTCATGCTGAGCGTACCGTCATGATGGAACGCCACGACCGTCGCGGCATCCAGGAACGGCAGGCCCAGGTACTCGGCCATCAGACGGGCGGTAAAGTACTCGCCGCGGCTCACGAGTTCCTCGGTGGAGTAGCCGCCCGAGCGGGCGCGCTCGGCAAAGGCCGCGAACTCCTCACGGATGGGATAGGTGAGCTCCAACTCATCAGCGATATCAAAATAGCGCTGGCCGATGTCCTCGAGCAGCTCCTCACACGACACGTGGTACTTAACGTGCGCATTGACCAGATAGAGCAGGTCGGTCACCTTGGTGTCGCCCTTAAAGCGGCGGCCGCAGGCGGAAACCACCACAAAACGGCGGGCAGGGTCGGCGTCGACGATGGCCTTGATCTTTTTGAAGTGTTCGGCGTCGGCGACCGACGAGCCGCCAAACTTGGCAATCTTAATCATGGGCTGGAGGTTACCTTTCTAAAAAGCCTCTGCGAACCTATTTTGCGCGCTCTGATACCATGGTTTCACCGATTGGGACCAAGGCATCCGAGGAGCAGTGTTATATGGGAACTTATCATAGTACACGAGGACGCACTTTATCGTGCTCAAGTAAGGTGGCAATCCGTACCGGCATCGCTCCCGACGGGGGTTTGTTTGTCTCGGACGAGCTCGGCACCCAGCAGGTCGATATCAGCTCGCTTGCAGATAAATCGTACTTTGAAATCGCTCAAGATGTGTTGGGAATGTTACTGAATGATTACACGGCCGAAGAAATTTCGGCGTGTGTCGACGAGGCATACCGCGGCACGTTCGCGAGTGAAGAGGTTACGCCGCTCGTCAAACTCGACGCTGCGCCGGGCGCTGACGCCCCTCAGACCTATGTGATGGAGCTCTTTGGCGGTCCCACGAGCGCCTTCAAGGACGTCGCCCTGCAGATGCTCCCCCGCTTGATGGCCCGCACTTCCGCCAAGGACGGCGGCGCCGAGCGCATCATGATCGTCACCGCCACGTCGGGCGACACAGGCAAGGCAGCACTCGCCGGCTTTGCCGACGCCCCGGGCACGGGCATCACCGTCTTTTATCCCGAGGGCAAGGTCAGCCGCGTGCAGAATCTGCAGATGTCCACGCAGGAGGGCGGCAACGTCGCCGTCTGCGGCATCCGCGGCAACTTCGACGACGCCCAGAGTGCCGTCAAGCGCATCTTTGCCGATAAGGAGCTGGCCGAGCGCCTGGAGGCCGCCGGCACCGTGCTTTCGAGCGCCAACTCCATCAACGTCGGCCGCCTGGTGCCGCAGGTCGTCTACTACTTTGCCGCCTATGCGCAGCTGCTGCGCGCCGGCGCCATCGAGGCCGGCGATGCCGTGGAGTTCTGCGTACCGACCGGCAACTTTGGCGATATCCTGGCCGGCTACTACGCCAAGCGCATGGGTCTGCCCGTCGCCAAACTCGTCGTGGCCAGCGACAAGAACAACGTGCTCGCTGACTTCCTGACCACCGGCGTCTACGACCGCAACCGTCCGTTCTTAACGACCATATCGCCGTCGATGGACATCCTTATTAGCTCTAATCTGGAGCGCATGCTCTACTTCCTGTCCGACGGCGACTGCGAGCTCGTTGCCGGCCTTATGGAGCAGCTTGCCCAGACCGGTCGCTACGAGGTGCCTGCCGAGCTGCTGGCCAAGATCCAGAGCGTATTTGGCTGCGGTTGGGCCAGCGAGGACGAGGTTCGCGCCGCCATCAAGAGCTGCTGGGATGCCAACGGCTACGTGATCGACCCGCACACCGCTTGCGGCTATCACGTCTTTGAGCAGGTCGCCCCCACCGAGGGCGCCAAGGCCCGCGTGCTGCTTTCGACCGCCAGCCCCTACAAGTTTCCGCGCGCCTGCTGCGACGCCCTGGGACTCGACGTTCCCGAGGATGATTTTGAGGCCATGCGCGTGCTCGAGCAGGCAACCAACACGGTCGCCCCGACCCAGCTCGCCGAACTCGAATCCAAACCCATCCGCTTCGAAGACGTCTGCGACGTCGATGAGATGGCCAGCTACGTCGAGTCCGCAGCAAAAAAGATGACTTCCAACTAAAATCCCTTATAAGGCGCCGGCGAAAGCCGGCGCACTTTCTTTAAATTTGGCTCCCCAGCGCGGTGAGGAGACGGCGTAGGTCGGTTTCACGCTTGCTCCGTCGCGAGTTCCGCACGAGCCGAAGGCCACTAAATGTGGCCTTCGTGCGAGCAGGACTGTCCGAGCAGCGGAGCAAGCGTGAAACCGACCCCCAGGAGGACCAACAACAATGATCAAGATCACCGTCCCCGCCACCAGCGCCAACCTAGGCATCGGCTACGACACCCTCGGCATGGCCGTCAGCCTCTACTCGCACTTCACCTTCGAGCGTACCGACAAGCTCACCATCACGGGCTGCCCCGAGGAGTTCCAAAACGAGAACAACCTGGTCTATGTGAGCTTTGTCGATGCTCTGGCCGCCTGGGGCGAGCAGGCCTTCCCCGTTGCCATCGACATCCAGACCGACGTGCCCGTCGCTCGCGGCCTGGGTTCCAGCTCCACCTGCGTCGTCGCTGGCATCATGGCGGCCGCCGCGCTGACGGGCCACACCGTCGACCGTGCCGAGCTCGTCCGCATTGCCACCGAGGTCGAGGGCCATCCCGATAACGTCGCCCCTGCCATCCTGGGCGGTGCCGTTTGCTCCTTTACGCCGACTGATTCGCTCCCCCAGTGCCTGCGCTACGAGGTGAGCGATCGCTTGCGTTTTATTACCGTGATTCCGCCCTACGAGGTGCATACGAGTGAGGCGCGCAAGGTCGTGCCACAGGAGATTCCACTCTCCACCGCCGTATGGCAGATGGGCCGCATCGCCGGCATGACGCGCGGTCTCGAGACCGGCGATCTGGACCTGATTGCCGCCGCCAATGACGACCGTATCCAGGAACCCTATCGTCGCCGTCTGATTCCCGACTACAACGCTGTGCGCGACACCTGCCTTAACGGCGGCGCCAAGACCATCTGGATCAGTGGCTCCGGCTCGACCCTCATGGCCGTAACCGACGATACCATCGTGGCGAAGTTCCTGCAGGTCAAGCTGCGCGAGCAGTTCCCCAAGTGCGATACGCATATTCTGACGTGCGACACCGAGGGCGCTCAAATCGAGTACCTGTAGACATCGCTAGTTAATCCCTTCGGGCCGCCCAAGGGTATCCCCTTAAAAACGTCCTCGCACTTGAGGCCCGCTTATCCTGCTCCTTCGGAGCTACGGATAAGCGGGCCTCGTGCTGCGGAATGTTTTTAAGGGGATACCCTTGGGCGGCCCTACAGCAACGTGGTCTACGATGTCTATAGGAACCCACGCTTTGAAGGGGCGCCGGGCTGATGGTTTGGCTTTTTATTGGTGGGGGCCCTTACTGGGATGGGACCCTTACTAGAGGCAGGCCTCGGCGATGCGGCGCTTGAGTTCGTCGATGCCCACACCGGTTTGGGAGCTTGTGATGATTACGTTTTCGGCCGGGACGTTGAGCTGCTTTTTAATGGCTGCCGCCTGGCGGGCCTGCTGGGTGCGGCTGAGCTTGTCGGCTTTGGTGAGGCAGACGATAAAGTTGAACTCGTTGCCCTGCAGGTAGTCGATCATGTCATGATCGAGCTTGCTGGGGTCGTGACGAATGTCAACCAGCGATACGACCAGGTTAAAGCTGCGCTCGGAGTCAAAGAAGTCGCCAATAAGCTCGGCCCAGCGGTCGCGCTCGGCCTTGGAGCGACGGGCGAAACCGTAACCCGGCAGGTCCACGAAATGCACGTCGTCGGCCTCAAAGAAGTTGATGTTGCTCGTCTTGCCCGGCGTACTGGAAACCTTGACCAGGTTCTTGCGGCCAAAGAGCTTGTTCATGATGGACGACTTGCCCACGTTGGAGCGGCCGACAAAGCTCACCTCGGGGCAGGTGGACTCGGGAATCTGCGAAACCTTGCCGTAGCTGGCGACGAACTTGGCAAGCTGATAGTTAATGGAATCGGCCATGGACACTCCTTGGTCGTAGGTTCTTACAAATAGACGCGCTATTGCGCAGCGGCAATGCGGCGGACGATATCGAGCGTGATGTCACTTGCGACACGCGCGTACTCGAACAGATCGAACTCGCGCTCGCAAATTGCATCGTACGCCTCGTCACAATTATCGCTGATAGCGCGCAACACCAGGCAATCGACACCATTTTTGGTTGCGACATGGGCAATTGCCGCGCCCTCCATGCCGACACAATCGGCATGCGTCGCCTCGATAGCGTCGTTGCGCATGGTAGCGCCCGTCACAAAGCGGTTACCCGTGGCAATCGTGCCGACCAGGAACTGCTTGGTGCCCTCGTTCGAAGCGACTGCATTTTTCGAAGCGTCAACAAACCCACGCTCAGCAAGCACGTCGGCGGCAATATCGACCAGCGCGGGCGTCGAGCCAAACTCCTCGAGCCCCGGTGCGGACTCGGCGATAAGCGCGGTATCGGTATCCAGATAGCGTAGGCGTTTGCCAATGACCACGTCGTCGATATGGAGCTTGGGGTTCAAACCGCCCGCAATGCCCGAAAACACAACAGCCTGCGGAGCATACTTGCTAATGAGGTGCTGTGTTGCAGCGGCGGCGTTCACCGTGCCCATGCCCGCCGTTGTGGCGACAACTGTCAGGCCGTCGAGCTCACCGCTCACAACGGTCAAGCCTGCCTCCCGTGCCTCGCAAACGTCGCTCAGCTCTTCCTTAATCTGCATGATCTCTTTTTCGAGCGCACCGATAATCGCAATGGTAGCCATGCCATTCCCCAAACCTATTCGAAATTCTCAACCACGGTATGGTACCAGCATTTTGTTTGACCTCGTCAAACGAACACGCTAAGCCAGTGCAGCTCGCGTATCAAACAGAGCCTTTGCAATCGCGGCCGTAACCTCGCTCGAGCGGTCGCTCCACGGCATCGATGTCATGATACCCATGACATAGGTACAGCCATCGATGTCGATAAGGCCCGCATCGCATGTCGAGTAGTAACCATCCTCGCTGACCCAACCCACCTTGTTGCACATCTTAAAGGGTAGTCAATTTGGGACGGGCTTGTTAGCCAATGGCCGACCTGAGCTCCGCACGGCGCTTTTTCATGCCGGCCATGACGGCGTTGCGCAGCTCGGGCATGCGCGCGGTATCCATCTGGGGCACGCCCTCGAGCTTATAGGGAATACCCAGTTGCTCGTACTTGACGACACCCATCGTGTGATACGGCAGCATTTCCAGGCCCACCACGTTGTGCCATGGAGCGATCAGGCGACCGAGCTTCTCGCATTCCTCCGCCGTGTCGGTGATACCCGGCACCACCACATGGCGAATAACAACCTTAATCTTGCGACGGGCAAGCTCATCGCCAAACGCCAGGATGCGCGCAGGATCGCAACCGGTCAGCTTTTTATGCTCAACCGGATCGGCATGCTTGATGTCGAGCAGCACCATATCGGTCTCGTTGAGAACAGCATCGAACTTCTCCGGATGCTTGGGATCAAATGCATAGCCACAGCTGTCTAGGCAGGTGTGTACGCGGCCATCGGGGTTGTTGTGCATGGCACGGAACAGGTCGGCCAAAAACTCGGGCTGCAGGAGCGGTTCGCCGCCCGAAACGGTAATGCCGCCGCTACGGTAGAACTCATGGTTGCTCTGGAACTCGTCCATCAGATGCTCGACGGTCACCATCGTGCCGCCGTTAACAGACCAGGTATCGGGATTGTGGCAATACGCGCAGCGCATGGGACAGCCCTGAACAAACACCACAAAGCGGATGCCGGGTCCGTCGACCGTTCCCATCGTCTCGATCGAATGCACGCGACCCAGGGCATACGCAGAGTCCTCGGGATGAGCATCCACACCCTCAAGCGTCATCTCAGCCATTCCCGCAACCTTGCCTCTCTTTGGTTTTTGTCAATTAAAATGCCAGAGCCATTCTAGCCCATACGCCTGATGGCGAAACGGTTTAGCGGTCAATTTGATCGTCCTATTTGACTCCACGCAAAAGCGGCGGAAAGGTTGTCACAACCCGCTCGCCGCCGAAGCAATAGAAATCGATAGACGCCAGGCCCTACGCCTTAAGCGTAAGCACCGCGCCAAAGGCGGTCGGGCCGCAGTGGCTCGAGATGACGCCGCCGACCTGAGTCCAGGTAACGTCCTTAAAGCCCAGGTCGTGCGCATAGACTTCCATATCGTCGCGCAGCTCCTCGGAAAGGCCCACTGAATACGCCAAACCAATGTGCGAGTAATCAATATCGCCCTTCGCAACCATGTGGTCAATAAAGGCACGGGCACATTTGAGCATAGAGCCGCGGAGCTTCTTGGTCGCCACGAATTTGCCACCCGTTACCTCAATGCAGGGCTTAATCTTGAGCAGATGGGCGCCAAGAAACGCGACGTTGGACAAGCGACCACCCGCCTTAAGGAAGGCAAGGTCCGTAGGAACAAAGCCCAGCAGCACGCGGTCCATCACCGAATTGGTAAAGGCGAAAATCTCATCGACGGTGGCATCCGGATGGGCTTCGATATACTTGGCGGTCTCAACGGCGACAAGCGACTGGCCCACCGACACAAAGCGCGTATCCATGGAGAAGACGTAATCGCGGCCCTTTGCCGCAATCTTCGACGACTGATGCGAGCAGGTCGTAACCTCGGAATACGCAAGATGCAAAATGGTCGCATCGGGCCGCTCGGCGTGGATGCGGTCGTACACATGCGCAAAATCCGCCGGCGAGCAACCGCTGGTCTTGGGCATCACACCAAACTCGTTGCAGCGCGAGTAAATCTCAAGCGGGTCGATCGATCCGTCTTCGACGGTCTCGTCACCAATCGTGACATGCATGGGCACGCGCACGATGCCATAGCGCTCGCAGAGCTCCGGCGTCACATCCGAACCAGACTCAACCACGATTACGTACTTGCCCATTATCATCACAACCCATCTCGACGTTGGCTTTTGAATATGTGACGCACGTCCGCCGTCCTGCTGCAGAACGGCCTCCAAGCGCCAGAGAGACGCCGCCCCTTGCACACAACAAAGGACAGCGTCTCCCTGGAAAACTCCGTGCTTATCTGAGATTCTACACGGTTTATTAAGGAGTGTTACTTATTCCGCAAACGGTAGCTATACGCGATAAACGGTCCTTGATTCTCATTTTCATTGCAACAGCCTCAGGACTCAGCGCAACGCGTTGCG
>DXLR01000013.1:0-1241 GCA_019414625.1 Collinsella sp.
GTTCGTCCGTGTGCACTAGCAAATCACCCCCGGCGTCGATGACGTATTGAATGGGTTGAGGGTGACCCGCGCCATCACCCAACATCCCCGCAAGCAAATCCACCAAATACCCCTTACCGCACGCGCCGAAATCGAGCGCGACTGGGCTGTGGGTGATAAGTGTGGTGCCGTGCCGCTCAACGTCGGCTGACCAAACGGCTCGTCCGTGGATCGCGCCTGCATGTTCGGCGGCATCGGGCGTAGCCGCAAACGAATACGACTCGTCGTAGCCAAGCCGAATCAAATCCTCGCCCACGCACGGGTCGATCGCCCCATCGGTTGCCGCAAGCAGGCGGTCGTACAGGCCAAACAGACCCGATGCCCAGTCGGGAAAATCGAACGTGCCGCCATGTGCGGCCGTGCGTATCCGGCCGACGATGGAATCATCGCGGAATCGAGATAATACAACCTCATATTCATGGATGAACGAGCCAATACGATCGCGTATCTCATCGTCCAATACGCTCTCGGTGTGCACCAGTAATCCGGTCCCCAACGCATCAGGAAAAGCGTATACGTATGGCAGTTGCTCGGTCAGACTTGTCATGCCCACTATCGTAGAGCGCATGGTGTGCCGGTGTATACTGGATTTTGACACTGTGTCAATGTTGATTCGGAGGTTGTGAGAATGGGCAATACGACTACAGCAAGTGTAACGGGTGCGCAAGTTGCACCGGCGAAGTCAGCCATCAAAGATCTCCCCATCGCCAAAGTGTGGGCGTTTGCGGTCGGCCAGTTCGGCTGGGCACTGCTTTCCGGCATTATCTCCAACTGGCTCGTGTATTTCTATCAGCCCGACCAGGAGGCCATCTCCCAAGGCCAGACCGTGTTCGTGCCGCAAGGCCTGGTTGTGCTCGGCATCGTGACCGTGGTGGGCGGCATCACCGCCTTCGCCCGATTCTTCGACGCGTTCGTGGACCCGGCCGTGGCGTCTCTCTCCGACCGTTGCGACGCCAAATCCGGCCGCCGTATGCCGTTCCTGAAATTCGCCGCCCTGCCGCTCGCGGTGGTCACCGTGCTCGTGTTCTGGAGCCCGATCAACGGCACCAGCTGGGTGAACGCGGCGTTCCTGTTCGTCACCGTGATCGGCTACTACATCGCCCTCACGTTCTACTGCACGCCGTACAACGCGCTCATCGCCGAACTCGGCCACGGCTCCAAGCAGCAACTCACCATCTCCACCGCCATCTCCTTCACTTGGG
>DXLR01000130.1:0-7249 GCA_019414625.1 Collinsella sp.
CGTGGGCGTCATCTGCAAAAAGGACGGTACCACCGTCGACATCAATATCGGCGACAAGGCGGACGACCCGGTCTTTACCATCTCCGACCTGCTGATCCACCTCTCGAGCGAGCAGATGTCCAAGCCTGCCAAGGACGCCGTCGATGCCGAGATTCTCGACGTGATCGTGGGCGGCCGCCCCGTCAAGTTCGATGAGGACGACAAGGACGCCCCCAAGGAGCCCGTCAAGCAGATGTTCCTGGATATCCTCAAGGAGCAGTACGACGTCGAGGAGGAGGACTTCCTCTCCGCCGAGATCGAGGTCGTGCCCGCCGGCCCCGCCCGCGACATGGGCCTCGACCGCTCCATGATTCTGGGCTATGGCCATGACGACCGCGTCTGTGCCTACCCCTCCATGCTCGCCCAGATCAACGTCACCAACGTGGAGCGCACGAGCATCACGCTCATCGTCGATAAGGAGGAGATCGGCTCCGTGGGTGCCACCGGTATGACGAGCCGCTTCTTCGAGAACACCGTCGCCGAGATCATGACGCTCGCCGGCGAGGATAGCCCGCTGGCCCTGCGCCGCGCGCTCGCCCGCAGCCGCATGCTCTCCTCCGACGTGTCCGCCGGTTTCGACCCGGGCTATGCCGGCAAGTTCGAGACGAAGAACGCCGCCTTTATGGGTCGTGGCCTGTGCTTTAACAAGTACACGGGCAGCCGCGGCAAGGGCGGTTCCAACGACGCCGATGCCGAGTACGTGGCCCTCGTCCGCGACATCATGGACGAGGCCGGCGTGGACTTCCAGACCTGTGAGCTCGGTCGCGTCAACGCGGGCGGTGGCGGCACCATCGCCTACATCATGGCCAAGTATGGCATGAACGTCATCGACTCCGGCGTTGCCGTCCTGTCCATGCACGCCCTGTGGGAGGTCGCCAACAAGGCCGATATCTACGAGGCCTACCGCGGCTACAAAGCCTTCATCGAGCGAGCCTAATCCACCCTTCATCAGTTGCGGTGAATTACGGACTAAACTGGCCCATAAACGGCCAAAACAGACCGTATTCCACCGCAACTTTTTTGGCAGAGGAGAGTCCATGCTGCAGGTCATCATTTCGCCCGCCAAGCAGATGCGCGCGGCCCAAGATGCTTTTGAAGTCCTGGGCATCCCACCCTTTGTGCGCGAGACGGCTCGCCTCCACCGCGCACTGCTAGATATCGAGCGGAATGAAGGCAGCGGCGGCCTGCAGGCGCTGTGGAACGTGAGTGACAAACTGCTGGGACCTTGCCTCAACACACTGCATGAGTTCGGGCCCATCCTGAAAAGCGGCGATCTCGACAATCCCGCACTCGCCCGTCACCTCTCCCCTGCCGTCATGTCCTATCACGGCATTCAATACCAGAGCATGGCACCCGAGGTGATGGATTCCACGCAGCTCGCATGGCTGCAAGACCATCTGTGGATCCTCTCCGGCCTCTACGGGTGCGTTCGTCCCTTTCATGCCGTCGAACCGTATCGGCTGGAGATGGGCGCGAAGCTCGCCGTTGACGATGCCCGAGACCTCTACGCGTTTTGGAGCGACAAGCTCGCACGGGCCATCGCTCCGGCGGGCTCTAACACCACGATCGTCAACCTTGCCAGTGTGGAGTACGCCAAGGCCGTTCTACCCCATCTCGCAGGCGACGCCACAACCGTCACTTGTCTCTTTGGCGAAGGTGTCCGCAACGGCAAGCCCATCCAGCGCTCGACAGCCAGCAAAAAGGCGCGCGGCTCCATGGTGCGCTGGATGGCAGAAAACAAGCTCGAGGATGTAAGCGGGCTCACCGCGTTCGACGTTGGTTATCGTCACTTTCCCGAGCTTTCAAATAAAAACACTCTGGTCTTCCTGAACGAACAGGCCTTGTAGGACCACCGCTACTTTTGAATGTGCTGCCTAGGCACGGCGTCTATTCCGCCAAGCCGTCGGCTTTGGCAATTTCATTTGTCGAGCCGTCCTGATAGGTAATCTTGACATGCTCCACCTCGGACACCTTGACGCCCGACGGGGGCTCCAGGCGCCATTCCGTCAGCGCGATATCCATTGTCGTGGGCACATCCCCTTGATCTTTGAGCTCGACCGACAGCGTCTTAAGCGACGCATCGAAGGTCACGCGCTCGATCTCTTCACCAGGAATGGATCCGCCACTCAGCTGCAACTGCACAAACTCGTTGCGCGGATACCAATAGTCGCCCGGCGCGGCAACGGTATTGCCGCCCGCGACCTTCACTGTCATGATCGGCAGGGCATCGTCGGCCTCAAACTCCCAGGCAGCGCCGCCGCGACCGCCAAACGTCCAGATACAAAAGGCAATCACCAGCACGGCAAGCACCGCAAAACCAATCGCGACAAGGCCATGGTGCGCACGGCTTTCCTCGGCCGATACATCCCATTGCGTCTCTCGATATAGATGCTTGTCTTCCATGTTCGCCTCCCCACAGGCACGCTCGTTGGCCCAATCGTACCCATTCAGGCTATACTTGAGCCCACCACATAAACGGGGAGCTTGCAGGACAAGACGGCAGGCTGAGACTGGGCGCGCCCGCCCTGACCCGCAAACCTGATATGGGTAATGCCAACGAAGGGAGCCGTGCCAATGAGCACACAGACCGAGCCCAAGCTCGTCACGCAAATCGACTTCGCCCGCGCCGGGCAGATCACACCGCAGATGAAGGAGGTCGCCGAGCGCGAGCATCGCGACCCCGAGTACATCCGCGAGCGCGTGGCCGACGGCCGCATCGCCATTCCCGCCAACATCGTGCACATCAAAAAGGGCATGCGCGCCTTTGGCGTCGGTGAGGGCTTGTCCACCAAGGTCAACGTGAACCTGGGCATCTCGGGCGACAAGGCCGATGCCGCCGAGGAATGGAAGAAGGTCAAGATCGCCGAGGACTTTGGCGCCGACGCCATCATGGACCTCTCCAACTCGGGCAAGACACGTCAGTTCCGCCAGCAGCTCATCGACGAGACGCCGCTCATGGTAGGCACCGTCCCCATGTACGACGCCATCGGCTACATGGAAAAGCCGCTGGTCAAGCTCACCAAGGACGACCTGTTCGAAGTCGTGCGCGCGCATGCCGAGGACGGCGTGGACTTTATGACCATCCACTGCGGCATAAACAAGTCGGTCACCAAGACCTTTAAGGAGACCGGCCGCCTCATGAACATCGTGAGCCGTGGCGGCTCACTGCTGTTTGGCTGGATGGAGGTCACCGGTAACGAGAACCCATTCTATGAGTTCTACGACGAGTTGCTCGAGATTTGCCACGAGTACGACGTGACGATTTCGCTCGGCGACTCCTGCCGCCCGGGCTGCCTCTACGACTCCAACGACGCCACCGAGACCGCTGAGATGATCGAGCTGGGCAAGCTGTGCAAGCGCGCTTGGGCCGCCGGCGTCCAGGTCATGGTCGAGGGCCCGGGTCACATGGCGCTCGACGAGATCGCCGCCAACATGAAACTGCAGAAGCGCCTGTGCCACAATGCTCCGTTCTATGTGCTCGGGCCGCTGGTGACCGATATCGGCGTGGGTTACGACCACATCACCGCCGCCATCGGCGGCGCCATCTCCGCCAGTTCCGGTGCCGACTTCCTGTGCTACGTGACACCGGCAGAGCACCTATGCCTGCCCAACGCCCAGGATGTGCTCGACGGCCTCATGGCCACCAAGATCGCCGCACACGCCGCCGACATCGCCAAAAAGGTGCCCCACGCCCGCGACATGGACGACAAGATGGGCCAGGCACGCCGCAAGCTTGACTGGGACGCCATGTGGGAGTGCGCGCTCGACCCGGTTACGGGCAAGAAGCGCTACGAGGAGTCCCCCGCCGCCACCGAGGGCACTTGCACCATGTGTGGCAAGATGTGCGCCGTCCGCACCGTCAACAAGATCTTCGAGGGCACCACGATCGACCTCGGCATGGAGGACTAGCCTGTCGCCGCGGCCGCTTCTGTCGGCGAGCTGGTGCCTGTCAATTGTTGACGTGTGAACATTTGCTTGCATTTGCGTAAAGATTGCATCGCCCGCCCGGGTTCGACATAGAGTCGGCCCGGGCATCTTTATAATGCTGGCTTAAAGACCCATTTGATTCCGACCGAACAAGGGAGCGAACATGGATCGTAGTAAGGTACCTGCCGTCCTGTCCATCGCGGGATCCGATTCCAGCGGCGGCGCCGGCATTCAGGCCGACATCAAGACCATCACGGCGCACCGTCTGTATGCCCAGACGGCCATCACCGCCATCACAGCGCAAAACACACTGGGCGTTACCGCCGTGCAGGATATCTCGCCAGATATCGTAGCCGCGCAAATTGACGCCGTTTTTGACGATATCCGCCCGAGCGCCGTCAAGATCGGCATGGTTTCTTCTGTCGAGATTATCGATGTTATCGCCGACCGCCTGAGCGCCTGGAAGGCGACAAACGTGGTAGTCGACCCCGTCATGGTAGCCACCTCGGGCGCACGGCTGATTGCCGAAGATGCCGCAGAGGCGCTCACTCGCCGCCTGTTCCCGCTAGCGACGGTTATCACGCCCAATATTCCCGAGGCCATGGCCCTGCTCGACTACGAGGTCGACTCCGAGCGCACGCAGCAAAATGCTGCCATGCTCCTCACCCGCCGCTTTGGTTGTGCATCCCTCGTTAAGGGTGGGCATCTTGTCAACGAGGCCAACGATGTACTGGCCGAACCCGCGCCACTCGATGACGAGGGCAACCATCTGGGAGATCCACTCACCACGTGGTTCCGCCACAAGCGCATCGAGACCGACAACACGCACGGCACCGGATGCACGCTCTCGTCCGCCATCGCCTGCGCGCTGGCTCAGGGCATGGATCTTGCCGACGCCGTCAACGCCGGCAAGGCATACCTGACAGGCGCTCTGGCCGCCGGCCTGAACATGGGCAAAGGCTCCGGCCCTGTCAACCACATGTGGCAGTATTAAGATTCACAGCCCAGAGCCACCGCAAAGGGGGCAGGCACCTTTGCGGTGGCTCCCACAAACATCTCGATCTGTAACAGTTAGAGCCCATTTTTCGGCCCACCTGTTACAGATCGAGACATTCAAATTCCGCTGAGAAGATAATCTCAATCTGTAACAGTAACTCGGCAAAATCGACCCTAGATGTTACAGATCGAGACAAACGACCGATATCGACCTAAATAATCTCAATCTGTAACATCTAGCCCGTTTTCGACCTTACAACTGTTACAGATCAAGACAAACAAACGATCCAAAACCACCGCAAAGGGGGCAGGCACCTTTGCGGTGGCTTGGGCTCGCGCTACTCACCGAGCATCTCTTGGAGCTTGGCTGCCACGGCATGTCCCAGGCTCTCGTGACTTTCGGGCATCATGTGCAGATAATCGATATCGCCCGGCTCGGCAAAATCGGCAGCATTCAAAAAGTCGCAGCCAAACTGCTCGGCGACATGTGCATAGTACTCGCCAAAATGCTCCGAGGCTTCTACGGAATGCTCGTCAAAGTCGGTCATATACACATCGGCGATCTGCGGCTTAATCTTGATAGGAGCCATCAGCAGAATGCGCGGACAAGGTGCAGCGTCGGTCCAGGGAAACGCGCGGACGGCGCGAATCAGCGCCATGGCGCCACGGGCGATATCGGAAGCTGTCACGTTAAAGACCGTCTTACAGTCGTTGGTGCCCAGCATGATCACAATGGCGTCCAGCGGCTTATGGGCCTCGAGCAGCATCGGAAGCGCGCGAATGCCGTTGAGGTTGGTGTCCAGATGGCACATATCGTCGCGCACCGTCGTGCGGCCGTTGAGCCCCTCCTCAATCACATGCCAGCCCTCGCCCAGGTCACGCTGCGCCACGCCGCACCAGCGCACATCCTGCGCATAGCGCACCGCGGTGCCATCGCGCATACCAGCCGGATCATAGCCATAGGTGTTGCTGTCACCAAAGCACAGAACGTTTTTCATCGTAAGCTCCCCACTCAATAAAAAGCCGACGGTAGCAGCCCCCGTCGGCTCGGCATGTCACATCGCGCACACCGATTACAGGTACTTGCGCCAGTCGTCGTCATCCTCGTCGTCCTCGGCAGCGGCCTGAGCCTGCTCGGCGGCACGGGCGGCCGCGGCGCGAGCGGCAACCTGAGCATAGGACTCCTCGTTACGCTCGGGGAAGCTTGCCAATACGTGCTCGAACTTGGCAAAGTCCTCATCCCAGCGCGTAGAAGGCACGGCAAAGAACACCTGCTTGACCTTAAAGTCGCCCGACGCGAGCTCCTTACGGAAGAGCTCGGCTACGACCTCGGCATCAAAGCCGTTATTGTCGCAGCCCCAAGCACCCAGCACGAGCTTCTCGCGACCCAGCTCATCGCAGATGGCAAGGACAAAGCGGATACGGTCGCGCAGGGCATCCAACAGGGCGTCTTCGCTCACGCGGTACTCCTGGCGGGCACGCTTGACGTTGGGCGCAGCGGCGACGATTACGTCGGCATAGGCGTGCACATGGTTGCGGTCGAAGCGCACCGCGGGCACCACTAGGGCACGGTTACGATAGAGCTCGCAGTTGATGTTGCGGCGACGGTTCTCGCCGTACCACTTACGCTGCCTATCGAGAACGTTGTACAGATACGAATCGGCGCACAGCGTGGCCTCCTGGCCCAGATAACCCTGAATATATCCACCGCCCGGATTGGTAAACGAGGCAAAGGCGAGCACGGCCATGTCGCAGAACTGCGCATAGCCGCGACCGTTATCGAGGATTGCCTGCGTGGCGGAGGCATCAAGCACAGTGACCTCGGGCAGGACCGGAGCGGGCTCCTCAGCAGGCGCGGACTCAGCTTCGGCGATTTCCTCGGCAGGCTCCTCGACGGGCTCGGGCGCCGCCTCGGTCTCGGGCGCTGCCTCGACCTCGGCAGTCTCCGCGTTCTCGACGTCCTCGGCGACCTGCTCTTCGGGGGCCACAGCACTCTGAACCTTGGCCTTCATCGCCGCGACAAAGCCGGCAGGCATACCGTCAAACTCGCGAACACCGGCAAGCGAACGCTCGATATCCTTGGCGCACGCTTCGGACACAGTTGCCACGTGACGCTCGGCGGCCTTGGCACGGGCCTCGCGCTTGGGATTGGGCTGACCCGCGCGGTTGGGCCTGCGGTTACGGTTCCTGTTGTCGACATCCGCCATGAGTGGTCACCTTTCCTGTCGCTGCCGCTTTCGGTTTTTCCCATCCATGATACCTGTCTCTTATACACATCTGACGCTGC
>DXLR01000131.1:0-15703 GCA_019414625.1 Collinsella sp.
CAAGGCGGGGCCGAGGCCGCCTCGATCAATTTGCGAAAGAATCTTGACGGTACCAGGCCGTAAACCAGGGGAGGCGCAAATGGACGAAATCGTCTGCGCAAACACCGCATTCCGCTATTGGCGCTGCCCACCGCAGGTGCGCGACCTCTACCCGCGCATACCCAGCTCCGATGACGGCTGGCGAGCCCTATCCCAAGCCCCTTTCGTAACCGACGTCCTCAAGACGCCAGTCATCACAGCAGCATCAACACGAAGCAACCTGCATTCCGAGACAAGACGGACCATCCGATGGAACAGCGCCTATACAGAGAAAGTTTCCATCGACACGGGTATGGGCTTTAGCGTCACAGACCCTCTTAATACGCTATTCACCATGACTCGAAGCGTTTCTTCATGCGACTTGGTTCTGGCTATGTACGAGTTTTGCGGATGGTTCTCGGTTTTTAAACCATCGCCCGCGGTCGACATGGCACTTGAGCAGGCTAAATCAGAAGAAGAGCAGTACACCACAGAAAGTCTGTTTGAACTAGACGAAACACAAGACGAGGCCCCATGGAAGCGAGTCTATGCTCAGAAGCACCAGAAGGATAGTGATAATAATCAAAGTGGGCAGCAGGATAACGGATCCGGAAATAAAGCTAACGGAAAGGGCACATCGCTCTGGATGAGAAAGCCTCTTATTGAAATAGAAGAACTGCACAGATTTGCAGCGAAGGTTAGGGACGGGATGTGGGGAAAGCAATTCTACGAAGCCGCACAGCAGGTAATGGGTATTGCTGCATCCCCGCTAGAAGTTGCTGGAATAATGTTGCTAAGTCGTCCGAGGCGTGCTGGCGGAGCGGAGTTTAAATACATATACGTCAACGACTTAACACCGCTGTCGAATTCAGCTCGGAAAATCGCAGTTCAGAAAGTCTGTTACGGCGATATCGTCATCGTAAACCCAATAAAAATGAAGGCTGTGATTATCGAACTTCAAGGAGAGGTTATCCATGGATCGGGCGCTGTGCTTGACCACGATGCCTCTCGAATGACAGCATTGCAAAGCATGGGATACGACGTATTTCTTGTAACTCATGACATGCTCAATGATCACGAACAGCTTGATGCCATCATTCACAGTGTGTGTAAGCGATTGGAGTTGCGCTACAAGCCAAAAACCGAGGGGATGAGATGTGCTGAGACCAGATTGCGCGCAAACGTTCTGTGCAATTGGCTTGGTATTGGTAAGTAATAATGGCCTAGTGAGCATTTTTAATACTTTATATGCTGCCAGTAATTAAGTCCCATTTTAAAACAATGCCGGTTTACTACGTTGGATTGAGGGTGGCTGAACACACCGAATTCGCCGCTCGTAAAACCGCAGGTAGATTGCCTGCCCGTTTTGCGAAAGCAGGCGTGAGGTCGGAAATCCGGGAATCGTCGTAGTAAACCGGTCCGTTTATGAAGCGACCAGCTGGCGCGAGCTGCGCACGATTCAGTAAATTGACCCGAAGGCGCGGAGAGGGGATCAGACGAAACCCTCCCGCGGAAGCACCGCGGATTGCTTTGTTCTGGCCGGCGGCACCTGGAGCGCGCCCCGCGGGCTATTTCGGGCATCGTGTGTCTCTTCGTCCTCGTGCCTGTTCCACGCGCCGCAGAATATTTCCAAAATTGTCCTTGCATCGGCGGGGGAGTTCCCGTATAGTACTTCATCGCACGGGGGCGTAGCTCAGCTGGGAGAGCGCTTGACTGGCAGTCAAGAGGTCAGGGGTTCGATCCCCCTCGTCTCCACCCGAGCATTGAATGAGGCTCCAACGCAAGTTGGGGCCTTTTTTCATATCTAACGATTGACGCCATGTGTTGGTTGGGTAGCATCTTGGCGACATTCCCATTGTTAATTACGAATATGAATGTTAATAACTTTACGTCTCTGGATGGCAAAGCTAGTTTGCAGCGCTAATAACAAAGAGGCCGGGCGTAATGCCCGGCCTCAAAATACTCTGGTGGGCCCTCCGGGATTCGAACCCAGAACCCAGGGATTATGAGTCCCCTGCGCTAACCGTTGCGCCAAGAGCCCTTATGAACGGTGAATGCAATTCTAATAAAGGTATCTAAGGCCTAATTTCTTCGCTTCACGTCGAGAAATACTACCATGCACGAGCAAGTCGCACAACGCAAGATCAAGTCCAATGCTAAACAACAACCAATCTAGGCGCGTCGCAGAAAAGACGCGTTTTAGAAAAAGTTAAGGCCATTAATTCAGGGCTCCAACACATTTTGCCGCGAAATCAAGCTGATGTCATTTCAAAACACCGCCAGTTTACTACGACTGATCGGCGACTCCCGAGCACCGCGTGTTCCCCGTTTGCAAAACCGCAGGTAGGGAGCCCGACGGTTGCGTGAAAAGGCGTGCGTGGTCGAACATTCCTGATTCATCGTAGTAAACCGGCATAGTTCTGAGGCGCAGAGGAGGGGCGGTTCGCAATCGGGCCCGATAATGGGACTGGCGGAGCACGGGAAACCCGGTTGAGCGGGCGGGTCGTGTTTCGCCTGCGCCGGCACGGGCGAAAGTTTTTCCAAAAATGTCCTTGCATCGCCGTCCGAGTTCCCGTATAGTACTTCATCGCACGGGGGCGTAGCTCAGCTGGGAGAGCGCTTGACTGGCAGTCAAGAGGTCAGGGGTTCGATCCCCCTCGTCTCCACCCGAGCATTGAATGAGGCTCCAACGCAAGTTGGGGCCTTTTTTCATATAGGCACACAAGGTCAAAGGCGGCACCATGATCCTCCTGGTCGACAAGATCGAAAAAAGCTTCGGCGCGCGCGTCCTCTTTAGCGGCGCGTCCTTCCAGATCAACCCCGGCGAGCGCTTTGCGCTCGTGGGACCCAACGGCGCCGGCAAAACCACCATGCTTAAGATCATCATGGGCATCGATAGCCCCGACGCCGGCCAGGTCCAGTACGCCAAGGACTGCCAGGTGGGCTACCTAGAGCAGGAAACCAACCTGGAGCAAAAGGACACCACCATCCTCGCCGAGGTCATGGCCGCCGCCAAGGAAATCCGCCGCATGGGCAAGCGCGCCAACGAGCTGCAGGCCCAGATCACCGAGCTCTCCGAGCAGGGCAAGGACGTCGACGCACTCCTGAACGAGTACGGCCAGGTCCAGGACCGCTTTGAGCACCTGGGCGGCTATGAACTCGAGAGCAACGCCCGCAAGATCCTGTCCGGTCTGGGCTTTAAGGTCACCGACTTTGAGCGCCCGTGCTCCGAGTTCTCGGGCGGCTGGCAGATGCGCATCGCGCTGGCAAAGCTCTTCCTGCGCCATCCCGACCTGCTGCTGCTCGACGAGCCCACCAACCACTTGGACCTCGAAAGCGTCCAGTGGCTGCGCGGCTTTATCGCTAACTACGACGGCGCCGTACTCATCGTCAGTCACGACCGCGCCTTCATGGACGCCTGCGTCGACCACGTCGCCGCGCTCGAGAACCGCCGCGTGACCACCTACACCGGCAACTACAGCAGCTACCTCAAGCAGCGCGAGGATAATCTGGAGCAGATGCGCGCCAAGCGTGCCGCGCAGGAGCGCGACATCGCCCACATGCAGGTCTTCGTCGACAAGTTCCGCTACAAGCCCACCAAGGCCGCCCAGGCGCAGGAGCGCATCCGCAAGATCGAGCAGATCAAAAAGGAGCTCGTCATCCTGCCCGAGGGCCACAAGCACATCGACTTTAAGTTCCCCGACCCGCCGCGCTCCGGCGATATGGTCGTGAGCCTGGAGGGCGTCTCCAAGTCCTACGGCGACAAGCACATCTACAGCGACATCGACCTCAAACTCTACCGCGGCGAGCACGTGGCGCTCGTCGGTCCCAACGGCGCCGGCAAGTCCACCCTCATGAAGATCCTCGCCGGCCTGGAGCCGCCCACTACCGGCACGCGCGACCTGGGTACCAACGTGGGCATCGCCTACTATGCCCAGCATGCGCTCGAGGGCATGACCGAGTCCAACACCGTCTTGCAAGAGATCGACACTGTCACGCCCAAGTGGACCGTACCGCAGCAGCGCAGCCTGCTGGGCGCCTTCCTGTTTAGCGACAACGATTCCATCGAGAAGCAGGTTCGAGTCCTCTCCGGCGGCGAAAAGGCGCGTCTGGCTCTGGCCAAGATGCTCGTGGCGCCCGAGGCGCTCCTGTGCCTAGACGAGCCCACCAACCACTTGGACATCGACTCGGTGGACATGCTCGAGAACGCTCTGCAAAACTTCCCCGGTACCATTGTGCTGATCAGCCACGACGAGCACTTGGTGCGCGCTGTGGCCAACCGCATCATCGACATCCGCGACGGCAAGGTCACGGTCTACGATGGCGACTACGACTACTACCTCTTCAAACGCGAGGACCTCGCTGCCCGCGCCGCCGCCGTGGCAGCAGGGGAGAGCGCACCTGCCGCGGCCAAGTCCACCAAAGCCAACGCCGCCCAGGCCAGCAGCCCAGCCGCGGCTCCCAAGCCTGCCGAGGGCAAAAAGACCAAGGAGCAAAAGCGCGCCGAGGCCCAGGCCCGCGCCGCGCTCAACAAAAAGCTCAAGGGCGTGCGCAACCAGCTCAAGAAGATCGAGGCCGAGCTCGACAAAAAGCGTGCCCGCTATGACGAGCTTATGGAATTGATGGCGAGTGAGGAACTTTATGCCGATCAGGATAAGTTCAACGCCGCGCTGGGGGAATATAACGGCCTTAAGCAAGAGCTGCCCAAGCTCGAGGACGAATGGCTCGAGCTTTCCACCCAGATCGAAGAGGAGACCGCGCGTGAACTCTCGTAAGGCCGCTGCCGTGGCGATGAGCATCATCGCCATCGCCTGTCGCATCTGCGGCATCTTTATGAGCGCGATGACCGTGCTGCTGTGCTTTAGCGGCCTCACCGCCAAGCTGCAGATCGTTGGCTTTGTCGTCGAGCTT
The DNA here is from genome assembly GCA_019414625.1 of Collinsella sp. Classification (GTDB taxonomy): domain Bacteria; phylum Actinomycetota; class Coriobacteriia; order Coriobacteriales; family Coriobacteriaceae; genus Collinsella. The sequence continues at coordinate 4,930 of DXLR01000131.1, forward strand.
TCTCGCGCGCTGCCGAGCGCCATCGCCGGCTATGGCGTCATCACCTCACCCTTTGGCGGCGTGTTCCGCCTGGATTACGCCATCGTGGCCGTGATTCTGTTTGTTGCCGACTACCTGCTCACGCGCGCCTCGCGTCGCGTCCGCTAGGGGGGCGCCGTGTCCAGCAGCTACCTCATGAACCTGCTCGCCAGCGCGGTCGCCGTCATCGTGGGCATCGTGATTCACGAGAGCGCGCACGCCGCGGCGGCCTGGGCGCTCGGCGACAAGACGGCCCGTTCGCGCGGCCGCGTCTCACTCAACCCGCTCAACCACATCGACCCATTTGGCACCATTCTCCTGCCGCTGCTTATGCTCGCGGCCGGCGGCCCGGTGTTCGCCTTCGCCAAGCCCGTGCCCGTCTACCTCAACAACCTCAAGCACCCCAAGCGCGACGAGGTCCTGGTGAGCGTGGCCGGCCCCGCATCGAACATTGCGCTGGCATGCCTTGCGGCCGCTCTCATGCACGCGACATACGGCAACCTCTACACCAGCATGTCCTTTGCTGTGGCATCACAAATCATGAACTTCGGTGCCACCTTTATTGTGATCAACCTGTCGCTCGCGTTCTTTAACCTCATCCCGATCCCGCCGCTCGACGGCTCGTCGATTATCGTGCCGTTCCTCAAGGGCAAGGCGCTCACCAACTACTACCGCCTGCAGCAATACGCCATGCCCATCCTCATCCTAGTGCTGTATCTGCTGCCCATGTGGACCGGCATCGACGTGATCGGACGGTATTTCGACGTTACCGTGTATCCGCTGGCCGAGTGGCTGCTCAACTTCGCAATCGCCGGCATCTAAGGTAAACTTACAGGTCGACCGTGCAAAACGGTCGCAACATGCACCCAAACCGCGCCGCGAAGGCGCCGTCAAAGGAGGTCGAAGATGTCGTATCGCGTGTCGACGCAGGTCTACAGCGGACCGTTCGACCTGCTGCTGCAGCTGGTAACCCGTCAAAAAGTTGATATCGGCGCCATCTCGATCAGCGAGGTGGCCGAGCAATACCTGGCCGAGGCCGAGCGCATCGAGGCGCTGGACCTGGACGTGGCGAGCGACTTTTTGCTGGTCGCGGCAACCCTTTTGGACATCAAGGCCGCCTCACTGGTGCCCCAGGAGGCCCCGCGCAAGGCAGACGACGATGACGAGGACGACGATGACCTCGAGGAGCTCAGCGCGCTCGACGGCGATGCCCTGCGCGAGGTCCTGATCCAGCGCCTGATCGCCTACAAGCAGTTTAAGGGCGCGGCGGCTGCCCTTGGCGCGCGCATGCAGGCCGAGAGCCGCATGCATCCGCGCGTAGCCGGCCCCGACCCCGAGTTTCTGGGCCTTATGCCAGACTACCTTGCCGGCATAACCCTGCGCGGCCTCGCCGTCATTTGCGCCGACCTGGACGGCAAGCGCCAGACCTTCCTGCTGGAGGCCGAGCACGTGGCACCGCATCGCGTGCCGCTCGACCTGACGGTGGCCTCTGTCGACCGCTTTACCATGACGCACCAAACCTGCACCTTCCGCGAGCTCTTGGACGGCGACGCCACCACCGAGCAGCTCGTCGTCACCTTCCTGGCCATGCTCGAGCTCGCCAAGCGCGGCTCGCTCACGCTGAGCCAGGACGAGATCTTTGGAACCATTCAAATCAACCGCGTCGAGGGCGCCGAGGCATACGTGCCCGGCGAGGGCCCCGAGCTCACCGAATAGGAGTGCTAACCATGTCAACCCTTTCCACGCTGGAGGCAAACAGCCTCAAAGGCGCCCTCGAGGCGCTGTTGCTGGTGTCGAGCGACCCCGTGAGCGCACCCGCGCTGGCAGGTGCGCTGGATATCGCCCCGGGCGAGTGCGCGTCGCTTTTGGCCGAGCTCAAGGTTGAGTACGAAGAGGCCAACCGCGGCTTTCAGCTGCGCGAGGTCGCCGGTGGCTGGCGCCTGTTTACACACCCCGCCTACCATGATGTGGTCGAGGCCTACGTGCTGAGCTGGGACACGCAAAAGCTGTCTCAGGCGGCGCTTGAGACCCTGGCCGTCATCGCCTACCACCAGCCCGTCACGCGCGAGGTGGTCAAGGGCATCCGCGGCGTCAACTCCGACGGCGTCATCGCGTCGCTCGTGGATAAGGGCCTGGTGCGCGAACTCGGCCGTGACCCCGAGCGCGGTCAGGCCATCATCTACGGCACGACCAACGCCTTCTTGGAAAAGTTCGGCCTGCGCTCCACCCGGGACCTGCCCGATCTGGAGCAGTTTGCCCCCGACGAGCAGTCGCGCCAGTTTATCCGCGAGCGCCTGAGCGGCCGCAGCATTCAGTCCACGCTCGAGGAGCAGGCCGAGGACCTGGACGAAGAACGCGAACTGATCGATACCGATGTTGAGGACACCGATGGCGAGGAGCTTCTGCCCACCGTCGATACCTCGGAGGATTTGCATGACGAGGACTAACGAAGCAGGGGAGACGCGCACCTCACGTGCCGCGGGCGTCACAACGCCCGCGAGCGACGCCCAGCCCGTCTACCCGCACACCATGCGCCTGCAGCGCTTTTTGGCGCGCGCGGGCGTGGCGAGCCGCCGCGGCTCGGAGGACCTGATGACCGCCGGCCGCGTGACCGTCAACGGCCAGGTCGCAACCGAGCTGGGCACCAAGGTCGACGTCGACCGCGACCATATCGAGGTCGACGGCATGCCCGTCAAGCTCAACCAGGGCGCCGTGTACCTGATGCTCTACAAGCCGACTGGCTACCTCACCACCATGAGCGATCCGCAGGAGCGCCCTTGCGTGGCCGACCTGGTCCCGCGCGACCGTTTTCCTGGGCTCTTTCCGGTGGGTCGCCTGGACCGCGACACCACGGGCCTTTTGCTCTTTACCACCGACGGCGACCTGTCGCAGGATCTGCTGCACCCCAGCAAGCACGTCTACAAGACCTACCAGGCGCTCGTGGACGGCCACCTGACCGATCGCGACCTCACGCCGCTGCGCCGTGGCATCGAGCTCGATGACGGCCTGTGCCAGCCGGCGATCTGCCGTGTCATCAACACGCGCGAGGCCGAGCCCGTGGCCCCGCAGGGCATCAAGCCCGGCACCACCGCCGTTGAGGTCATCATCCGCGAGGGTCGCAAGAACCAGGTCAAGCGCATGTTGAGCAAGATCCACCACCCGGTGATCCGCCTGCACCGCTGCAACTTTGCCGGCCTTGAGCTCGAGGGCGTGGCCAAGGGCTCGTGGCGCGAGCTCACCGATCGCGAGGTGCAGATCCTCAAGGCCGGCGGCATCCCGCCCAAGCAGGCCAGCTCCAAACGCGGCGCCGCGCCGGCGACCAACAACGCGAGTCGCACGCGTCACCACGGCAGCCACGGCTCCGCGCCCAAGCGCAACACCTACCGCGAGCGCTACACGAGCTAGGCAACCCGCCAATCCGCAGCGCCCGCGACCCATACCAGCACGTCAACCACCGAAAGGAAGCATTGCATGATCGTCGCCATCGACGGCCCCGCCGGTTCCGGCAAGTCCACCATCGCCAAGGAGATTGCCCGCCAGCTGGGCTTTAACAAGCTCGACACGGGCGCCATGTATCGCGCCGTCACCTTCGCCGCACTCGACCGCGGCATCGACCTGGACGACGAGGCGGCCATCGACGCCCTCGCCGAGCAGATCGAGATTCGCTTTACCAACGGCACCGGCGAGGACACGCGCCTGACCATCGACGGCCAGGACGCATCGGCTGCCCTCCGCACCCCGCAGGTCGACGCCAACGTGTCCAAGGTCTCGGCCTACCCGGGCGTGCGCGCCGCCATGCTCATCCACCAACGCCGCGCCGCCGAGGACCGCGACATCGTCGCCGAGGGCCGTGACATCGGCACCGTCGTATTCCCCAACGCGCAGGTCAAGGTGTTCCTGACCGCCGACCCGCGCGAACGCGCCCGTCGCCGCGTGCTGCAGCGCCACCAAAACGACGCCCAGCCGCTTACCACCGAGAAGCTCGAGGCCGAGGTCGACGAGACCCTCGACGCCCTCAAGCAGCGCGATAAGCTCGACAGCAGCCGCGAGGTCGCGCCGCTCGTTCCCGCCGAGGACGCCGTGCACGTCGACTCCACCGCCCACACCATCGACGAGGTCGTCTCGATAATCGAGGACCTCATCAACCAAAGGAGGTAGCCCATGCGCCTGTTTAAGCAGACGCCCGAGGATTACTACAACGCCCCCTACGCCGAGTTCCCGGCGCTCATCCGCGGCACCGTCGCCGTGGTCATGGGCATCCTGTGGGTCTTCTCCAAGCTCATGTGGCGCTGGAAGGTCGAGGACAGCGACCTGCTGTTTGAGCGCCAGGAAGGCCGCGGCAGTGTGGTCATCTGCAACCACACCTCAATGGCCGAGTTGCTGGCCGTGGAGACGGCGTTGTTCTTTGGCGGCCGCCGCATCCGCCCCATCTTTAAATCCGAGTTTGCCAAGACCAAGATTGTGCGCTGGGCCTTTAGCCGCGTGGGCGGCATTCCCGTCGAGCGTGGCACTGCAGACATGAAGTGTCTGCGTGCCGCCCAGCATGCGCTGCAGCGCGGCGAGGACGTCCTGATCTTCCCCGAGGGCACGCGCATCCGCTCGCGCGAGATCAAACCCGAAGTCCACGGCGGCTTTGCGCTCATCGCTCAGATGGGCAAGGCGCCCGTCAACCCACTCGCCATTTGTGGTTGGTCCGATATTACGCCTAAGGGCAAAAAGCTCATGCGCCCCAAAAAATGCTGGATCCGTGCCGGCAAGGCCATCTCGCTTTCCGATGCTCCGGCCGAGCTCAAGCGCAAGGAACGCCTGGCATGGTTTGAGTCCGAAGCCATGAGTCGCGTCTACGCCATGCGCGATGACCTGTGCGCCGAGCACCCGGGCAGGTTCTAGCCATGGGCGAGTATGTCATGAACACTGCCGAGGCTGTGACCGGCAAGGCAGACGCCCCCACCATCGAAATCGCCGCCCACGCTGGCACCTGCTACGGCGTGCAGCGTGCGCTCGATATGGCCCTGGCGGCCGCCCCGCAGGCGGGGGAGAACGCTCAGGTCCACACCCTGGGCCCGCTCATCCATAATCCCATCGTGGTGCGCGAGCTTTCCGAGGCAGGCGTCGGTCTGGCCGAGACCCTAGACGACGCCGCATCGGGCACCGTGATCATCCGCGCGCACGGCGTGGTGCCGCAGGTGATCGAGGCCGCTCGCGAGCGCGGTCTCGACGTGGTCGATGCCACCTGCCCCTACGTGAAAAAAGTCCACGTGGCGGCGGAGCGCCTGGTACGCGAGGGCTACCGCGTGATCGTCGTGGGCGAGCCGGGCCACCCCGAGGTTGAGGGCATCCTGGGCCATGCCGGCGATGACGCTCAAGTCGTGAGCTGCGCCGCCGATGCGGACGCGCTGCCGCTCAAGGGCAAGGTTGGGCTCGTCGTGCAGACCACCCAGACCGCGCAGAACCTGGCCGAGGTCGTGGCTGCCATCACGCCGCGCGTGCAGGAACTGCGCGTGATCAACACCATCTGCGCCGCCACGAGTGAGCGTCAACAGGCAGCAGCCGCACTTGCCAACCGCTGCGACTGCATGGTCGTGGTGGGCGGCAAGAACTCGGGCAACACCCGCCGCCTGGCGCAGATTTGCGCAAACGCCTGCGAGCGTACGTATCACATTGAGGAAGCTTCCGAGCTACAGGCCGCGTGGTTTGTCAACGCCCGCCACATCGGCATCACCGCCGGAGCCTCCACCCCGCAAGAACACATCGAGCGCGCCGTCGAGCGCATCAAGGAGCTTTGCCGCTAATCATGGACCAGACCGTACCCGCATACGCCGCCGAGGTGGCCGATTACGGGCGCAGCCGCGACCCCGAGCCGGGTGAGGGCGCGCTCGTTAAAAACGTGCGCCCCGAATCGCCCGCATGGGATGTGGGTATCGAGCCGGGCATGCGCGTGCTTACGGTCAACGGCGAGCAACTGACCGATATGATCGTGTGGCTCTGGGAGGCAGACGACGAATCCGTCGAGCTGGAGGTATTCGATCCGCGCGACGGCACCGTCACCCCCGTCGAGCTTGACCGCTTTCCCGGCGAGGACTGGGGCCTTGAGTTCGATGGCCCCATCTTCGATGGCATGCGTACCTGTGTAAACGCGTGCGTATTCTGTTTTATGACCATGCTGCCCAAGGGCGGTCGCTCCACGCTCTACATCCGCGACGACGACTATCGCCTGAGCTTTTTGCAGGGCAACTTTGTCACGCTCACGAACCTTTCCGACGAGGACGTGCAAAACGTCATCCAACGCAACATGAGCCCCATGAACGTGTCGGTCCATGCCGTAAGCCCCGACGTTCGCCGCCGCATGATGGGCCGCAACGCCCAGCGCGGCATGGACGTGCTCGAGACCATCATGGCCGCCGGCATCGAGATTCACGCGCAGATCGTACTGTGCCCCGGCATGAACGACGGCGAGGAGCTGGAAAAGACCCTGCGCTTTTGCGAGGAGCACGAGCAAATCACGAGCCTGGGCATTGTGCCGCTTGGTTTTACCAAGCATCAGAACCGTTTTAGCTGGTCCTACAGCGACAAGCCCGAGCTGGCGCGCGAGACTATCGCCATGATCCGGCCCTACCAGGATCGTGCCTACGAACGCTTTGGCCGCCACACCTTCCAGATGAGCGACGAGTTCTATCTGGACGCCGGCATCGATCCTCCCGAGGCGGACTTTTACGACGGTTACCCGCAGTACTACGACGGCATCGGCATGATCCGCTCATATCTGGACGAGACCGACGACGTGCTTGCCGCCGACGCCGAGCGACTGGCCCGCGTCCGCGCTGGCATCGCCGAACGCAACCAGCGCCTCCTGTGCCTCTCCGGCGCCAGCGCGCGCGATACGGTGGCGCGTTTTGTGGAGTCTCCACAGGGCCTTGCCGGTACCGTCACTGCCATCAAAAACCGTTACTTTGGCGGCAACGTGGACGTGACCGGCCTCATCGTCGCCTGCGACATCTTGGAGCAGCTGCCGCAAGACCTGTCGGGGGTTATGCTCTTTGTGCCTAAGCTCATGTTCAACGCCGATGGTATGACCCTTGACGAGTATCATCGTGACGAATTACTCGCAAGCCTTACCGGTCGCGGCGCCGAGGTTCATGTGGTATCGACCATGCCGCATGAGCTGCTCGATACCCTGGAGCACATCCTTGGCACAACGCCCGCCAATTCAACTATTCCCGCTGACCCTACCCATTAAAGGAGAGCAGATGAAACCTATCGTCGCCGTCGTCGGACGCCCCAACGTGGGCAAGTCCACGCTCGTTAACCGCCTGGCCCAGACCTCGGACGCCATCGTCCACGAGTCCCGCGGCGTCACGCGCGACCGCTCGTATCACACGGCCGATTGGAACGGCCGCGAGTTCACCATCGTCGACACGGGCGGTATCGAGCCGCTCAAGAGCGACGACGTCTTTGCCACGTCCATCCGCGACCAGGCCCTTGCCGCCGCCGAGGAGGCCGCCGTCATCCTGTTTGTGGTCGACGGCCGCACCGGCGTCACCGAGGAGGACGAGTCGGTCGCCCGCATGCTCAAGCGCTGCAACAAGCCGGTCTTTCTGCTGGTGAACAAGCTCGACAACCCCGACCGCGAAAACGACAACATCTGGGAGTTCTATTCCCTCGGCATCGGCGAGCCCACGCCGCTCTCGGCCCTGCACGGCCACGGCACGGGCGACCTGCTCGACGACATCGTAGCCCTGCTTCCGGAGGAAGAGGACGAGGTCGCCGACGCGTTCCCCGATGCGCTCAACGTGGCCATCATCGGCCGCCCCAACGCCGGTAAGTCCTCGCTGTTCAACCGCATCCTGGGCGCCGACCGCTCCATCGTGTCCAACATCGCCGGCACCACGCGCGATGCCATCGACACCGTCGTCGAGCGCGACGGCAAGCACTACCGCATGGTCGACACCGCGGGCATTCGCAAGAAGAGCACCGTGTACGAGAACATCGAGTACTACTCCATGGTCCGCGGTCTGCGCGCCATCGACCGCGCCGACGTGGCGCTGCTCGTCGTCGACGCCTCCGTGGGCGTCACCGAGCAGGACCAGAAGGTCATGGGCTTGGCCATCGAGCGCGGCTGCGCCATCGTGGTGCTGCTCAACAAGTGGGATCTGCTCGACGATGACCGCAAGCGCGAGGCCTGCATGGAGACCGTCGACCGCCGCCTGGGCGTCATGGCTCCCTGGGCCCAGTACCTGCGCATCTCGGCCCTGACCGGCCGCAGCGTCGAGAAGATCTGGGCGATGGTCGACGCGGCCGAAAAGACGCGCTCGCAAAAGATCACCACCTCTCGCCTCAACACCTTCCTCACCGATCTGCGCGAGTTCGGCCACACCGTGGTGGACGGCAAGCGCCGCCTGCGCATGCACTACGTGACCCAGACGGACATCAACCCGCCGACGTTTACGTTCTTCGTCAACCACAGCGACCTGGTCAACGACACCTACCAGCGCTACGTGGAAAACCGTATGCGCTCGACCTTCGATTTTTCCGGCACGCCCATTCGGCTCTTCTTTAGGAAGAAGGAGCAAAAGGATGCATAATCCGATTCTGCTGACCGCCATCTGCGCCGTGGTCTCGTTCTTTATCGGAGCGATTCCGTTTGGCTTGATCCTGGGCCGCGTGTTCAACCACACGGACATTCGCAAGGCGGGTTCCGGCAACATCGGCACCACCAACGCCCTGCGCGTAGCCGGCCCCAAGGTGGCCGCGCTCACGCTGCTGCTCGACTGCCTTAAGGGCGCCATCTGCGTTCTTATCGCCCGTCCGCTCATCGCGGGCGTGGGCTATGGCTTCCCTGTGAGCATCATGGCGCCTGGAGCCCCCGGCGACTGGATGCTCGGTGTCATCTGCCTGGCAGCGGTATGGGGTCACATCTTCTCGCCGTACCTCAACTTCCATGGCGGCAAGGGCATCGCAGTTGGCTTGGGCGTTATCCTCGCCTGGTACTGGCCCATCGGACTTTCGCTGCTGGGCATGTTTATCGTGGCCGTCGCCATCACCAAGTTTGTGTCGGTGGGCTCGCTTGCCGCCGCCATCGGCCTTCCCATCGCCGCCTGCGCAGTCTTTCCGTACAGCAGCCTGGGACTCAAGTTTTGCATGGCGCTGATCGGCATCACCGTGGTGTGGGCCCATCGTGCGAACATCAAAAAGCTCATGACGGGTAAGGAGTCCAAGCTCTCGTTTACCAAGCGCGTCACCGAGCCCGACGATAAGTAGGAGAGAGTCATGAATATTGCGCTGATTGGCTCCGGCTCCTGGGGAACCGCCGTCGCCGGCCTTGCTGCCGCGCGAGCCGAGCGCGTGATCATGTGGGCCCATAGCGAGCAGACGGCCGCCGGCATCAATGGCGAGCACCGTAACCCCCGTTATCTGGTGGGATACGAGCTGCCTGACAACGTGGAAGCAACGACCGAGCTCGCCCAGGCGCTTGACGGTGCCGATGCGATCATCTTTGCCGTGCCCTCCACGCACTTGCGCGACGTGTGCCATCGGGCAGCGCCGTTTATCGATACCGAAACTCCGGTCCTGTGCCTCACCAAGGGCATCGAGCCCGAATCTGGACTGCTCATGAGCGAGGTCATCGCCAGCGAGATTGGCAACGAGGCACGCGTGGCGGCCCTCTCGGGCCCCAACCATGCCGAGGAGATCTGCCGCGGCGGACTTTCTGCCGCCGTCATCGCCAGCAAAGACGCGCAGGTAGGGGAGTCCTTTAAGGACCTGCTTCTATCCACGGCCTTCCGCATCTACCTGTCGCAGGACATGACCGGCGTCGAGGTTTGCGGCGCCATGAAAAACGTCATCGCCATCGTGTGCGGCATCTCCGCCGGCACCGGTGCGGGCGACAACACGCTCGCCCTTATCATGACGCGCGGCCTGGCCGAGATCAGCCGCTTGGTGCATGCCCGCGGCGGGCAGGCCATGACCTGCATGGGCCTTGCCGGCATGGGCGACCTCATCGCCACCTGCACCTCGGAGCATTCGCGCAACCGCACCTTTGGCTACGAGTTTGCCCACGGCGTGTCGCTCGACGAGTACCAGGCGCGCACACATATGGTGGTCGAGGGCGCCGTCGCGGCCCGCAGCGTCAGCGAGCTCGCCCGTTCACTGGGCGTAGACATTCCGCTCACCTTTGCCGTGGAGCAAACGCTCTACAACGGTGTTACTTTGGATAGGGCGCTCGAGATCCTCACCGACCGCGTCCCCTCTCAAGAGTTCTACGGACTCGCCGACTAGCGCAGAAAGGCTACTACCATGGGTTCCATCAAAATCGCTCCGTCCGTCCTTTCGGCCGACATGGCCAACCTGAAGGGCGAGCTCGACAAGATCGCCGGTGCCGACTTTGTGCACTTCGACGTCATGGACGGTCACTTTACCGGCAACCTCACCTTTGGCGTTGACATCCTCAAGGCTGTTAAGCGCTCCACCGATGTCCCGGTCGACGCGCACCTGATGGTGTCGAACCCCGACGAGACCGTCGACTGGTACGCCGACGCCGGTGCCGACATGATCACCGTGCACTACGAGGCCTCCACGCACCTGCACCGTACGCTCACCCATTTGCAGCAGCGCGGCGTCAAGGCCGGCGTGGTGCTCAACCCCGCCACCCCCGTGTGCGTACTCGAGAGCATCATCGACGTTGTCGACATGGTACTGCTCATGAGCGTGAACCCTGGCTTTGGCGGCCAGAGTTTTATCCCCGGTACCATTGCTAAAC
>DXLR01000132.1:0-20218 GCA_019414625.1 Collinsella sp.
GCTGCGGAAACGCGGGGACCGTTCAGGCTGTTGCGTTGAGATTGAAAATCAACCATTAAGTTGTTCGTGCCTCGATCGAGGTTCGAATCCATGCGGTGTTGCCATAAAAGAAAAGCCCCCGTTGCCGGAGGCTTTCAATTTCAATTGGTGCGGCGTATAGGATTCGAACCTATGACGTTCTGATTCGTAGTCAGACCCTCTATCCAGCTGAGGTAACGCCGCAGCGCAAAACATATAAAACCACTTTAGCTTATTGGAGTCAAGCGCAATCTCAAACTTTTTTGTGGAACGCAGTTTTGTCATGCTGCCCCGCATATACCGTCGTTCCCCGTACGATCGATTGGCTTTTCGATCACGTCAAACTTAGCATCAAGTTCCCTCAGGAGCGATCTCACCCGCTGGGCACAATCATAATCGGCAAACGAGATACTCAACATGCGAGCAACCTGGTTAGATGTCCGGACCCCATAGAAATGCTCCAGGGCCACAAGCCCCTCGTGCGCCACAAACGTCTCAACCACATGCGGCGACTCCTCGTAGCACCATTGGGTCAACGGACCCTCGCTCGTCTGTCGAACCACCAGGCCACCCATGCCAGACGGCTCACACGTCACAAGCAGGTACTCCCCGCCCTCGTCGCTCTCAAACAAAACCACCCGATCATCAAACAGCTCCATCGCGTCCCCTTTCTCTCGCTCTTATTTAGCAAAAGCATAACAGGTAGATGGCTGTATACAGAACAGTTGTTCGTGTGTTTTCTATTGAGCTGTCCGCACAGCATGGTATGGCCGCACACAAAAAGGGCACCCCAAAAAGGAGTGCCCTAGCAAATCGCTTATGCAGCCAATCTACGCGACCGGCTCGATCTTCTCGAGGCCGCCCATGTAGGGGCGCAGAACCTCGGGGATCGTGATGGTGCCGTCAGCGTTCTGGTAGTTCTCCAGAATGGCTGCCATGGTACGGCCAGCCGGCAGACCGGAACCGTTGAGGGTGTGCAGATAGCGCGAACCCTTGAAGTTCTCGGGGTCGCGATACTTGATGTTGGCGCGACGGGCCTGGAAGTCACCGCAGTTGGAGCAGGAGCTGATCTCCTTGTAGGCGTTGTAGCTCGGCAGCCAGACCTCGACGTCGTAGGTCTGACGGGCAGAGAAGCCCAGGTCGCCGGTGCACAGGCTAATCACGCGATACGGAAGACCCAGCTGCTGCAGCAGGAACTCGGCCTCGGCGGTCATGCTCTCGAGCTCCTCGTCGGACTCCTCCGGCTTGGCAAACTTGACCATCTCGACCTTGTCGAACTCGTGCTGGCGAATGATGCCGCGGGTATCGCGACCAGCGGAGCCGGCCTCCTCGCGGAAGCAGGGGGTGAAGGCGGTGTAGCGGCGCGGCAGGGTATCGGCGTCGAGGACCTCACCGGCGTGCAGGTTGGTGAGCACGACCTCGGCGGTGGGGATCAGGAAGTTGTCGCCCGAGACGTGATAGGCGTCGTCCTCGAACTTGGGCAGCTGGCCCGTGCCGAACATGGTCTGACGCTTGACGACGATGGGCGGCCACCACTCCTTAAAACCACGGCTGGTGTGCGTATCGAGGAAGAAGTTGATGAGGGCGCGCTCAAGACGGGCGCCGGCGCCACCGAGAACGGTGAAGCGGCTGCCGGAGAGCTTGTTGCCGCGCTCGAAGTCAAGGATGTCGAGGTCGGTGCCCAGATCCCAGTGCGGCTTAAAGTCGAAGTCGAACTCGCGCGGGGTGCCCCAACGACGGCGCTCGATGTTCTCGTCCTCGTCCTTGCCGTACGGCGTGGCCTCGCAAGGAATGTTGGGCAGGTGAGCCATGAAGTCGTACTGCTCCTGCTCGAGGGCGGTGCGGCGCTCGGCCAGACCGTCAATCTTCTCGTTGACGGCGCGCACGGCCTCTTTGGCGGCCTCGGCCTCGTCCTTCTTGCCCTCCTTCATCAGGGCGCCGATCTTCTTGGACTCGGCATTGCGCGTGGCTTGAAGTTCCTCGACCTCGGTGATGACGGCACGACGCTCGTCGTCGAGCTCAAAGAACTTCTCGCGATCCCAAGACGTCTGGCGGTTAGCCATGGCGACATCGATGGCATCGGGGTTCTCGCGAACAAACTTGATATCAAGCATTAGATCCTCCGGCGATATACATTCCATTTAGGTTGCAACCTTGTACATGTATGGGCAAGTATATACTTATGAGCGTTTACGACCCAACTCAACTACGCAAGAAGGCACCCAATGGACCCAGTTTTTTCCTTTTTGTTTGGCACCCGCACCGGTTTTGCCATCCTTTTCGCCGGCGGCATCCTGCTGTTTGCGATTATTGCCTTTGTAATGGAGAAGCGCACCCATAAGATGTATGTCGACCGCGGCCCCAAGTCCGAGGACAAAGAAGACAGCTTCTGGGACTAACCTGCCAAAAAGGGACAGGTTTATTTTGGTCGGTTTTATCTGGGCAAACGCAAGTGCCCCGCAACTGGAATTGAGCCAGTTGCGGGGCACTTTTCGCTAAAAGGACAAAACCGCAGGAAAAACCTGCCAACATAAACCTGTCCCTTTTTTGGTCGGTTTTACTGGAGGGTTGCGTCGATTGCCTTGACCAGGGCGCTGCGCATGCCGGCGTCCTCGAGCGCAACGACGCCCTTGATGGTGGCACCACCGGGCGAGCATACGGCATCCTTCATCGCCGCAGGATGCTGGCCAGTTGCAAGCTGCAGCTTTGCCGTACCCAGCACCATCTGGCTCACAATGCGATAAGCATCCGCACGCGGGATACCGTGCTTGACCGCCGCATCGCCCAGGGCCTCGATTGCCATGGCGACAAACGCCGGAGCGCAACCACCCACCGTGCCGCCCACAAACAGCAGGCTTGTGTCGAGCTCGACGACAGCGCCAAGCTTACCGAGCAGGTCGAGCACCACAGCACGCTGCTCGTCGTTAAGCGTCGAAGCCTTCTCGCAGGCGATGACGCCCTCGCCCACCGAAACCGGCGTGTTGGGCACCGTCGAGATATGCGCGACGCCCGGCAGGACCTGCTCCCACTTGGCACTGTCCCAGGTCCAGGCAACCGACAGAACGACCTTTTTGGCAAGAGCGTCCTTGAGCGGGGCGAATACCTTCTCGATCATGTACGGTTTGACCGCAGCGACCACGATATCGGATGCGGCGACAACCTCGGCGGCATCGTGGCAGGCGACCATGCCGCGCGCCTCGCAGCGCTCAACCAGTGCGTCGTAGCGACCCGCGCAGGCGCACATGTCGCTCGCAGCTACACCGGCAGCGATCCAGCCATCGGCCATAGCGCTCGCCATATTGCCAAAACCGACAAATCCAATCTTCATATCTCATAGTCCTTTCAGACACATTCCTCAAAACGAAAGGTATTGTCCCACGCCATTGTTTCGTATTGCCGACCTATTTGTGATACGGCTCGCCACGACTGATCTTGCAGGCACGGTAAATCTGCTCTAGCAGCACCACACGCGCCAGGTTATGCGGCAAGGTAATGCGTCCAAAGCTGAGCATCTCGTCGGCGCGGGCGCGCACCTCATCACTCACGCCGTCCGAACCGCCGATTACAAAGGCAATGTCGCTGCTGCCTCGCAGCATAAGATCGTCGAGCCTCGCCGAAAACTCCTCGCTCGAGCGCTCCTTGCCCTCGATAGCCAGCAGGATCAAATGCGCTCGAGATGGCAAGGCGGCAAGAATCGCCGCCCCCTCCTTGTCGCGCGCGGCATCCACGCCGCCCGCCTTAGCCGGGTCGATATCGGCCACCTCGCGGATATCCACCTTGGCATAGGCACCTAGGCGCTTGGTGTACTCAGCGCACGCGTCCTTCCAAAAGCGCTCTTTGAGCTTACCGACGCAAACGACGGTGTATTTCACGCGCGTCTACTCCTTCGAATCGTTTTGAACTTTGCCGGCGGCCAGCATCTGCTCGAACATCGAGGCCGACTGCGAAAAGTCGCTCGGCAGCACGACCGTCGAGGTTTTACCCGTGCGAGCGAACTCCGTCATCATCTCGGACCACTGCGTAAACATGAACAGTTGGTTGGCCTCGTCATTGCCGACACCCGTCTCCTGGATGATCTCGAGCGAATCTTTGATACCCAGCGCGATGGCCTTGCGCTGGTTGGCGATGCCCTCGCCCGCCTTTTCCATAGCCTCGGCCTCGGCGGTCGCCTCGGTGACGCGCTTGATGCGATCGGCCTCGGCGAGCTCCTGTGCCGCAGCGCGCTTGCGCTGGGCGGCGTTGATGTCGTTCATGGAGTTCTCAACCTCGGTCGGCAGTGCGATTTTGGTGATGAGCGTCGACACGAGGGTGAAGCCGTAGGCGGCCATCTGCTCGGAAACGGTAGCGTTGACATCCTTGGCGATGTCATCCTTCTTGGCAAAGACCTCATCGAGTGTGTAGACGGGGATGGAGGAGCGCAGGGCGTCGGTGATGAAGTCGCGCATCTGGTCGACGGGCTCCTGCAGCATATAGTAGCTCTTGTAGATGCCCGAATCTGCCGGGCCGGCGCCCATGTCATAGCTCACGTGGTACTGAGCGGAGACCTCAAGGCCAATGGTCACGTTGTCCTGGGTCTTAACGTCGATGCCAAAACCATTTTTCATGGTGCGCAGACTCACCGTGGCGGCCTTGCGGTCGATCACGGGCACCTTCACGTGGAAGCCCGCGTTGACGATACGATTGAACTTACCCAAGCGCTCGATGATCACAGCGTGCTGCTGCTCAACGACGTAGCAGGCGTTGGGGAGCAGCAACAACAGGATGATGATGGGAATCAAAAGGCTGGTAAGGGCGGCGATGATACCGGAAAACAGCATGGTCTCTCCTCTGATAGGCACACGTTGGCATTAGGATACCCGTCCAAGGAGATCGTGCATAACAAAAAAGCTCCCATTGCTGGGAGCTCTTTCAATCCATGGTGCGGGCGAAAGGACGTCCGCGTATCCGCTTCGCGGATCCGCACCGGCCTCGGCCGCCTGCCGGCGTCCTCGCCAGCTCGCTAAAAACGCTCCGCGTTTTCTTTACGCTCGCTCCTTCACAGGTTCAAGTCCCTGCGATGAGCACATAACAAAAAAGCTCCCATTGCTGGGAGCTCTTTCATTTAATGGTGCGGGCGAAAGGACTTGAACCTTCATGGGGTTGCCCCCATACGGACCTGAACCGTACGCGTCTGCCAATTCCGCCACGCCCGCGTGCAGGAATTAGAATAACGGAGCGTCACCGCGAACGCAAGAACTATTTTTGAAAAAGTTTGCAGGCATTTTCCCAAGCGGCATGCGCGATTGTTTCGGCGTCCTCACCAGTGCGATCGACACGGTCGTTAACCAGCGCGTTTGCCGTAATGGAGATCATTGCGGGCTCGCATTCAAGACCGCGGATGGGCTCCGGAGCCATATACGGGCAATCCGTCTCGAACAAAATTCGATCGAGTGGGGTTGCCGCAAATGCCTCGCGCACGTCTTCGTTGCGCTTAAAGGTGGCCGCACCACCATAGGCGATATAGCAGCCCAGCTCCACAAAGCGCTCCATCGTGGCGCGGTCCTCGCCAAAGCAGTGCAGCACACAACCGACCTGGGGCACGCCCACCTCACGAAGCACGTTGTACGCATCCATATGCGAGGTGCGCTCCCCATCCGAGTCCTCGTGCCGCAGGTGCAACTCCACCGGCACATTGCAGCGCATGGCGACTTCGAGCTGACGTGCCATGCAATCAATCTGCACGCTGTGGGGCGCCGGCGCGATATCGTCGTCATAGTCCATGTGGTAGTCCAGACCGATTTCGCCAATACCGGCGCACAAAGGGTCATCAAGCGCAGCAACAACCTGTGCGTGAACGTCGTCGGTATAGTCCGGCGCGCCATACGGATGCACGCCGGCAAGATACTTGATCTGCGGGATATCCTGCATCGGCAGAATCTCGCGCACGAGCCAGTCGCTATAGTCCGTCACGCTGCGCTTATCGGCAATGGGATCGAAGACCGTCACCAACAGGTCGATGCCTGCCGCCTTGGCACGCACGAGTGTCTCGGGCACATCCTTGCCCCAGAACGAAAGCAGATGCGCATGTGTGTCGGCAAGCGGTGCCAAGGGCACGGGACAAGCAACCGTCTTCTTTTTTTTGGTAAACGTCACGCGTTCGGCATTAAGCGTCATGGGAAAGCTCCCGGGCCAGACGGACAAAGTCGGCAACATCGAGCGTCTCGGCGCGCGTGGTGGGTGCGATACCGCAAGCCTCAAAGGCGGCATCGAGCACGTCCTTGGCAAAGCCGTTGGCGCTCATGGAATTGCGGATGGTCTTGCGACGCTGAGCAAATGCAGCATCAATCACGCGGGCCACAAATTCGCGATCGAGTCCTTCGGGCACCACACCGTCAACACGGTCGATACGCACGACGGCCGAGTCCACGTGTGGCGCCGGCATAAAGCAACGCGGCGGCACCTCAAAGCGACCCGTTACCTGCGCATACAGGCCAAGCTTTGCCGTATAGCCGCCATAGGTCTTGTTGCCCGGCACTGCGGCAATGCGATCGGCAACCTCCTTTTGCACCATGACGACGGCGCGCTTGAGCGCCGGCATCGTCTGGAAAAATTGCAAAATGATCGTCGCCGCCACGTTATAGGGCAAGTTCGCGACAAATACCGTCGGCTCACCGCCCGCAGCCTGCTCAATCTGCTCCGGGCCCACCTTAAGCGCGTCGCCCATGATAAAGCGGAAGTTGGCATAGTCGGCGGCGTGGGCGTCGAGCACCGGTTCGAGCTCAGGATCGGCCTCAATGGACGTAACGCACGCCGCTTCCTGCAGCAACGCAAGTGTCAACGTACCGCAACCCGGACCCACCTCGAGTACGCGCTCGTCACCTGCAAGCTCGGCAAGCTCGCAGATACGCTCGATCACATGATTGTCGATTAGAAAGTTCTGGCCCAGGCGATGCTTGGTCGCAAGGCCAAACTCCTCCAGCAGCTCCCTTGTTGCCGTGGGGTTTGCCAAAGGCGAAGTTGTCATAGTTGCCTCCTTAGCATGATGGCGGCGTCTTGAAACGAAAGGGCATGGACCGTTGCGGCCATGCCCTTACATCTAAACAGCAAATTGCCGATATGGCGCTCGCGCGGTCTCTACGCCAGACGCGGGAACAGCGGATCGCCCTTCTCGACGGGCTGACCACCAGCAAGCAGGCCCCAAGCGCAAATGCCCTTGAGGTCGTCGGTCGCGGCCTCGTTCTCGCAGGACAGGCGGCGCAGGGCCTCGGCAGAGGTCTGAGGCATGAGCGGCATCAGCAGGTGAGCGGCAATGCGGATGGCCTCGAGCAGGTTGTAGATCACAAACGCCAGCTCGTCAGCCTTGGCCTCGTCCTTGGCAAGTGCCCAGGGCTCGGAGTCCTCGATGTAGTGGTTGGCGGCGTGGATGAGCTCCATGACCTCATCCTTGGCTCCGCCGTAATCGAGCACGTCCATCTTGGCCATGTAGCGGTCGACCAGGCCATCGGCGATCTTTGCCAGCGGGTTGTCGAACGCATCGAACGATGCGGGCTTGGCGGGCGCGCAACCGTCAAAGTACTTGCCGCTCATGTTGAGCGAACGCGAGATAAGGTTGCCCCAGCTGTTGGCCAAGTCGGCGTTGTAGACCTGCTCCATGCGCTCGAAGCTGATGGCGCCGTCGGTGCCGGGGACGACGTCGGTCATGAAGTAGTAGCGATAGCCCTCGACACCCAGCATGTCGATAACATCCTGCGGAGCGATGGCGTTGCCGCGGCTCTTGGACATCTTCTCGGCCTTGCCGGTCTCGGCATTGCGCACGGTCAGGAAGCCGTGGGCAAAGACGTGCTCGGGCAGGGCCTCGCCGATGGCCATGAGCATGGCGGGCCAAATGACGCAGTGGAAGCGGATGATGTCCTTGCCAACGATGTGGAACTGCGCGGGCCAGCGATAGGCAAGCTCGGCACGAGCCTCGTCGGTGTCGACACCGTAGCCGACGGCGGTCATATAGTTGAGCAGCGCGTCGAACCACACGTAGGTCACGTGGCCCTCGTCGAACGGGACCTGAATGCCCCAATCAAAGCTCGTACGGCTTACGGAAAGGTCGTTGAGGCCGCCTTCGACAAAGCTGCGAACCTCGTTCATGCGGAACGCAGGCTCAACAAAGTCGGGGTGTTCGTCATAGAGCTTGAGCAGCTTGTCCTGGAAGGCGGAAAGCTTAAAGAAGTAGGACTCCTCCTGCACGCGCTCGAGCGGACGGTGGCAATCGGGGCACAGGTGCTGACCGACGCTGCCGTACTCTTCGTCACCCTTCTGGACCTGCGTATCGGTAAAGTAGGTCTCGTCGGGCACGCAGTACCAGCCGTCATAGCTGCCCTTATACAGGTAGCCGGACTCCTTCATGCGCTCCCACAGATACTGCACGGCGTGATGCTGGCGCGGCTCGGTGGTACGAATGAAGTCGTCGTTGGAGATCTCGAGCTTGCTCCAAAGCTCCTTGAAGTGCGGAGCCTGGCTGTCGGTCCACTCCTGCGGCGTCATGTTGTGCTTGGCTGCAGCCTCGGCGACCTTCTCGCCGTGCTCGTCCATGCCAGTCAGGAACTTGACGTTATAGCCGGCGGAGCGACGATAGCGAGCCTGAACGTCGGCGATGATGGTGGAATAAGCCGTGCCCAGATGCGGATCGGCGTTGACGTAGTAAATGGGCGTCGTGATAAAAAACGAAGGCTTGGTTTGATCCATGGGGTCTGTCCTCCAGAAAAAAGTTGCATACAGGGGAAGATTCTAGCGCAAGGGCTGGATATCCTCCATCTATTGCATATCGAGCACCATGGCATAGACATCGCGCTTGCGGCGCGAGTACTTCTGCGACAGGCGCTTTGCCACCGCGGAGGCAGGCTCCCCCTCCTCGAGCGCGGCACGGATGTCCCCGCGCAGGGCCTCGTCGGGGTCTACCGCCGCGGCTCCAACTGGCGCGATACCGGCCTCCTCGTCCTCACTCGGCGGCGCGATGACCAGCGCAATCTCGCCCTTTACCTCGCCGCGAGCACGCAGTTCCTCGGCAAGCTGGGCGGCGGTGCCGCGCAAGACCTCCTCGTGCAGCTTGGTGAGTTCGCGGCAGACGGCAACCTCACGCTGGGGAAAGACCTCCGCCACGGCCTCGAGCGTCGCCACGATGCGATGTGGAGACTCGTAGAAGATAAGCGCGCCGGGGACGACGGCAAGGCGCTGCAATCGGCGCACGCGGTCACCGTGCTTGCGACCCAAAAAGCCTTCGAAGAAGAAATGCTCGCAGGGAATACCGGACGATACGAGCGCCGTGACGCAAGCAGAGGGGCCGGGAATAACCTCGACAGGCACATCCGCCTCGCGCGCCGCCTCAACCAAAGCCTGGCCGGGATCAGACACACTCGGCATGCCGGCGTCCGAGGCAAAGGCCAGGGTCTCCCCCGCCAGCAGGCGGTCGACCAGACCGGCTGCGCGACTTGCGATCACGTTCTCGTCGCAACGAACGAGCGGCTTGGAGATGCCTAGGTGCATCAGCAACTTTGAGGTCACACGCGTGTCCTCGCAGCAGACGGCGTCGGCGGCGGCAAATGCCTCGCCGACGCGCGGAGACAGGTCGCCCAGGTTACCGATGGGCGTACCGACCACATAAAGTTTGCCCGTGCGGGCGCTGTTTTGCGTCATATCAACCTATTCAATCATGCCGCGCTCGAGCGTGCCGAGCGCCGCGCGGGCGTCCCATGCTGCAATACGCTTCTCGGTCTTCCACGTTTGGAAGAACCAGCCAGCCGCCGGCGCAAACGATGCCAGCTGGTTGGCGATAAACACGCGCTCGTAGGCATTGCGGCCCTCGGGCGTAACCGACGAGTTGGCAAAAATCGCCGCACCCGACCATTCGCCCACCAGCACGGGGAACCCAGTCGAAATCGCCTCTTTAAGCTCGCGCTTGTTGCGCGAAATCGCCGTCGTCAGCCCGCGGGGGCTCGTGATGTCGAGCGCATGTTCGTCGCGGTAATGGTACAGGTGAAGGTCCATGTAGACGTTCTTGTACTTAGCGCCGCGCATAAAATGCTTCCACTCGCTGGGATGCCCCGAAGACGAGAAGACGACGATCTTATCCTCGGGCATATACGAACGGACGAGCTCGTAGGCATCGCGGTAGAAATTGCGCAGGTAGTGAGCAGGAATGCCATCCGTCATGGTGAAGAGGCTCTTGCGAACGCTCATCTGCGGCGTGTCCAGCAGCTCAATGCCCAGCAGGCTCTCGGCCTCGCCATAGCGATCGGCCAAGCGCTCGAGCACGTCGAGTGCGACATGACGGCCGTTGGTGGACGAATGCCACTCGGCGACAGCCTCCGGCGTGGTGGGCGAATCGTTGGAATCGCCCTGGCCACCGGGCACGGTTGCCAGATCGAGCAGCACGCGGATGTCGTACTTGGCAGCCCACTCAATTGCACGGTCAATGTAGTCGACAACCGAGATGTAGGACGCATCGGACCCCTGTGAGCCAAAGGCATACCAGGGCACCGGCAGACGCACGGCATTGAGGCCAATCTGCGCCATGCGGCGAAAATCGTCCTCGCTCACAAACGTCTCGTAATGGCGGCGCATGCGCTCGTTATAGGCGGCGGTACCCATGGCCTCCTGTAGCTCGGCCGCGTTGGATGCACCGGTCGCCGCGTACAGCGACGGGGTCACCCAAGGCTCGGGAATAAACCAGCCAGAGAGATTAACGCCGAGTATCCTCTCCATCACTGCCCCCTTCGGATCATGCAGGTCGAACCCGCATCGTATTGCATAGGATAAGTATCGTTTTGAGTATACCCGCGTGTGCGGACAGGCGACCGAACGGTCTGTAAAGTGACGCGAAAGTGGGAGGAATGTCTGGGGCGGGCGGGCTCGGAATGGTGCGACGAGGTGTGTACGCGCGCCGGAGGCAGGCACCGGAAAGTGTGTCCCGTTCTGAGCCCTTGTTCTGGGACGCAGTTTCCGCAGAACCCTACATAAAAGAAAAGGACCCCTTTGCAGAGGTCCTAGTCAATTCAAGGTGGCGGGGAAGGGAATCGCGTCCGCGCGCTGCGCGGACGGACCGCTGCGGCGCTTACGCGCCTTGCGAGCTGCGCTGGCAAACGCTTACGCGTTTACTCAGCTCCGCGCCCTCACGGGGTTCGATTCCATGTGGGAGCTGCATAAAAGAAAAGGACCCCTTTGCAGAGGTCCTAGTCAATTCAAGGTGGCGGGGAAGGGAATCGAACCCCTGACACGAGGATTTTCAGTCCTCTGCTCTACCAACTGAGCTACCCAGCCATTTGAGGTGTGCCTTGTTTCAAGGCTTGATTAGTATAACCAAGGACGCGTTCCGGTCAACCGAGAATTTTAAAAAAGTTTTTGAGCACAGCCTCGGTTCTTTAAATCGGCACGTCAGAGGCATCAGCCGGCAGCAAGAAGTTTTTCGCTCAGAGCCGCACGGGCAAACTCACTTGGAGTCATCCCCTCGGCAGCCGCCCGTCGACGAATGGCCTCCTTCATTCCCAGAGGAATCTTGACCGACAGCGTTGCCGTCCCCTCGCCTGAGAGTGGGGGCCGTCCATGCACGATCCCACCAACGGTGTGTTCGCCATCCGGAAACTCTCCGCGCTCGTACGACTCGCACCACGCGTCAATCATTTCATCCGTTACAACCTGACCATTAGCGGCCGTATACGTCTTGCCCATCATCGACCCCTTTGCCGAGCCCGTTCAATCTCCTGCCAAAATTTCTTCTGGACTGGAGACAAGGCATGAATGATAAGCCCCCACGGACAAGCTCGACCGCGACAAGCTCCACGCTTCGTCCGTCTGGGAGCCATCCAATCGCAAGCCATCTCAGCGGCTCGCCCTTCGGCTCGCGACGAATGCACTCAGTAACCGCAAGCCAAGCGCTAAGCACCTGCTTTTCCGTCAGGTGCTTTTTAGCGTTGGGATGGATCTCAACATCCATGCATCTTCTCCTCCATCTTACCCAATTTCGTATGACGAAAGTCCGCTGTCGCCAATTCTTAAGCCGGCACGCGTTGGAGAGCAGGGATCGAAACAATGATTGAAGGACGCTCTAGTGCGGCCCAGGCGCCGGGGCAGGAGCACGTGCGCCAAGGACGAACGCTTTCGTAGCGCGCGAGGATATTGCCGTCGCGATCGATGAAGGCGATGTCGATGGGATAGGCCATAAAACACGTGTGGACCGAAGAGCAGCGTGGAAACGCCATGACGAGCGGCAGACCGTTGGCGGCAACCGGACACCGTCCCAGCATGCCGCGCAGGCGCACGGCAAACGACTCCGCCACCGCAAACTCGGCCGGCGTCCAGCCCAGCCTATTGAGTGCCCGCGCGTAGGCGATGTAGGACGAGACCGCGGTCACATGACCACCCCCGGACGCCACGGATCGACCGTCACCGCGCGCTCGTGTGACAACTTTGCCGGTGCCCCCAGCGAAACGCCGGCGATGCTGAGCGAGCTCGGCCACGGCTCATAGCGCATGGTGCAGGTATAGGTCCTAAACGTGCCGGAAAGCGAAAGCAAACCGCCATCCGATGTCGTCGCACCCTGTTCGCTCGAGACCTCGATCAGCAAGTCATAGCCTTCCATGGCATGTTGGATCTGAGCCTGAACGGTCGCGGAAGCATCGATGGAGCTGCCATCGCCCTCCCCGCTCGGCGCCACGGCATGTGCTAGCACGATATCGGGCACCACGCGATCGAAGCGTGCGACCGCACCGGCAAAGACCATGACGTTGTACACGATAAGCGCCAGAACCAGCAGGACGGGCGTGACCACGGCCATCTCGACCGTCGCCTGGGCGCGCTCCTCGCACAGACGCGTGCGGATGCCCATTACGACCCACCGCCCAGGGCACCCGCCAGTGTGGTGACATCGACGGTAAGTGGGATGGAACCGCCGCCGGGCAGCGGAATCTCCGCAAGCGTGAACGTCGTGCCGCTGATGGTGCGCTCGACTTGATATTCCAGCGCTTCGCAAAGCGCCTTGGGATCGGTCACGCCCAACGGAATACTTCGCAGCTTGTCTTGCGCTTGAGAGAAACCGGCAATGTCAGACCCCGGACTCTTAATGACGTTGGCGGAATCGGTCAGCACCGGCTTTCGCAGGCGCAAGTCGCACGGTTCCAAACCCAGCGCCGCCACGGACGCCGAAACGGTATCGCCGAGCCACGATGCAATGGAGCCCAACGCGCCGTTGCCCCCTCCTAGGCCCTTAATCATCTCGTCCATAAGTTCGTCGGCCGAACCTTGGATGTCTCCGTATCCCACAAGCAGCCGCCCCCAAACATCCATGACGCCGTCGAGCACACCGGCAGCGCCGCCCGAGCGTTCCTTCAATGTCGAGAAAAATCGCGAAAGCACGTTGTTTTGCGCCGTCGCCTCATCGGGCGCCAGCACCGCGGCAGAGATGGCACCGCGATCGCCAAGCCTGACTGCCGTGTTAAACGAAGAGTTGAGTTCATCGGGGCTCGAGATGGCACCCGAAACCGCAAAGGCAACCACGCCGTTGCGACCGGGCGGAGCGATACGCGGACGCTCACCGGAAAGTTCTTTGATGGCGGTATCGAACGCATTGCCCGCACGGTCGGCTTCGTCCTCGGTCTGACGCTCGAGCTCGAGCTCCTTGTTGCGACAGTCGACGTAGTCCTCCAGGGCGTCTTTAAACTTGTCAAAGTGATACTCGAAGCCGTTTTCGATAGAGGTTGAAGGCGCCGCAACGGCACCAAGCGACAAAACGCCAAAATGGCATTTGCTGCATTTATCCTGTCCATCGTAATCGGCAACCGAAGCAAATCCGCTCGGCGTCCCCTTCTTATAGTTAGGGCAGGTCGTCCCGTAATGCAGATACGCCTTGTCATCGTTCACGCTAGTCGGCCACACCGCATCGGTATAGAGTTCCGTCGCCCGAACCTCATCAGAGTTGCGCGGCAGCAGCGGAATATAGGAGGAGACCCTGTCTCCGTTCTCGGTTATATGTGCCCGATCGACCTCCGCGCTCGCATAGGTATAAAACGCCTTACGCGCCGCAGACTCTGCCTTCATCTCGACACTCGAGCCGTGGGGCTTCTCATTTGTCAGACGCCAATGGTAGTAGTCCTTCGCGCGATCAAGGGCAACTTGGGGCTCCCACGTAACGCTCGATGAGTAATGCGGATTTTGAACACCGGAGAGATCCGTTAGGCTTTTCGCACGCTCCCACATGCAAGAACAGCTGCCGACCGAGCCCTTGTCAGACCCACCACAATCCACCAGCCAAGCACGCTCTTTAGCCTTCGCCGTGTCCTCAGAAGCCTTCCGCAGCTCCTCGGCCGCACCCTCTAAATCATCTGATGTGTCTTTAATGGTATCGGTCGAGATCTCTGATCCTTTGAGCGCAGCGAAGTCAGACTCGGATGTCCTGGGCACGGCAAGCGCCGTACCGGTATAGGTCACACTATCGGTATTCTGCGCCGACACCGCCTGCGTGGCACGCGCGGCGATCAGATACGGCAGGGCCGTCTCGATTTTCTGTAAGCCTTCCGATGCGCTTTTGGCAAACTTGTTGCGCGTTTTAATGATCTCAATCCCGGTGTCGACCATATTGCCGGCAACCGGCTCGGCACCCGGGATGAGGATGGCGACCAGGCCCGTCCCGATCGTGGCAAACCCCGCCAGCCCCAGACTCAAGATGCTCGCATCAACCACCGTGGCAGCCGTGTGATAGGACGACACTACGTTGGCACCCGCCAGCGCGCCGCTATCAGCCGCCACCTGGGTATCCCCGGCACGCGACATGCTCCATATCGCCGCGGTCGACGAAAACAACAATGTGAGCACCACTAGGATGACCACGGCAGAAGAAAGCGTGGTATAGGCGCCGTCTTCGATAAACAGATCGACACCGGCTCGACCCATAAAGCCGCCTCGCTTGCGATGGCGGCTCGGACGGTGCGTCAAAACGCGTCTAGACCAGAAACGCTTAATCCCATGCAGCAATCCACGAATCATAATCTCCCTCCAGCCATTCGGGACGCGATTGATACGAGACATCGACCTTGAGCTCAACGTAGCCGCCCTCGGCGGTACCACCCATAGCCTGCGCAAACGCACCGATCACAGGCAACGGCTTGACCTCGCCGGAAACGGACACGGACGAGACGCCACCCGCACCGGCCCGGCCAAGCTCGATATCCCACGACAACGGCCCGCCGGCATGAAAGATCGAAACGTTGGGCACTGCGGCAAGTCGGCGGCGGGCGAACTCCTTAAGATCGTCGTCCTCCGCCGTCGTCGTGGTCATGAGCCGCGCGGTCTCGGCGGCGGCAGACTCCATGACCGCGCGCGTATAGAGCAGGCACACCGGTTGCAGCGCGAGAAGGATGAGTGTCAGAAACGTCGGCAGCAAAAAAGCGGCCTCGACCGTAGACTGCGCCCGGTCCTCGCGCGCGGCATCAATACAACGCGATGTCCTTAGCGGCCGCAGCGGCGTCGATAACCGACGTCGAGGCAACGCCATGGGATGCCGCCCGCTCAACCAGCGCCGCCAAGCGCCCATCGGTGCCGGCACGCCAAAGTCCCGCGATCGCCAGCACGATCGATAACAGCGCCACCGTGACGATGGCGTATTCGACCGTCGCCTGGGCAGATTCCTCACGCAGGACATCATGCATTTCACGATCCCTCCTTTGAGTCCGTTGCCTGCGGGCTCAGGCGCACGGCGCGCAGATGACACGAAGCATCGCCAGCATCCGCGGCAATTGTCACCATATCGACCCAGCCGCGTTCGTCGCGCACGATGGCGCCCCACACGTTTCCCTTGATGTCGAGATAGCCGCTCAGAGCAAGTTGCGCCGTGGGTACCTCGCGATAGGCACGCAGCATATCCGCCGCCGCTTCGGTCATCGGTCGGTCCTCGGACCATGCAAGCCGAACCGCAATCGCGTTGCCCTCAGGCGAATCCGTCGCAGTGCCAGACCGCTTGTCGAGCGTCCGCAGAAAGGTTTGCGCCGTGACAGCGACATCCGAATCGTCCGCATCTCGCATCTCATCTTTTTGAGACGCCACCGCCGAATCTGAGCCCAAATCGGAGGCGGTCCCAGGACGCTGCTGCCGCGCGGCGTTAAGCCCCCAAAGCACCGCCGCTATCGCCACGGTCAGGCAAGCAAACACCAGCAGCACCCCGACGGGGCGCTCGCCCTCTACAGGCTGTTGATGCCCTCGCTGATAGCGTTCCATAGATCTTGGACCTTGCCCTTAAATGCGACGATGGCGATAATCGCGATCACCACGAGCACGCCGACCAAGATGGCATACTCGGTGGTACCCTGTGCACTCTCCTCCTGCAATAGTTCCTTGGCGCGCTGACGAACATGTGCCGCCCGGCAAAACGCCCAGCCCTGGACCTTGCCAGCAGCGTCAGTCATCGTGTTCATGTATTCCTCCCTACATCATCCCGCCTGCCCCCAGCAGCGGGCCCAATATGGACAGAAGCAACGCCGGCAAGATGAGCGTGCCGGTGGGAATCAGCAGCTTGACGGGCGCACGCTCGATCTCGCGCTCGACCGCGGCGCGATGAGCCGCACGGATCTCGCGACTTTGAGCGGCCAGTGTCTCGGCAAGTGGGGCACCCAGGGCGAGCGCCTGCCCCACCGTGATGGCAAAGGTCTCGAGCGCTCGCACGTCCAGGTCGCGCGCGGCGGCCAACAACTCGTCCTCACGCGTGCCCACGCCCACCTGCCACGCCATGCAGGCGCGCTCAAGGCGAAGAGCCAGCACTGACCGGCGGTTGGCGCAGAAAATCTCAAGCGCCGCATCAAACGAAAGACCGGCCGAAAGACCCAAGCGCACAACATCGATCATCTCGGACACTTCGCCGAGCGACACTCGCGCCGGGCCGCCCGCTCCAACCGCGCCCTTCACTCGCGCGGTCAGAGCATCGACCACCGAGCGACCAGCGGCAGCGACCAGCACCGCCTCGCGCTTGCAGGCCCCTGCGATCTTGCGTGCATCCGCCCGATCAAAACCCGTCGCGACAAATACACTCAGGGCGCACAGGCAAGCCGCAACTGCAACCGAGGCGCTCATAGCTCCACCCGCATAATGCGCCGGATAACCACCAGGGCAACGGCGTTGAGGGCAAGACCCAGCACCACAGCGCCCGCGCCGGCAGGCGTCGCAAGACCGCGACGAAAATCTGCCGAAAGCAGCGCCAACACCGCGCACATGCCCGCCGGCATCGCCGCGACCATATGCGCAGACATGCGAGCCTGCGACGTCTTAACATCCAGGCGGCGCTTGAGCTCAATGCGCTCCCCCACCATGCTCGACGCCTCGGCCAGCAGGTCGGCAAGCGGAGCACCGGTTCGCTGCGACACCTTGAGCGCCAAGGTGACAAGCGAAAGGCCGGGAGCATCGATGCGAGCGAGTAGGTCATCCAGCGCATCAGTCGCCGAGACGCCGCAGTCGATCGCCGCCGCCACCCGCAAAAACTCGGTATGCACCGGCTCTTGCGCATGGGCGCCCACAAAGCGCATGCCCTGTGCCAGCGAATGCCCCGAGGCAAGCGACATGGATAACGCTGTGAATGCCTCGGGCATGGCCTCTTCTACATCATGCTGTTCGCGTCGGCGATCGAAGGTGTCACGCGCGGCGCCCACGCCAAACGGCACCACCAGCCCCAAGACAAAGCCGATGGGCGACAACGACGCAACGGCCAGCAAAACGCAGCAGACACCGCTCGATAGCAGCAGAAATGCCAGGCGAGTCGCGTTATCCTCAATAGCAAGCCCAAGGCGATCTGTGGGGCCCAACGATGCCCACGAACGGGCGATCTTTTTCAGCAAATCGTTTTCCACCAGCTCGCGCGGCAGCTTCTCTGCCACCGTCTCGAGCGCCTGACGTGCCAGCTCCGCCGGCGGTACCCGCGGCACACGAGGCTCTGCCCCACACACCGTCGCGACAGAAAGCCCTGCCAAGCCCCCTACGACGAGGGGCATAGCGATCTCCATTCGTCCACCTCCTCTTGTGTAAGCGTCCCCGACCGCAGGCCTTCTGCGATAAACGGCGGCTCGCGGTCAAGCGTCCAGGTGCGCTCGGCGGCATCGAACGTCACATAGCGCTCGAGCTCTACGCCGCCCGATGCGGCGCGTCGCACCCCCGAATACGAGGAGACGAAGCGCCTGCCATCGGCGTGGCGCTCGGACATCACGATACCGTCGAGCGCCATGGCAATCTGCTCCTCGATGAGCCCACTCGGCAGGTCGATGCCATAACGTGCAAGCAACGTCAGACGCACCACGGTCTCCTGTTCTGAACCCGCATGAAGTGTGGTGAGCGACCCGTCGTGGCCCGTGTTCATGGCCTGCAACATGTCGCAGCACTCGGCACCGCGCACCTCGCCCACCACGATGCGGTCGGGGCGCATGCGCAGGGCATTAGTTACCAGGTCGCGGATCGTCACCGCGCCTTCACCCTCAATTGAAGCCTCGCGCGCCTCTAGGCGCACCACGTGCGGATGATGCGCAAACTTGAGCTCGGCAGAGTCCTCGATCGTCACGATGCGCTCGCCGGTGGAAATCTCACATGACAACGCGTTGAGCAGGGTGGTCTTACCAGATCCCGTGCCTCCCGCAACCGCCAGGTCCTGTCGCAGCGACACCGCGCACGACAGCAGCTGCGCATACCAAAGCGGCAGCGACCCCAGCCCCACAAGCTCGTCCAGCGAGCAGATACGGTCCGAGAACTTTCGGATGGTGAGAATCGGTCCGTCAATCGCCACAGGCGGAATCACCGCGTTGACGCGATAGCCCGTTTTGAGGCGGGCGTTGACGATGGGGCTGCGCTCGTCGATACGGCGGCCAAGTGGCGAGATGATGCGGTCGATAAGCACACGGATCTGTTCATCATCCTCAAACGCATGCTCGATGGGGTACAAGACGCCGCCGCGTTCAAAGAAAGCCGAGCGGCAGCCGTTGATCATGATCTCGGTAACGGTGTCGTCCTCGATGAGCGGCTGCAACGGCCCCAAGCCCACCACGTCATCCAAAATCTCGTCGATGATGGTTTCGCGCTCGGGCGTCGCGAGATCGGTCGGCTCCTCAACATTGAGCGCCGCCTCCACCGCAGGACGCAATTCCGAGCGGGCAAGTGCCGGGTCGATATAGGCGCTGATACGCGCCACTTCGTCGTAACCCATGCGGTCCATCACGGCGCGCTTGGTGCGTCGTTTCACCGCGCGGCGACGCCCCGCATCTACAGGCGCTGCCGTCGCTGCAGCGCCGGCAGCCTTAATCCTCGTTTGCAGGCTCATCGCTGATCACCCTCGCGCGACCAGGGAAGGCGAATACGCGGGCGTTCGGTGCGTGTTGCACGGTCGGCGACCATATCGCTCCAAGGACCGACGGCGCACCCCAGTTCCACGAGCATCTCGCGCGTGGCCTCGCGCACGCTGGTCGCAAAAGCGCTGGTCTGCCCCACTGCCTCGTCAGCGCGCCCAAACGCCATGAGCGCGGCGAGATCCTGCCCGCCATCGGCGATACGAATCTTGGAGCTCAACGCACAGGCAATCTCAAAGCGCATGGCGACGTCCTCGTCTGCCCCGCGCGCACCGAACCGGTTGAACACGGCGCTCATGCGCGTGCGCGGCACACCTACTCGACTTGCCAGTTCAATGACGCGCGACGCCGATGTCGCGGACGACACCGCCGCATCGCCAACGACCAGGCAACGGTCGCTCGCTGCCACCGCAGCCGCCACGGCGTCGCCCCAAAAGACCGAGGTATCGATAAAGACCACGTCGGATTCGCGACGCAGGACATCAAGCAGTAGCTCCACCGGACGTGCCATGAGCTCGGCTTGCTCGGGCGCCGCGACGGGACCCCAGAGCGTAACGCCCGGCGCCACGCGCATCGAAGCGGCTACGATATCCGGCTCGGCGAGCACGCCCGCCGCCGACGGCTCGATAAGTGCCGCCATATCGCGCGGAGCATCGACGCCTAACAAGTCGTAAAGGTTTCCAAACATCAGGTCCAGGTCGAGCACGGCGGCACGCAAGCCCAACAGCGACGATGTGTGTGCCATGGTGGCAACAATCGTCGACTTGCCGCAACCGCCCGAACCCGAAATGGCGCAGATGACCGGAGCTCGATGCGGCGGTGCGGCGGCGTCTGCCGGCGGCATCTGAAGCGGCGGGGCGGGCGTCGATGAC
>DXLR01000132.1:20228-36597 GCA_019414625.1 Collinsella sp.
CCCCCCCGCCGCAACCACACGCTGCGTCCAAGCCGGCATGGCAGCTTGTTCGGTCTGCGAGGCAGGCTCGTTCTGTGCAATCTGCTCATGCTGCATCGGCGACAACTCGCCGCACCCGGCAAAGCCCTCAACTTCGTCGAGTTCATCCGCCAGATTCACGCCGTGCACGTATCCCATATCTACAGTCGGGGAGTCGCCAGCATGCTGCGACGGCCCTCCAGCGTCATCGTATACAAGGGGGTTCCGGGGGCGCCGACCATGCTCGGCTTCCGCTTTTCCATAATCATCAACACGCGGGCCTCTTGTAGCGCGAGGCGCCCCGGGTTCCCTATCAACAAAAGCATCGGGCTCAATCGTCATGCGCCGATCGGAATCAACCGCTCCCTCGCCCGCGCGCCCGTTGCCGCATATACTGTGCGCAGCGATGACCTCGGTCGCCCCCGCGCGAAACAGCCCCTCGATATCCGACGGATCGAGCGCTTCTATCAACACGACCACGCGACTCACGCGGCCTTCGGCCGTCAGGCGCGCAACAGTCTTGCGAACATCTTCGGTATCAAACAGAGACGCCGCGATGATGGCAGCCCCGCGGCGCGACGGAAACGCCCGCGCCATGGAAACCAGCCCGTCCAGGTCACCCACGCGAAGCACCTGTGCACCCGCATCACGGCCCTCGACTTCCCGCTGCAACAGCCCGTAATCGCCGCACGCGCAGCACGCAAGCCAGATCGCCTTCATCACTCGTCGCCTCCGCTCTTTTTGCCGCGCGCCGTGGCGGGAATCGTCAAGCTGACCGTTCCCTTGCCCGAGGCTCCCAGCAGTTCCTTGACGTCTTCGGGGTCAGCCGCCAGTGTCACCCATTCGATCTTGCCTTCACGCGTGGCACCGGAATCCTCACTGGTATCGATCACGTACGCGCCGCACAGCCGATCGGTTACGCCGTCTTTTTGCACGTACACATCCACGTAGCTGCCCACGCCCGCAGCACCGCCGACCGAGTGCTCGGCATCGACCGCCACCGAAACGGCGACCTTGCCCTTAGGCACCTCGAGCATGTGGCTCTCGGCCTTGGTGTAGACATTGCAGATCACGGCGTTTTTGGGAATACGCGAAGTCGTCACGTCGCCGCGCACCTGGCGTAGCTCGGTCGCCGCGTCACGCGGCAGCAGACTCGTCAACCACTCCTGGGTTATGACATTGGTCTCATCGAGGGTCTCGCCCACATCGATATCGCGCGCCGCGACGCATACCTCGACGCGATCGCCACCGTACTTGGCCAAGGTCTCAGCCTGGACCTGTTCGGCTTGCGAGCGGATCGACGAGCCGTAAACCATGCAGAGCAGAGCAGCGAGCACGCCCGCGACCAGACTGATGGCGATGCGCTTGCTCTTGTTCACGGCCGCTCCTCTCATGGCAGTGCCGGGCGAATGCCCGTACCACCATTGTCTGGGCGGCCAGAGTGCAAAGCGGCGCAATCGCAATCTTGGTTTTCGATGTCAAACCAATCGCTGACCAAAAGCTGAACAGCCCGTCAAGCTCGTGACAAGGTTTTGGCCAGCACGTCAGCAAACTGCATGTTTCGAGGCTTTTCCGCAGCAAAAAAGCCGTCTCCCGAACAGTTGGGAGACGGCTGTCATAGATAAAATCAATTACAGATGGACATCGGGATCGAGCATTTGAGCGCTCACGCGCATGGATGACGCCAGATTTTGGAACGTTTCCAGACGCAGGCCGTCGATCTGCCCGGCGTCCTCGGCCTCGCGAACGGCGCAACCCGGTTCGTGGGTATGCGTGCAGTCGCCAAACCGGCACGCACGCGATGCCTCGACAATCTCGGGGAAGGCGCGTGCCAGACCCCGCTCGTGACCCACGAGCGGCAAACTGCGCAGACCCGGGGCATCGGCGATCACGCCGGCGTCGCCCGGCAGCGCCACCATCACGCGCGCGACGGTAGTGTGACGGCCCTGGTCGTCGCGTTCGCGCACACCGCCGGTCGCCAACGTATCGTGGCCCAGCAGTGCATTGAGCAGCGTCGACTTGCCGGCACCCGACTCGCCCAGAATCATGGCGCAGCTCCCGGCAGGCACGCAGGCACGGACCTCGTCCAGACCGCGGCCCTCGGCAGAAGACGTCACGATCACGCGCACGTCCGGACCCACCAGACGACGCACGCGGTCCAGATCGCGCTCGAGCTCATCGGCCTCGCAGCGGTCGGCCTTGGTGAGCACCACCACCGGCTCGGCATCGCAATCGAGCGCCAATACCAGTGAGCGCGCCACGCGATCGAGCAGCACCTCGCCGGCGCCGAGCGCCTGCACGATCAGCACGCTGTCAACGTTGGAGCAGAGCACCTGGCGCTCACCGCGGGCACGGCCACGCCAACGCTCAAAGCTCGTACGGCGCGGCAGCACGCACTCAATCACGCCCATATCGTGCCCGGGAGCGCGGCGCACCGCCACACGGTCGCCCACGGCAGGCAGCAGGACCTCGTCCTCGCCGCGCGACTTGGCAAACCCCACGGCATGCTCGGCACGAAACGTGTCATCGGCAGTCGCCACCAGCGGAAACCCGCGGTCCAGGCGCACCACGGCGCCAAGCTGCATCTGCTCGGGCTCCTCGGCATGTGCGCAGAAATCATCAAAGGCAGTCTGCTGAGCTTCATCGACCGGCAGGTCATCAAACGCCGGAACATCCTGCAGCGCGTCAAGCCCCGGTACACTCGCCAGCAATTCCTCAGCAGATGCAGGGGCTTCGGTCGCGAGCTTCCGACGACGATCGCGCTTAGCCCGCGCCCCCGTCGTCTTTTTCTTCGCCTTAGCCTTAGCCTTGCCCACAAGCGCCTCCCAGCACCATAAATCACAACTGAGCAGGTATTTTAAATCAAAAAGAGCTGGCCGGGCAAAGCCCGACCAGCTCACAAACTTTCCCTCAGCCCTTATCATCCGCGCGGGAGAAAAGCCAACAAGGATACCGCAGGGCCCGCCCGCCGGGAGGGGTTTCCTAAGGGCACATCCCGCAGCCGCAACGCGGCGAGGACGTGCCCGTGGAAACCCCGCAGGCGGTCGGGCCCGGACAGATACGTTACTCTTTCTCCACAGCGCGCATGATCGCCTTGTAGATCTCCATCAGCGGAATAATCAGGAAGGCAAGGCCCAGGGCAGCGACAACGCCCTTGAGCTCAAGCGTTACGGGGCCAAAGAACATCTCAGCAAGCGTCGGCTGCACGGTTACGATCACCGTCAGCACCAGCGCCAGCGCGGCGGAAGCCCACAGCCACTTGTTCTGCTTCTTCATGGTGAACAGCGACGCACGACGGCTGCGCATATTGAAGCAGTGGAAAATCTCGACCATGTTGAGCGTGATGAAGGCCATCATCACGCCTTCCTCGTCGGCATTGCCGGCGATCATATCGGCGATGTGGATGTAGCCCATGTCAAAGTACACGCCCACAAAGAAGCTCGCCAGCACCAGCACGGTGATGATTAGGCCCTGGACCACGCAGTCCAGACCCATATGTCCGGCAAAGACACCATCCTTGGCGTTGCGCGGCTTGCGCTTCATGATGTCGCCCTCGGCGTCCTCCATGCCCAGCGCGAGCGCAGGGAAGCAGTCGGTAACCAGGTTCACCCACAGCAGCTGCACCGGCTGGAAGATGGTAAAGCCGATGAGCGTGGCGATAAACACCGAGAAGACCTCGGCAAGGTTGGCCGAAAGCAGGAACTGGATGACCTTGCGGATGTTGTCGTAGATGCGACGGCCCTCTTCGCAGGCACCGATGATGGTGGCGAAATTGTCGTCGGCAAGTACCATGTCGGCGACGTTCTTGGTGACATCGGTACCGGTGATGCCCATGCCCACGCCGATGTCGGCGCGCTTGATGGACGGGGCGTCGTTGACGCCATCGCCCGTCATGGCCACGATCTGGTCACGCGACTTCCAGGCCTCGACGATGCGGGTCTTGTGCTCGGGCTGGACGCGGGCGTACACGCCGTAGTCCTCGATGTGCGCGTCGAGCTCCTCGTCGCTCATGCGATCGAGGTCGGCACCGGTGATGGCATGGCTGCGATCGGTGACGATGCCCAGCTGCTTGGCGATGGCCACGGCGGTGTCGATGTGGTCGCCCGTGATCATGACGGTGCGAATGCCAGCGTCGTGGGCCTCGCGGATGGCTTCGGCGACCTCGGGGCGGACCGGGTCGATCATGCCGGACAGGCCGCAGAAGACCAGGTCATGCTCGAGCGCGGCGGGGCTGCAGTCGACCGGGACCTCGGTGTAGGTGTGGCTTGCCAGCGCCAGCACGCGCAGGGCCTCGTCGGCCATGGCCTTGTTGGCGGCCACGAGCTCGGCGCGACGCTCCTCGGTCAGGGGGACGACCTTATCGCCCTCGTAGATATGGGTGCACAGGCCGATCACCACGTCGGGCGCGCCCTTGGTGTACTGCTCATACTCGCCGTCAAGGGTCTCGACGACCACGGACATCATCTTGCGGCCCGAGTCAAACGGGGCCTCGCCCACGCGCGGGTGCTCGGCAGTCAGGCCAGTGAGGCCCGCCTTGCCGGCATCGTTGACGAGCGCACACTCAGTCGGCTCACCCACGGCCTCGCCCAGCTCCTCGTCCCACTGAGCATCGGAGCACAGCGCCATGCCGGCCAGGAACTTCTCCTTGGGCGCAGCGAGCTCGTGCTTGACGACGGTCATCTTATTCTGGGTAAGGGTGCCGGTCTTGTCGGAGCAGATGGTCTGTGTGCAGCCAAGGGTCTCGACAGCAGAGAGCTTGCGGATAATCGCCTGGCGCTTGGCCATCTTGGTCACGCCAAGCGAAAGGACGATGGTCACGACGGCAACAAGGCCCTCGGGGATGGCGGCGACGGCGAGCGAGACGGCAACCATAAAGGTGTCGAGCAGGGCAGTCGGATCGGTAAGGACGTTGCCCACGCCGTGGCGGAGGATGTCAACGCCAAAGATGACGACGCAGATGACGATCACCATGATGGTGAGGATGCGGCTGAGCTCGGCGAGCTTCACCTGCAGCGGCGTGAGCTCTTCCTTGGCCTCGGCCAGGGCGCCGGCGATCTTGCCCATCTCGGTGTTCATGCCGGTGCCGACCACGACGGCGCGACCACGGCCGTACACGACGGTGGAGCCCATATAGCACATGTTCTTACGGTCGCCGAGCGGCACGTCGTCGGTGCCGGCGGCGAGCTCGATCACGTTGGCATGCTTCTCGACGGGCACGGACTCGCCGGTGAGCGCGGCCTCTTCGATCTTCATCGTGGCGCTCTCGAGCACGCGGCAGTCGGCCGGAACGGAGTCGCCCGCCTCGAGCATGATCACGTCGCCGGGCACGAGCTCGGCGCTCGGCAGGTGCACGAGCTTGCCGTCGCGTAGCACCTTGGACTGCGCCGCACTCATCTCCTGCAGGGCCTCGAGGGCCTCCTCGCTCTTGGCTTCCTGGACCACGCCCAGCACCGAGTTGACGATAACGACGAACATGATGATGGCAACATCGGCAAAGTCGGGCTCGCCCTTGACCATGCCCGTGAGCGCACTGATGACGGCGGCAACGATCAGCATGATGACCATAGGGTCAGCCATCTGTTCAAAGAAACGCTTCCACAGCGGCGTCTTCTCAGCTTCCTCGAGCTTGTTAGGGCCTGTCTTGGCGAGGCGCGACGACGCCTCGTCGTTGCTCAGGCCGAGGTTCTCATCGACACCTTGGTCGCTGAGCACCTCCGCCGCGGCGGACAGGTATTCCTTTTGCATATAGAGTCCCCTCCTGGGATTCGGGCCACTCAGCAGATTGATGCCCGATCATAATTCCCAGGAGAAGGGCAAGGGCTCATCAAGGCTGCCGTGCTGAGCGGCAGTTGATAGTGGAGCTATGGTACCCCAAAGCGACGCGTCTAGCCAAAACAATCGGTTTGGAAATATGGTCCGCACGCAACGGTGCAGACCGTGTGATGCTCAACATTGGTAAAACGTTTTTTCTTCGGCACATCGCCAAACTGACATATCGCCCAGATAGCAGCGGTTGGAGTGGTTGGTAAAGATTTTTCATATACCGTTTTTCCCGCAAAAAATGAACTTCCATTTCGGCATACGGTCGATTTTTTGGGGTATTCGGTCGGCATTTCGTTATAATCATCTCGGTTTTATTTCTTATGGTTTATCTATCAGCGCAAGACGATGTCAGATGGAGGTCTGAATGTACAAGCGCACTAAGATTGTATGCACCATGGGTCCCGCCTGCGATAGCGACGAGACCATCCGCGAGATGATCAAGGCGGGCATGAACGTCGCCCGTTTTAACTTCTCGCACGGCTCCTACGACGAGCACCACGGTCGCATCGAGCGCGTCCGCCGTATTTCCAAGGAGCTCGGTCTGCCTGTCGGCATCCTGCTCGACACCAAGGGCCCCGAGGTCCGCACCGGCCTTCTGGTCGACGGCAAGAAGGTTGCCGTCAAGACCGGCGATAAGATCGTCGTCACCGCTCAGCCCACGTCCGAGGATTTCCACGGCACCGCTGAGCACATCTCCCTCGACTACCTGGCTCTGCCTTCCGAGGTCGAGAAGGGCTCCCTCATCCTGATCGATGACGGCCTGGTTGCCCTCGAGGTCGAGTCCGTCAGTGGCCAGGACATGACCTGCGTCGTTAAGAACGACGGCCTGATCGGCGAGCGCAAGGGCGTCAACATGCCCAACGTCAACATCTCGCTGCCCGCCATCACCGAGCGCGATCGTCAGGACATCCTCTTTGGCCTGACCGAGAACATCGACTACATCGCCGCTTCCTTCATCCGTGACGGCGAGTCCGTCCGCGGCATCCGCGAGCTTTGCCGCGAGAACGGCGGCGAGCACGTGACGATCTTCCCGAAGATCGAGTGCGCCTTGGGCGTCGAGAACTTCGACGAGATTCTCGAGGCTTCCGACGGCATCATGGTCGCCCGTGGCGACCTGGGTATCGAGATCAAGGCCGAGCTCGTTCCGCACATCCAGAAGGAGATCATCGCCAAGTGCAACGCGGCCTACAAGCCCGTTATCACCGCTACGCAGATGCTCGACTCCATGCAGCAGAACCCGCGCCCGACGCGCGCCGAGGTTGCCGACGTTGCTAACGCCATTTATGACGGCACCGACGCCGTCATGCTGTCCGGCGAGTCCGCTGCCGGTAAGTACCCGGTCGAGGCCGTCAAGATGCAGGCCAGCATTGCTCTCGAGACCGAGAAGTACCTCCCGGCCCACGCTCCGCTCGAGGTTCCGGCCGATGCTCACGGCACCCGCGTCGTCAACAACGTTGTGGGTATGTCCGCTGTGAACATGGCCACCACCGTTGGCGCCAAGTGCATCACCGTGCCGACGACCACCGGTCGTACCGCTCGCCTGATCTCGCACTTCCGTCCCAACATGCCGATCTGCGCGTTCTCCCGCCACGAGTGGGCCGTCCAGCAGATGATCATGTACTGGGGCGTTATCCCGCACCAGGCCGAGATTACCCAGGGCACCGTCAACGGCA
Organism: Collinsella sp.; assembly: GCA_019414625.1. Lineage (GTDB taxonomy): Bacteria > Actinomycetota > Coriobacteriia > Coriobacteriales > Coriobacteriaceae > Collinsella. Next base: position 27,743 of record DXLR01000132.1, read on the forward strand.
CGATCGTCAAGGCGATCGAGACCGCTAAGGAGCTCGGCTACGTCGAGGCCGGCGATCTGACCGTCGCTACCGCCGGCGATCCCCGCATGAGTGTTCAGCTCGAGGACAAGGTCTCCTCGACCAACGTCGCTTACGTCGCTCAGGTGCGCTAAATCGCACTTGCAAGCATGCTTGCATTGCAAAGGGCCCGGAAGGCTTCGCCTTCCGGGCCCTTTTTCTGTGCCAATGTCGGCGCACGGCAAAACACGCACTCATTTCTTTACCAAAAGCGCGAAATCCACCCTTCGAGGCCCAAAAAATAAAGTCCCAAGCGCTAAAAGTGTTCGCCCGGTGGCAAACCCACACCTTAACCGACGCTGATAAATCGTTTTAGCAAGAGCCAGATCGACCTAGTTTTCGGAAGTATGCGGCAAATTCTGAGACCTTCGAACACACCCCGCTTTTTTACAACAAAATGCCTGATAAACTAGCCTCAAAAGCCAGGTCTGCTCACAGGGTTCAGATTTTGCCGCATACTTCCGAATTGACGCTGGCATCGCACGGTCCAAAAGCACATTTCGATCTGGAGGACGTCATGGACCTGACGCTCTGCGGTCAATCCGCTTTTTACTATTACCGTATCCCGCCGCAGGTATTAGGCCTTTACCCCGCCATTAGCCTTGGCAATATAGATCGCAGATGTTGCGGCCTCGGAAGTCATGCAGTTGTAAAAGACCTGCTTCACGCACCGCTTCACAGGCTTGTATTCACTCGGGCACAATCGGGGTCGCGAAGCCTCTTTAAATCGCACCTCCTGACCCAAGAGCCGCCTCCTGGGTCGTTTAGGCAGACTGAACATGGATTTGATGTCACTTCACCGGAATTCACGCTGCTCAGCCTTGCTACGCAGGTCTCCCGCAACCAGCTACTCATGGCTTGCTACGAGATGTGCAGCTCATTTGCAGTGTTTACGCCCTGCGAACGTACGCAACAGCAACTTGATGAGGCAATATCTCTTAAGTTCATTCCGCCCGACTGTGGTTGGAAGCGTATTGTCGACACCAAGGGCAATGACACCAACTTGTGGAAACGCGCGCCGCTCCTCAGCGCGGCGGATATCGCCGCGTTCGCCAAGCAGGCCGCAGGCCTGCGCGGTGTTAAGCAGCTCCGCTGGGCCGCCGAACGCATGGCAGGGCAGACCGCCTCGCCCTTCGAGGTCCAGACGTCCATGCTCGTCTCACTCCCCCGCGACGAAGGCGGTCTGGGTATAGGCATCACCAATAACGCACGCATCCCGCTCAGCGAAGCCGCACGTTCGCTGTATGACAAAACCTGCTGTTATGCCGATATCCTCATCGAAAGTGTCACCGACAGCATGGGCGTCATTCTGGAATGCCAAGGCCGCTCCGCTCATGACAGCGAAGCTGCGAGTCTCTCCGATGCCGAGCGCACTACCGCACTCACAAGCATGGGCTACGACGTCATCCAAATTACCTATGGCCAGATCAAGGACAAAAGGAGCTTTGGCAACCTTGCCGAACTCATCCATAAAAAGGCCGGGCTTCCCTACACCCCAAAGATCAAACAGGAGTGCGACGCCGAAGATGCTCTGCGGCAAGAACTGCTTGTCGATTGGGATGACCTATTCGCTGCCAGGCAGGCCAGCTAGCAGCTAGCGATCAGAGGCAGCGCGGGCGCGCTGGGCAATGCGACGCGGGCGGCAAAACCTGCCTCGGTTAACTCGACGACCTCGGTAAACGTTGCGTCAAAGAACGCTTCGGTCAGCAGGCGGTACGGCGGGTGATCCGGCTCGCCGGGGTTTTCGCGCACAATCTCGTGCATGACGCCAATGGTTTTGAGCACATACTCTTGCGGGATCGAATACTGGCCAAACTGGGCCGCCGCGGTATAGAGACGATCGGTCGCACGCGGGATGGAAACGATGCCGAGGGTTTTGCCAAACCAGTCAAAGTCGCCCTGCTTCTTGATGCGGAACTCCTCACACGGCTTGCCGCCATGCGCCTCGAGGTACTGGTTTACGCGGGTGTTCCACACGGTGTCGGCCACCAGATGCGACCAAACACCCAACGTCAAATCGAGTAACGACTGTGCCACGTTCTCGGGCGCGAGCGAAAGCTCGTCAGCAGCGGGACCAGCGATCGGCTCCGCATCCCTATATCGCTGCGGATAATGCACCCGATTGAGTCGCTCGCGTTCCTCGACAATCGACGTCGCCGCAGCCGGCGCACCTATCGGCATGCCCTTGAGCAGCGGCGCCACATAAGTGTCCCAAAACTCCTGCTCACGCGGCTTGGGGATAGGCTCGGGCTTGGCAAAATGCGTAATACGATACGGGATGGGATCGGCAATGCCGGGAACCATATAGCCCACAAAAATGTCCGGAACCACGCTGCCAAACAAAAAGGCATTGCGGTCGCGCACTTTATCGGCAAGCGTGCCAGCACGCGCCAGCAGTCGTTCCGTCTGAGCGATATGAATATTCCAACTTGGCATAGCCACCCCCGTAAAAACCCGGATAACTATACCATTCACAGCGGGCCACGCACGCAGCCGCACCCCTACTATCCGGCAACTATTCCGCGGCGGCGCTCTCGGTTCCATACGATGGCACGGACGCCTCGACCACGTGATGATATCGGTCGATATAGATGGCGCGGGCACCCAGGCGTCGTACCAAATCCTGATGGTGTGTGCTCATTAAGACCGTCTTGCCGGCAGCAACATAAGCCAGCAAAAAGCTGACCACGATGTCGCACGAATCCTCATCGAGTCCGTTGGTAGGCTCGTCGAGCACCAGGATATCGGGGTTCATCGACACGACGGCCGCCAGCGCCACACGCTTTTTTTGCCCGCCCGAAAGCTGATAGGGCGAGGCATCGACCAGATCGGAAACCTGGAACAGCTCCATGGCATCGCGAACGCGGCACTTGAGCTCGTCTGTCGACAGCCCCATTTGAGCCGGACCAAACGCGACCTCCTCGCCTACCGTGGCGCAAAACAGCTGGGCATCGGCATTTTGAAACACGAAGCCTACGCGCTGGTGAAAGCGCTGGGAAGCCACGGAATCCTTTAGAAATGTTGCATCGATCACGTGCCCGTCAAACAGGTATGCCCCTGCGTCCGCGAGTTCAAGACCGTTAATAAGGCGCATGATCGTCGTCTTGCCGCAGCCATTCGGGCCAAGCAGGGCAACGAGCTCGCCACGATCGACCTGCAGCGACACACCATCGACAACCGTATGCCCCGCATAGGAAAACACCACGTCGCGTAGCTCGATGAGCGGCGCGACCTCGGCGCCCGCACCGTTCGTGCCCGCCGCATTATTCATATCGATCGTCAAAACGTCGCCCTTCCCTATTCACATCAACAGCCCGCCGTCCGCACTACAGCACAGCGCACAGCACCGCAAACAGCGCCACGGCGACCGCATAAACCGCATCGCGCCAGCTCAGTCCGCTCCGTGCGGGCGCCGGATACGCACCGGCAAAGCCGCGGCAAAGCATAGCCTCGTCCATCGCGTGGCTGCATTCCATCGCCTTGATAAAGGTCATGCCCATGATACCCGCGATCGATTCGGTACGCGAAAATCCCTCAGGCGTACGGCCAACGCTGCGCAGCATGACCGATTCGCACAGATCGTGCGCTGTGCGTCCCAGCACCTCGATATGCTTGAGTGCCATATCAAAGGTAAAGATGACCTCGTCGGGCAGATGCAGCATCTTGAGCGCTGCCGACATGCGGCTCCACGTGAGGGTCCACGAAACGCCCAACACCAGCGACACATTAATGAACGTCTTGAGCGCAATCTTGAGCATGGCGCCCGTAGCGGAAGCGCCCAGCAGCAGGGCAGGCAGCGCCAGAACCACTGCGAGTCCCGCGGCGCCGAACGCCGGCACAAAAGTCGCGCGCAACCCGCGTGCTGGGCGCACCGCGACCAGCACCAACGCGATCGCCGCCATCAACATCAGGTACAGCGAGCTTTGCGTCAGGCACACGCACAGAACGCAAACGAACATCCCCACCAGGCGCACCGGAGCCGAAACGCAAGAAAGGGCGCGGTCGACCATCGACCCGCCCTCGTGCGCGCCTCCACCCAGGCGAACCCGCTCAAGCAGGCTCGCCAGGTGCAGGACATTCTTTTGCATCACACGATGCCGAGCCCCCACGGGCTCATATCGCTCCTCGGCCGCAAGCCAGCTAGGCAGCTCGGCTATTGCCATGAGCACCGCTTTCCTTGACCGTCAGCGAGACCAGGCGGAATGCGATGGTAAGCACCGCCACGCCAATCACGCCCGAAAGAATATACATCGCGGCCTGGCCGGCAAAGCCAAGGCCCTGCTCCTCGGAATAAACCTGCAGGTAGTCGCCCGTGGGCAGCGCATCGGCAAAGGTCGGAGCATCGAGGCCGACCGAAGCCTGCAGACTGTCGTCACCAGCCTCCTGAACGGCGGTCGCGGCGCCCTCGGCGTCCCACTCACCCCAGGCGTCACCGGTGGCGAGCAAGCCGAGCGGCGTAGCCACGACAAGCACGGCGACCAGAATGAGCGTGGGAATCAGGGAAGTCTTCTTGGCGGTACCATCGGCGGCAAGCTGGCCATCGACGGCCTCGGGCCCGACGATAATGCTCGGCGCCGTCTTCTTAATGAAACCATAGATGGCGGCCGTCGCCACGCCCTCGATCACGCCGGCAACCAGCATATGCGGGACCAACATGGCCGGAATAGCCACGGACAGCGGGAAGGGGCAGTACAGCGGAGCGCCCGAAGCGTTGGTAAAGAGCATCGGCTGAATACCAAACTCGATTGCCGCGCACAGGGCCGCTAGGCACAACCCGACCCAACCGCTCACGATGGCAGAAGCCGAGGTGCCCCACCTTTTGTCGTGCAGACGGCTGTTGAGCGCACGGAACACGATAGCAGCGGTAAACGGCAACACAAAGGCCATGTTAAAGCAGTTGGCTCCAAAGGACAGGATACCGCCGTCGCCAAACAGCAGCGCCTGCAGCGCCAGCGCGACCGAAACCGCGATGGCCGCGGCCTCCGGGCCAAGCAGCAGCGCGATGAGCGCGCCGCCAACGGCGTGTCCCGTGGTACCGCCGGGCAGCGGCACGTTGAACATCATGAGCAAGAAGGAGAATGCGGCGCAGATGCCCAGGAACGCCATATGCTCGCGATCGAGCGTAGCACGCACCTTCTTGATGCAATGGACCCATACGGGCACCATCGCCACCGCCATGACGGCATCGGTCTGCGGGGACAAATAATTATCTGGAATGTGCATAGCGCCTCCCGGTTGTCGGCGCACGGAATTGCAGCGCCGCTTGAATAACCTTGCCAGTGTTACGTATTGTTAGATTCGTAACACGCCGCCGGGTATCATAGCAAAACGGCACACTGCCAACAAAGCAGTGCGCCGTTTTGTAATACATTCGTCACAGACGCAAGCGGTCCTAGCCGCGGACCTCGCCGTTTACGCCCTTGCACACCTTGGTGACGATCTTCTGGTGCGCCTTCTCGACCTCTTCGCTGGTGAGTGTGTGGTCGTCAGCGCGATACGTGAGCGCAAAGGCCATGGACTTTTTGCCCTTGCCGATGCGAACCGGATCGCGGTAGACATCGAACAGGCGCACGCCCTCGAGCAGCTTGCCGCCGGCGCTCGTAATGCGGCGCTCAAGATCCTCGCAGGTCACGGAGTTGTCAACCACGATAGCCAGGTCGTGCTCAACAGCCGGGTACTGCGAGAACTCGCGGTAGTTCTCCTGGTTGCGGGCGCCCTTGATCAGCTTGTCCAGGTCGAGCTCAAAGGCAACGACGACCTCATCGATGCCCATCGCCTCGCGCGCCTCGGGGTGGATCTCGCCGACCCAGCCCAGCACGGTACCGCCCGAGAGGACCTCGGCGGCACGGCCCGGCTGCAAGAAGGCATAGCCCTCGCCCTCGACGGAACGGAAGCGAACCTTCTCGATACGCAGCTGGGCAAGCAGCTCCTCGACAATGCCCTTGCCAAAGAAGAAGCGCAGCTTGCGGTACTTCATGTTCCAGGACTGCTCGCTCCACTGGCCCGAGAGCACACCCGCCACGGACTTGGTCTCCTTGGGCAGGCTGGCGTTCTCGCGACCGTGGAACAGGCTGCCGACCTCGTACAGGTGCACGTTGGGCGTGCCGTGGGCCTCGTTGTAGGCCACGGATTGCAGCAGGCCCGGCAGCAGCGAGCGACGCATCTCGGTCTGCTCGGCCACCAGCGGGTTCATGAGCACCACGGGGCAGCCGCGGCCCTCGGTGGACATGCCGATCTTCTCCAGGTCGCCCGGGGCGGCAAAGCCAAAGGTCGTGGTCTCGTTGAGGCCGCAGGCGCGCAGGATCTCGCCGACCTTGCGGGTGAGCTTCTGCTCGCGGGTCAGGCCGCCGATGTGGTTCTTGGCAGCCGGGATGGTCGCCGTCACGCGGCCCATGCCCCACAGGCGCAGGACTTCCTCGATCAGATCGATCTCGCGCGGCAGGTCGGGACGGAAGCTCGGCGGGGGAACCATAAAGTCCTCGCCGTCGCGCTCGACGGTGCAACCCAAGCGGGTGAGCGAGCGCTCGATAAAGTCGGGCTCGATGTCGGCGCCGCAGATGGCGTGCACGCGGGCCAGGCGCAGCTTGATGCTGTCGATGGTCTTAGGAGCGGGGAACACGTCGATGTAGCCGGGAGCGACCTGGCCGCCGGCAATCTCCTCGATGAGCGCGCAGGCCACGTTGGCCACATCCACGCAGCCGGTCTCGTCGACCTGGCGCTCAAAGCGAATGGAGGCGTCCGAGATCAGCGACAGGTCGCGGCTGGTATGCGAGGTGCGACCGGCGTTGAAGCAGGCGCTCTCGACCATCACGTCGACGGTGTCGTCCTCGATCTCGGAATCCATGCCGCCCATGACGCCGGCCAGCGCCACGGGACGCTCGCCGTCGGTGATGAGGCCCATGCCGGCGTCGAGCGTGCGCTCCTCGCCGTCGAGGGTCGTGAACTTCTCGTCCTGCTGGGCAGCGCGAACCACCACGCGGCGACGGCCCTCGCGCTCGGCAAAGCTGGACAGGTCAAAGGCGTGCAGCGGCTGACCGGTGAGCATCATCACATAGTTGGTGATGTCGACGATGTTGTTGTGCGGACGCACGCCCAGGGCGTTGAGGCGCTTGACCATCCAGTCGGGCGACGGGCCGACCTTCACGTTGCGCACGATGCGAGCGACATAGCGGTCGCACAGGCCCTCGTCGGCAATCTCGACCGAAAGCTCGTCGTCCGTCGTGCGGCCGGTCTCGGCCTGGATGGCGGGCAGCTCAACGTGGAAATCGCGGTCGAAGATGGCACCGGTCTCGCGGGCCATGCCGATCATGGACAGGCAGTCGGGGCGGTTGGGCGTGATCTCGCAGTCGAGCACGGTATCGCTCGAGCCCACATACTCGGCAAACGGCATGCCGCAGGGCGTATCCTCGGGCAGGATCATGATGCCGGAGTGGTCGCCGCCCAGGCCGAGTTCGCGCGCGGAGCAGTTCATGCCCATGGACACGACGCCGCGGAGCTTGCTCTTCTTGATCTTGATGTCGCCGGGCAGCTCGGCGCCGATCATGGCCGTGACGATGTGGTCGCCGGCCTCGAAGTTCTGCGCGCCGCAGACGATCTGCAGCGGAGCGGGGTTGCCGTCAGCGTCGAGGTTCTTGTCGCCCACGTCGACCGAGCACACATACATGTGGTCGCTATCGGGGTGCGGGGTCTTGGTGAGTACCTTGGCGGTAACCACGTGGTCGAAGGACTCACCCACGGTGTCGATCGCCTCGACCTCGGTGCCGGTACGGATATATTCGTCCGAAAGGGTCTTGGGATCCTCCGGAATATCGATCATGGTCTTGAGCCAGTCGTAAGAAACGCGCATCTAACTGGTCTCCTTTCATAAATGCGGCTTTGAGCCAAAAAACTGCAACGGAGACGGGTTTTCCAAGTGCCGCAGATTGCCTTGAAAGAGGAGGGCCGCGTACTTAGGTACGCAACCGATGATTGAAAGGCAAGGTGCGGTGCTTGGGAAAGCCGCCGGGCCTAGAACTGATTTAAGAAGCGCATATCGCCCGTCATGAGCGTTCGCAGGTCCGGCAGGTCGTAGCGCAGGGCCGCGACGCGCTCGGCGCCAATGCCAAAGGCGAAGCCGGTGTACTTCTCGGGATCGATGCCGCAGTTGATCAGGACGTTGGGGTCGACCATGCCGCAGCCCAGAATCTCGATCCAGCCGCTGTGCTTGCAGAAGTTGCAGCCCTTGCCGCCGCACACGTGGCAGCTCACGTCCACCTCGCAGCTGGGCTCGGTGAAGGGGAAGAAGTGCGGGCGATAGCGCGTCTTGCGGTCCTCGCCAAACATGCACTTAACAAAGTAGTCGAGCGTGCCCTTAAGGTCGCCAAAGGTAATGCCCTCGTCGACGACCAGACCCTCGATCTGGTTGAACTGCGGAAGGTGGCAGGCATCGGCCGTGTCGGGACGGTAGACGGTGCCCGGGCAAATCATGTAGATGGGCGGCTTTTGCGACTCCATGGTGTGGATCTGCACGCCCGAGGTCTGGGTGCGCAGCAGCACGTCGGACTCGCCGTGGGCGTGGGCCTCGGGGTGCGCGACGCTGCCGGGGTTATTGTCGACCACGTAGAAGGTATCGCGGGCCGAGCGGCTCGGGTGATCCATGGGGGCGTTGAGCGCGGTGAAGTTGTAGTAGGAGGTGTCGACCATGGGACCGGACTCGACGGTGTAGCCGATGCCGCAGAAGATGTCCTCGGCCTCCTCGATGATCTGCTTGATCAGGTGCTGGTGGCCGATCTGCGGACGGATGCCCGGCAGCGTGATGT
>DXLR01000133.1:0-7622 GCA_019414625.1 Collinsella sp.
GCATGGTATAGCCCAGAGCACCGCTCGTGCGCGGCACGATGGTGATCTTGGTAACCGGCGCAGAGCCCTTTTGGCGGGCAGCGACGATGGCATGACCGATCTCGTGGTAGGAAACGACCTGCTTCTCGTGGTCGGAAAGCACCGTGGACTTACGCTGCTGGCCGGCGATGACAACCTCCACCGACTCCTCAAAATCGTCCTGCGTGGCGCGCTTGCGACCCTCGCGGACGGCACGCAGGGCGCCTTCGTTGATGATGTTGGCCAGGTCGGCGCCCGAGGCACCGGGCGTGGCGCGGGCAATCGCGGTCAAATCGATCGGCGGCTCGGTCTTCACACTCTTGGCGTGGAGCTCGAGGATGTTCTTACGGCCGGTCAGGTCGGGCAGCTCGACGGGAATGCGGCGGTCAAAACGGCCGGGGCGCAGCAGGGCCGGGTCAAGGCTGTCGGGGCGGTTGGTGGCAGCGAGAACGACGATACCCTTGTGGTTATCGAAGCCGTCCATCTCGGTCAGCAACTGATTGAGCGTCTGCTCGCGCTCGTCGTTGCCGCTAAAGCCGCCGCCATCGCGCTTCTTACCGATGGTATCGATCTCATCGATAAAGACGATACAAGGGGCCTTTTCCTTGGCCTGCTTAAACAGGTCACGCACCTTAGCAGCGCCGCGACCAACAAACATCTCAACGAACTCAGAGCCCGAAATGCTAAAGAACGGCACGCCCGCCTCGCCGGCAACAGCCTTAGCAAGCAGGGTCTTACCGGTACCCGGAGGGCCAACAAGGAGAGCACCGCGCGGCAGCTTGGCGCCGATCTCCTCGTAGCGCTGCGGCTTCTCCAGAAAGTCGACGACCTCCTTGAGAGACTCCTTGGCCTCTTCCTGGCCGGCGACGTCCTTAAAGGTCACGCCCACGTCCTTGGAGGCGATCACGCGCGCGCCGGACTTACCCAGTCCGCCGCCGCCAAAACCGCCGCCGCCAAAGTTCATCGACGGGCCGTCATCGCCCATAGCCTTCTTCATGCGGCGGTTGAGCCACCAACCGATGAGGAAGAAAATCGCCATGGGAAGAATGAGTGTGAGCAGGTAGTAGGTCATCAAACCCGAGTTTTTATCGGGAACGACCGACTCCAGCGAAGCGCCAGACTCAAGCACGCGATCGGTGAAGCCCGCATCGTTCGGCACACCGGTCGTCTTATAGGCGATGTTCTCGTCCTCCCCCTTCTTGGTGTAATAAATCGTGTAATCGTCCGTGTTGTACTCGACCTTGTCGACACTCTTCTTATCGAGCGCTTTGACAAACGTCGAGTAATCGGTCTTCGTAATCTGCTGCGTGTGACCGATGTTAGGGAACAGAACGGTCGAGAGCACGAGGTAGACGACGAAGGCGATGAGCACGTAGAGGATCATATTCCGTCTACGTTTGTTGTCATCCATCTCCATCTGCTTGAACTCCATCTACTGGGGTTGATAATGCTAACTAGAATACCCAACCCGGCCGGCGATAAACCGACGCCGGGCACGAAAGGACAGAGATGGCATCACTCGAAGTCGGCAAGGTTCAGATCTATACGGGCGACGGCAAGGGCAAGACGACGGCTGCGCTGGGGCTCGCGCTGCGCGCCACGGGCTATGGACTTAACGTGCTCATGCTTCAGTTTGCCAAGAAGCTACACTGCGCCGAACACGAAGCCGCGCCGCGCCTGGGGCTGCGTATTGTGCAGGCCGATCGCGAAACGCCCGAGGCTTGCGCCGCGTAGATCATGGAACTCGCACGCAGCAAATATCACAGGTCGACGTTCTGATTCTGGACGAACTCGGCGAGGCTATGCGCCGCGGCTTCGTGACGCGCGAGGATGTCGAAGCACTGATCGCGATAAAGCCCGCCACCACGGAGCTCGTGCTCACCGGCCGCGGGCTGCTGCCACTGGCCGATCTTGCCGACCTAGTCACCGAAATGCGCCCCGTCAAACACTACTTCGACGAAGGCCCCCTGGGCCGCCAAGGCATCGAATACTAATCCGGCACTTAGTCATTGGGGACGTTCTTAAACGACTAGTCGTTGGGGACAGTCTTTATTGATAAAGGGCAACCAGCCACGACCTACATATCACGCCAACCGCTCGTGCCATTAGCGATCGTCGCTCGACCAAGACCAACGGCTCTCACAATTTGATTGACCGTGAGGCCCGACTTACGCATTTTGCAAAGAACGGGCCTGCGCTCAGTTGGAGTCATCGCCTTGATATCCGAAAGAGAGGCTGGAGCAGCAATCTGTTTTGCAATTTCGAGCACTTTGTCGTCGAGAACACGAGGATGAGGTTCGGCATCATAAGGCGCACTCTGAAGCCGATCATCAAGATAATGCCGATATTCCAGCGAACCGCCCACGAGGTCCAGCACTATACCTGGATCGCAAAACCCAAAACCGTCATAACCATACGCATATGCTCGATAGCTAGACCAGCGATATGTATCGACAGCGGAAACACCCGCCTTAACTGGGTTGATATGGATGTAGTCAGCGAGCGCAATTGCCTGAATATCATTCTCAACTGGAATGTTCTTAAACCGATCCTGAAACAAATGACCAACACGGTCAGTTTTACGATTGAAATACTTGGCATATGAGGTAAGGATTCCACTCATGCATGATGAAATTCTCCCATGAGGGTCATCAACCATGAGATGAAAGTGATTCGACATGAGGCACCACGCCGTAACACCAATGCCATTACCGACAAGCTTGCCCTCAAACAACGTGAGCATCCGATATCGATCTTCGTCGTCTTCAAAAATGCAAATGCCACCATTTCCACGCGCGATAATGTGGTTATAGCCTGTTAACGAAACGACTCGACCAGTTCTTGGCATATCACCCTCCCATCAAAAACCCACCGGGCAACATCTGATAGGCGCGGACGATCTAATTTGCTGAGCCCGTTCTGACAGTTTACAAGGGCATGCAAGACAAACTGGATGAAAACCCGAAAATCATGTCGTAAAGAGTGTCCCCAATGACTAGTCGTTTAAGAACGTCCCCAATGACTACAAGGGATCATTAGGCGGTGGCGCGGCCTAGCCAGTTGCCGCTGTGGTGGTAGATGGTGAACATCGTGGCGGTTATTACCCAGGTTACGGGGTAGACCAGCAGCAGATGCTCGAGCGAGGGGTCGAGCGGCATAATCGCGAACACCCACGCCACGCGGAGCACGACCGTGCCGAATATCGTGAGCATCATAGGCTGGAAGCTCACGCCAGCGCCGCGGATGGAGCCGGACGCGTTTTCGATAATCGAGAAGATCGCGTAGAACGGTGCAATGAAATGAAGGATCGTCGTGGTGTAGGCCGAAATTGCGGCATCGTCGATAAACAGACGCGAAAGCGGGCCCGAGAATACCAGCAGCACGGCAGACAGGCCACCGATAAGCACAAATGAAAGCACGAGCGACGTGTGGTATCCCTTTCGCATGCGATCGTAATTGCGCGCACCAAAGTTCTGCGCCGAGAACGTAGTAATCGACACACCAAGCGCCTCGGTCACCATCCAGATAATGCCGTCCAGGCGACCGGAAAGACCCCAAGCGGTCGTGACATCGGCTCCAAACGAGTTGACCGACACCTGAATCAAAACGTTGGAGATCGAATACGCCGCAGACTGAACGCCCAGCGGCAAACCGCACGAAAGCATGCTCTTGCAAATGCCGCGATCGATACCGAGTTTGGATAGCGACAACCGCCACGCCCCCGGAGCGCGCATCATGCGGATCACAATCATCGTGGCATTGGTGCAGATAGTCAGCGCCACCGCGATGCCGCAGCCCAGCGCTTCCATGTGCAGCACGGCGACAAAGAGAATGTCGAGCGCCACGTTGACGAAGCAGCCGGAGGCAATAATGACCGCCGGACCGCGCGTGTCGCCCACGGCGCGCAACAACGCCGTCCCCATATTGAGCAGCAGCGCCGCAAACATGGCGGCAAAGTAGCAACGGGCATACGCCACACCTTCGGCCAGCAGCTCATGCGGTGTATTCATCAGCACAAGCATCGGCTCGACAAACACCATGCCCAGAATGGAAATGACAATGCCGCCCACCAGCGCGAGCGTCATGGCCGTATGGACCGATCGGCTCAAGCGCTCGTCATCGTGCTGACCAAAAAACTGGCCGGTAATAACGGCACATCCAGCACCAACACCGACGCAAAAACCAATGCAGAGCTCCGTAAGCACCATCGTGGCCTGAATGCCACCCAGCGCGAGCTTGCCGCCAAACTGACCGACGATATAGGTACCGATAAGCGTGTATGCCTGCTGAAAGAACGAACTAAAGAAGATGGGGACGCACAGCGACAGCAGCTGCTGCCAAATAACGCCCTGCGTTACATCGATAGCCGTAGATTTCTTAGCCACACGCCCTCCCCACCAGCGTACGTCAAACAACAAAACGGCACTTTAAGACGAAAGCCAAAACCAGCTTAGCACCGACCGACGTCGGCCGAAACGTCCCGAACCAGAGCCCGGTGCGAAATATCTGCCTAGTGATACAGCCCCGGCTGGTAGTGGTACTCGTTGCTCACATGCGGGCACAGTTGCCAAAAGGCGACGGCACTCGCAGCGGCAACGTTGAGTGAATCGACCCCGTGCGCCATCGGAATGCGCACGGCTCGGTCGCAGTCGGCAATGGTCTTGGTGCCCAAGCCGGCACCCTCGGTACCCATAAAGATCGCTAGGCGGTCAATCTCCTGCAGCACGGGATCGTCCAGCGACACCGAATCATCCGTCAACGCCATGGCGGCACACGAAAAGCCGGCATCGTGCAGCGCCGCCAGCCCATCATGCGGCCATACGCGCGCCTCGCTGCCAATGCGCGTCCAGGGCACCTGGAACACCGTGCCCATGCTCACGCGGGCCGAGCGACGGTACAGCGGGTCACAGCAAGTGGGGCTCACCAAAATGCCATCGACGTTCAGCGCAGCCGCCGAGCGGAAAATCGCGCCGACATTGGTGTGGTCGACAATGCCCTCGAGCACGCACACGCGCACCGGGCGCTCACCCGCCGCCTCGACGACGCCACTCAAGAACTCGGCTACCGGAATCTGGCGTGGACGACGGAATGCCGCGAGCGCACCGCGCGTCACGTTAAAACCCGTCAGCTGCTCCATGAGCTCCATGGAGGCAACGAACACAGGAACCGGACCCGCGCCCTCGCGCACAACCAGGCGCTCAAACAGCGGCATCATCTGATCGAGCCAGCGTTCGCCCAAAAGAAAGCTCACCGGCTCGTATCCGGCGCAAACCGCACGCTCGATGACCTTGGCGCTCTCGGCGATAAAAATGCCCTTCTGCGGCTCCAGCACGCAGCGAAGCTCACGCTCGGTCAGTCGCACGTAGGCATCGAGCCGCTCGTCCTCGAGCGAATCGATTCGCAGCACCTCAACGGCATCAGTCATAGCAGCCAGCCCGCACCCTTCTTTACAGCACATCTATACCAAACGAGGCGACGCTAAACGCCGCCCCATGCATTCAATCAACCCGATGATACCGTTCACGCCAGGCGATTTATGCCTCAACGCGACGATACGTCACGAACTCATAATCGAGACCCTCGTCACCCTCGCCCGAGGCAATCGTGGCAACCCCGCCACGCCGCGCAATCTCCCACGCGGGATCGGCGTCCAAGTCGGGAAAGTACGTGTCCACGGGATGGACGCAGTGGTTATGCGTGACCTCGGCCTCCACGCAGCACGGCAAAAACTGACGATACACCTCGCCACCGCCGATCACCCACGCAACGGGCTCATCGGCAACCACGGCGAGCGCTTCGTCGACGCTATGCACCACGTCGACGCCCTCGGCAGCAAAGCTCTCGTCACGCGTGAGCACGATATTGCGGCGGTTCTTGAGCGGACGCCCACCGGGAAAACTCAGCAGGGTCTTGCGTCCCATAATAACCGGGCACCCTTTGGTGCACGCCACAAAATGGCGCATGTCGGCGCGATTGGACACCACCATGTCGCCCTCGCACCCAATGCCCCAGTCATCGCACACGGCGACAATGGCAGAAAGCTTACACGTCATGCGCGTCACCTACACCGCAATGGGGATGTTCTTGACCTGTGGGCCGTGCTCATAACCCTCGACGATCAGGTCGTCGGTCGTAAACGCATAGAAGTCATGCACATCGGGGTTCAGCGAAACCTTAGGCGCCGCAAACTGCGGACGCTCGATAAGCTCGCGGACGATATCGACATGACGGTCGTAAATGTGGGCATCGGCAATCACATGTAGCAGCTCGCCGGGAATCATATCGACCGATTGCGCGACCATCATCAGCAAGATGGCGTACTGGCACACATTCCAGTTGTTCGCGGCCAAAATGTCCTGGCTGCGCTGGTTGAGAATCATGTTGAGCGTCGGTTTGTCATCCTGCGGGCGCTGCGTCACGTTATACGTCACGCTGTAGGCGCACGGATACAGGTGCATCTCGGACAAATCGCTAAACACATAGGTATTCGTCATAATGCGGCGGCTGTACGGCGTGTTCTTAAGGTCGTACAGAACGCGGTCCATCTGGTCGAAATCGCCCTCGGCATAATGGCTCTTCTGCCCAATCTGATACCCGTAGGCCTTACCGATGGAGCCGGTCTCGTCGGCCCACTCATCCCAAATATGGCTGTTGAGGTCATGCACGTTATTGGACTTCTTTTGATAGATCCATAGGATCTCATCCATGGCAGATTTGAGGGCCGTACGACGCAGGGTAAGCGCCGGAAACTCCTCACGCAGGTCGTAGCGCGCCGTGACGCCAAAGTTTTTAATGGTATAGGCAGGGGTGCCGTCCTCCCACACCGGACGGACCTTTTGCCCCTCGGTGGTGGTGCCATGGTCCAAGATATCGCGGCACATGGTTACAAACTGCTGATCAGCTTTGCTCATTGACCCTCCTGTCAGTCGCCTATAAGCGAGATTCATTGTAGCCCAGGCGCACGCGGCCCCACAGCCCAAACATAAGCCCTCATTTTCTGACATATGCCAGAAATTCCTTGCGCAAATCCGCACGTTCGCTATTCTATTGTTGACATATGTCAGATTTGGAGTGTGCATGGCAGGAAGACGCGAAAAACTGCGCCGCGTCGGGATCATCCCCGAATACCGCGGCTTTACCCCCGATGGCCTGGCCAGCGGTGATGCCATCGACATGACCGTCGACGAGCTTGAGGTGCTGCGCCTGTGCGACCTGGAGGGTCTCAACCAAGAGGCGGTCGCCCAGCAGATGGGCATCGCCCGCGCAACGGTGGCGGCCATTTGCAGCCGCGCGCATCGCAAGGTGGCCGATGCGCTGGTCAACGGACGGGCGCTCGTTATCGAGGGCGGCAATATCGCATACTCCCCCATCACCACGACAACGGCCGCATGGCCAGCAAAGGAGGTCGACACCATGAGGGTGGCAACGACGTACGACAACGGCAACATCTTTATGCACTTTGGCCGCAGCGAGCAGTTCAAGATCTACGACATCCAGGATGGCAAGGTGCTCAACGAGCAGGTCGTAGGCACCGGCGGCACCGGCCACGGCGCCTTGGCGGGCCTGCTTGCCAACGGTGGCGTTGACACGCTCATTTGCGGCGG
>DXLR01000134.1:0-7876 GCA_019414625.1 Collinsella sp.
GGGCTGGCAAGGGGTGGCTTACGCGATTGATGCGATGTAGTTGCACTTGGTCAGCGATGCCTTGGCACATTCTCGGCAGCTTACCCTAGAGCTTGTGGTGGCGCTCTTCCTTACGTTCTTCGGCTGCCTGCTCCTCCTGCTTAAAGGCGGGGTCGTCGGGGGTGACGAGCTCATCCTCGTGTGTGCGCTTGTTGTAATGGTGGCGCAGCACGGGCTCAAACAGATGTAGATGCTTGGCAAAGGCCGCCGAGCCAATGGCGAGCACGGTAAAGATGAGCACGCGCATGGGCACCTCGACCTGGTTAATCGCGGCGGCGCCGGCCGAAAGCATAATGCACCAGGCGTAGATGAGGAGCACTGCCTGTTTTTGGTTGTAGCCCTCTTGGATCAGGCGGTGGTGGATGTGGCCCTTGTCGGCCTGCCCGATGCTAATGTGGGCGCGCTTGCGGCGCACGATGGCGCTAAACGTGTCGATGATGGGCACGCCGGCAACGATGAGTGGGATGATAAGTGAGGTGAGCGCGGCGGTGCGGCTCACGTTGAGCAACGAGATGGAGCCCAGCGCAAAGCCCAGAAGCAGCGACCCCGAGTCGCCCAAGAAGATGCTTGCGGGGTTGAAGTTGTAGCGCAAAAAGGCCAGGCAGGCGCCAAAGAGCGCAATGGAGAGCGCGGCGGCGTCGATGCGGCCCGAGAGAACGGCCATCGAAAACATGGTGAACGACGCGATGCCGCAGATGCCCGTGGCCAAGCCGTCGAGGCCGTCGATGAGGTTAATGATGTTGGTGAATGCCACCAGATAGATCACGGTGATGGGGTAGGCGAGCCATCCGAGCATGATCTCGCCGGGGGCAAACGGGTTGACGATGACGCCGATGCGCAGGCCGCCCACGCAGGCGATGAGCGCGGCGAGGACCTGACCGGCCAGTTTTTGCTTGGGCTTGAGCTGGAAGACGTCGTCGATAGCGCCGGTCGCAAAGATGACGGTAAAGGAGAGCGCCAGCATGGGATAGCTAATGTGAAGGCGCGGGTGCGGCACCAGGACGGGCGGCCAGCCTAGGTGCCAGGTGCCTAGGATTTGCACAATGCAGGCAACGACCAGGCCCAAAAACACCGCCGTTCCGCCCAAACGCGGGATGGGCTTGGTGTTGATGCGGCGCTTGGAAGGATAGTCGACGGCGTCGAGCTTAATTGCCAAGCGCTTGACCAGGGGCACAATGAGGAAGGTCGTGATAAAGGCCGCCGCTGCCACGCATAGGTACGGTATGTAGCTCGGGGATGAAGCCATGAATCTAAAAACCGCCAAGCGTCGAAGGAAAAGGTCAGAAGAACGCCATGCGCAAAGGGCATAGCCGAACCATGATACTCGACCACGGGGGGTGCATGGAATTGCATGCAGCGATAATCACGCGCTTACCAGATATTGGGATGTTGTCGATGGCTTGTCGGGATACCGGCGGGGATCCATATGGGCTGTAATGGTGGTTTTCGGCAAATGAAAACCACCCCCCACGTTACGAAAATGAACCCACCTAAAACAGGTGGGTGCCCTCATCGACTGTTCCAGCGTCCTTAACAACGAAGGATACCTGTACTAGGTACGACTGTGTGGGCTCCCTAAATAAACGCGACGGTTCACCCAGTTGCTCCGCGGGGGGCGGAATACCTACATCATAAAGCGGCACTTTATCGATTCCAGTCTTGACATTACAAAAATCGTGTCGGACGATTACGGCGCCTTGGGCTCGAGCCGTCTGTGCGGTTGGTCCCTTTACGTTTGAGCTGCTGAATCATTGTTTTGGAGCATGTTTTTATGCCGACGTCGTTGACCGAACTTTTTTCGCCCGCCTGCCATTTGTGTCCGCGCCGTTGCGGTGCGGCGCGCGACGAGGGCGCGCGTGGCGTGTGCGGCGCCGACAACACGCTTAAGGCCGCCCGCGCGGCGCTCCATATGTGGGAGGAGCCGCCCATTTCGGGCGAGGCCGGCTCGGGTACGATTTTCTTTAGCGGCTGTTCGCTCAAATGTATCTACTGCCAAAACCACGAGATCTCGACGGGCAATTTCGGTCTTGAGATTTTGCCCGAGCGTTTGGTCGAGATTATGCTGGAGCTGCAGGACCAGGGCGCCAATAACATCAACCTGGTGACGGCGACGCACTATGCGCACCTGTTGCCTGCCGCGATTGCCGCGGCACGGACGCGCGGGTTGGTCATCCCAATTGTCTACAACACGAGTGGTTACGAGCGCGCGAGTGCCGTGGCGGCGCTGGGCGACCTTGTCGACGTGTGGCTTACGGACTTTAAATATGCCGATGCCGGGCTTGCTCAGTCGCTTTCTCATATTAAGGACTACCCGCGCGTGGCCGTGTCGGGTCTGGCCCAGATGGCGCGCGAGATTGAGCGCCGCGGGGGAGAGCTGGTAGACGAGGACGGGCTCATGAGGCGCGGCATAATCGTGCGTCATCTGGTGCTGCCGGGGCATGCGGACGATTCGTGCCGCGTGTTGGACCTGGTGTGGCAGACGGTGGGCGACGTGCCGATCTCGGTCATGAACCAGTACACGCCCAATGCCCTCATGCGCGAACAAGGCGGCGACCTGGCGCGCGCCGTGACGCGCGAGGAGTACGAGCAGGTGCTCGACCATGCCGACGACCTGGGCTTTACGACGATGTTTTGGCAAGAAGGCGGCGCGGTAGACGAGAGCTTTACCCCGGCGTTCGATACCACCGGTGTTCTTACTAGTGCTCAAACCAGCTAATCTGGGACGAGCCTCTTTGAGTAGTCTTTTTGGGACGGGGCTGTTTTAGCTACCCCTGCCGCTGTTCGACCAAACCGTTCGCGTTGTCTGTCGGGGTAGCTAAAACAGCCGCGTCCCAAAAAGACTGGGTATTGGGCGTTGACAGTTGGCGAGCCGTAGGTAAAATATCAACTTGTCCTGGGGACGTAGCTCAGTTGGGAGAGCGCTGCCGTCGCATGGCAGAGGCCGAGGGTTCGACTCCCTTCGTCTCCACCCTTGGATTTGATAAGCCGCTGACATTGTGTCGGCGGCTTTTTTTAAAAGAAAGGGCTGTACCATGGCCAAGCTTGAGTCCCAACCACTGTCTGCCGAGGAACGCGCCGAGTTGGAAGAGCTCCGCGCCGAGAAAGCTCGTCGCGAGGCCCAGGAAGAGGCACGCCGCGAGCGTGAGGAGCTGGCCGCCCTGCGTGCCGAGCGCGAGAAGGCCGAGGAGGCCGCCGCGAACGTCGCCCCCGCGCCCAAGCCCGCCGCCGCGAAGCCCGCGCCCACCGCACCTAAACCTCAGCCTAAAAAGGTCGCTCGTTCCAAGTCCGTCGAGCCCAAGCCGAGCCGTGACGAGATGACCTTTGCCCAGCGCATGGTTACCTCCAAGGAGCCTACGGGCGAGAACGAGATCCCTGGCATGGCGCCGGCTCAAAAAATCATCATTGTCCTTGCCCTCATCGCGTTTGTCATCTTTATGGGCTACACGATCCTGACCAGCATGGGCCTGCTCTAGCCCATTCGCGCTGGGTGCCATGCCCGAACACTCTGCCCTTTTCCAACCCTCAACCTCTGCACAACGCATCCGAAAGGTCGCCCCATGGCTTTGACCGACATCTCGCATCCCACCGACATTGCAATGCTCACCGATCTG
Organism: Collinsella sp.; assembly: GCA_019414625.1. Classification (GTDB taxonomy): domain Bacteria; phylum Actinomycetota; class Coriobacteriia; order Coriobacteriales; family Coriobacteriaceae; genus Collinsella. The sequence continues at coordinate 3,651 of DXLR01000134.1, forward strand.
TACGAGCTCACTATGGCCCAGGGCCTGTGGGAGAGCGGCAAGGCCAATGAGCAGGGTTGTTTTACCGCGTTTTACCGCGACCATCCCTTTGGCAGCGCCTATGCCGTCATGTGCGGCACCGCCGAGCTGCCCGAGCTGGTCGAGAACCTGCGCTTTACGCCCGAGGATATCGACTACCTCGCCTCACTCCAGGCCCCGGCCGGCGGTGCGATGTTCAAGCCTGCATTCCTCGACTACCTGCGCGATTTTCATGCACATGTAAACATCGACGCCGTCCCCGAGGGCGAGCTCGTCTTTCCGCGCGAACCCATGGTTCGCGTCACCGGTCCCGCGCTGGAGTGCCAGCTGCTCGAAACGGCGCTGCTCAACATCGTCGGCTTCCAGACGCTTGTCGCCACCAAGACGGCGCGCGTGGTGCTGGCGGCGGACGGCCGTCCCGTTGCCGAGTTTGGCCTGCGCCGCGCCCAGGGTCCCGATGGCGGGCTGGCCGTCGCGCGCGCGAGCTACGTTGCCGGCTGCTCCTCTACGTCCAATGTGCTCGCCGGCCGCCGCTACGGTATTCCCGTCTTTGGCACGCATGCGCACAGCTGGGTCATGAGCTTCGACTCCGAGCTCGAGGCCTTCCGCGCCTTTGCCAAGTCGAGCCCCAAGAATTGCACGCTGCTCATCGACACCTACGACGTACGCGAGGGTTGCGAGCATGCCATTACGGTTGCCAAGGAGATGGAAGCGGTGGGCGAGCGCCTGTCGGCCATTCGCATCGACTCCGGCGACCTCGCCAAGCTCTCCAAGTATGTGCGCGGCCGTTTTGATGCCGAGGGCCTGCCCTATGTGGGGATCTCGGTTTCTAACGATTTGGATGAGTACACGATTCAGTCGCTGCTCGACCAGGGCGCGCCTATCGATAGCTTTGGCGTGGGCACCAAGCTCGCGACCTGCTACGACCAGCCGGCGCTGGGCGGCGTGTACAAGCTCGCCGCCCGCCGTGCGAGTGAGACGGACCCGTGGACGCCGGTGGTCAAGCTCTCCGAGCAGCCCTACAAGCGCACGATCCCGGGTGTGCAACGCGTGCGCCGTTATTACGACGGCTTTGGCGGCCCAGTCTGCGACATGATCTACGACGAGGACCATCTGGCGGGGGAGGGCGCCGCGCGCGGCAATACCCTCGTGGCCGTGAATGATGCCGCTCTGGTGACCGACGTGTCCGAACTTGAGTATCGCGAGCTGCTGGTGCCGATCGTGCGCGATGGCAGTGCGGTGGCTCCGCGTGAGAGCATCCAGGACGCGCGCGAGCGTTGCGCCTGGGCACTTGACCATCTGGACGCAGCTTTCAAGCGCTTCCTGTACCCGCAGACCTATGTGGTGGGCATGGAGCAGGGCCTGGCTCAGGTGCGCGACGAGCTCGTGCGCAAGAACATGGCTGCGGCTTCGGCCTTCCCCTGGGCAAAATGATCCGAAGGGGACGGAGGAAAACGGATCATTTTCGTCCGTTCCGCACCAGGCGCCCCGACTGCCCCAGCTCGCCCGAACGCTCGACATTCGATTGGTTTGACGTATGACGACTTCTTATAAAACGATGGTGGTAAAGATCGGTTCGTCCACGGTGGTGGGCGCCGACGGCAAGGTCAACCGCGCCTTTATCGGCGGGCTTGCCGACCAGGCCGCAGCGCTGCGCGAGCTTGGCTGGCGCCTGGTCGTGGTGAGCTCGGGTGCCATTGCCTGCGGCTATCCCGTGCTGGGCTTCGACCGCAAGCCGGTCGGTGACCTGCCGAGCCTGCAGGCCTGCGCCTCGGCCGGTCAGTGCATCATCTCGTCGGCCTACGACGAGGAGTTCCATGCGCGCGACCTGCTCACCTCGCTCGTGCTGCTCACGCGTCACGACACGGCGCGCCGCACGTCCTACCTGCACGCGCGCGACGCCCTGCTGCGCCTGGTGGAGCTGGGCGTGGTGCCGGTCGTCAACGAGAACGACACCGTTACCGTCGATGAGATCAAGTTCGGCGACAACGACACGCTGGCGGCGCTTGTGAGCTGCCTGGTTTCTGCCGATCTGTGCGTGACGCTCTCGGACATCGATGGCCTCTACACCGCCAATCCGCATGAGGATCCGACGGCCGAGTTTATCCCGGTCGTGCATAAGATCGATGCCAAGATTATCGCCTCGGCGGGCGATTCTTCCACATCGGTGGGTACGGGCGGCATGATCACCAAGATTCGCGCGAGCCGCATTCTCATGACGGCGGGCATTCAAAGCGTGATTTGCTCGGGCGAGGAGCCCGATGCGCTCGTGCGTCTGGCCCGCGGCGAGAGCGTGGGTACGCTGTTCGATCCGCCGGCGGAGCGCCTGGACATTGCGCCGCGCAAGTTGTGGATCGCACTGGGTGACAAGGCGCATGGCTCGGTGACGGTCGATGATGGCGCCGCGAAGGCGCTGGTCAGCCGCGGATCGTCGCTGCTCGCGGTGGGTATTCGCGAGGTCGATGGCCAGTTTGCCGAGGGCGATGTGCTCGACGTGTGCGACCCGAGCGGCATGGTTGTCGCCCGTGGTATCGCCGAGGCCGATTCGGACGTGCTGGAGCTTGCAGCCGGCCGCCGCCAGGACCAGATTGCCAGCAACCGCCTGCTCGCAGACCTGGCCGAGAAGCCCGCGATCCATAGGGACAACTTGATAGTGTTCGCCTAACCAATTGACGCTGCAAACGCCCCTAAGCGGCAATCTGACGTTCAATCGTCGGGCATGACCAAAAGGTCAATGCCCTCCTCTTTCACGTCACCTTGCTCGCTTAGGGGCGTTTTCGCTTTCTGTCCTCTACCAGCGGCATTGTCGTTGCCGGCACTTGGGGACGTTCCTATTGTGCCGGCAGACGGGGACACTCCTTTGCTAGAAGATCTGGCGCAGGTCTCCGCGGTTGAGGGCTTCGTCGAAGAGGTGCTTGAACACCACGCTGCCGTGCAAGCCGTCGTGCTCGAACTCGTTGGTCACCCAGGCATGCGAGTTGCCCACGCGGCTGAGCGTATCGAGCTGCATGCCCGAGTCCACGTACATGTCATCGAAGTACACCGCGGCCTGCAGGGGCACCTCGTTGCACGCCAGGCGCTGCGGGTCGTAGATCTTGTCCCAGCTTGTGTCTTCCATAAGCAGATCCATCGCCGGCTTGAAGGGCTTAAGTTCGGGCATCTGCTCAAACATCCACGGGAACATGGCCTCGCCGGTAAACATGAGCGGTCGCGTGAGCGTGTCGAACTCGGCACGATGGGCCTTCTCTTCTGCCGCGGCCCAGCGAATGGGCATGGTGTCGCCGTCGGCGTAGATGAACTCCTGAAGCGTCCAGTACAGCGGATTCGTGCGCGTGTTGGTGCGCTCGAAGGCGCGCATCAAAAAGCTGTCGGATACCGAGGCGCCGCAGGCCAGCGTGCCGTCGCCGTCAACAAAAGCATGATCGATAATCCAATGCATGCGCTCAAAGCTCGGCTTCATGCCAAAGTCGCTGCCCATGAGCTGCAGGCGTTCGACCGTCATCGGCGAGCCGTCGGGTAGCACGGGCTTTTGCTCCTCGAGGGCATCTGCCAGGGCCGCCACGCGCTCGACGTCGGCGGGGTAGCGGTTGTAATACTGCTGCGTCTTGGCAGCCATGCGCGGGAAGGTGTGCGCGTAGACCTCGCTTGCGCTCGCCGGTACGTGGGGGATGCCGCCGCAGGTAAAGCTTGCCGCCACGCCCTCGGGGAAGAGCGACAGGTAGCTCAGCGTCAAAAAGCCGCCGTAGCTCTGCCCGAGCGTGACCCAGGGCCTGCCGCCAAAGCCCACCAGGCGCAGGTACTCAAAATCGCGCACGATGGAGCTGGCGAGGTGGCGCTTGAGGAAGTCCGCCTGCGAGCGGTCCGCATCGGCGCCGGCTGCCTCGGCACGCTCGCCCAGTGCGGCAATCGTGCGTCCGTCTACACAGCTGCTGCGTCCGGTGCCGCGCTGGTCGGGCAGGACGACGCGGAAGTGCTTGACGGCCTCCTCGATCCAGCCGTCGCTTGTGGGTGACAACGGACGCGGGCTCTCGCCGCCGGGGCCGCCCTGCAAAAACAGGAGCAGTGGCAGATCGTCGTTGATGCGGTCGGGCGCGCAAACCACACGGTAGAAGAGCTTGATGCTCTCGGGCGCACCTGCGATGGGCGCCGGCATGGCGCCGCGGCGCATGGTGCTGCCGACGGCCAGGAGCATCGGCTCCAGGCCGCGC
>DXLR01000135.1:0-4695 GCA_019414625.1 Collinsella sp.
CTGCTGTCGACCGTCTGCGCGGGCGACTCCTCGCTGGCCGCCTTCCTGTCCGTGTGGCACGACGCCCCCGAGCGCGTCGAGGATGCCCTGCGCCTCTCGATGGCCACCGGCGCCAACGTGGTCGAGTGCCCGGGTCTGGGCGATTTTGCCAAGGTCGATGAGTATCAGAAGGGTATTGCAATCCGTCAGGTTTGCTAGTTCCGGCACCTTGCCTGAATAGTTCAATTATTTCGCATCCGTCTTAGACCAGGACGGATGCGTTTTTGTTTATCGGACTTGCGTGTGCAGTGGAGGCTGTTTCTTGCTAGACTTCTTGCAGACGCAATCGATAGCCAATTTGATAGTCGCAGGAGGCCATAGGCATGTGCAATGTTTCGCTCAACGGTACGCAGCCGACCGATGCCTCTATCCGTGTCCTGCGTGCGCTTGAGGCAGCAGGTCTTGAGGCTTGGTACGTGGGCGGTTGGGTACGTGATGCCCTGATGGGACGCCCCAGCCACGATGTTGACATGTGCTGCAGCGGCCTGTGGCAGGAGTCCAAAGAGGCGCTCGAAGCGGCTGATATTGCCGTGGTTGAGTCGGGCATAAAATTTGGCGGCATCACGGCTATTTGCGATGATGAGCGCATTGAGGTCACCACCTACCGCCTAGACGGCTTTTACACCGACGGCCGCCATCCCCAGAGTGTGGAGCGTGCGGCGTCGCTTGAGGACGATCTGGCGCGTCGTGACTTTACCGTTAACGCTATGGCCTGGCATCCCGAGCGTGGTCTTTTCGACCGCTACGATGGTCAGGGCGACCTAGACCGCAAGCTCATCCGCGCCGTTGGAGATCCCAAGCGTCGTTTTAACGAGGACGCGCTTCGCATGCTGCGCGCGGTGCGTTTTGCCTGCCGTCTGGATTTTATGATCGAGCCTAAGACTAAACAGGCGCTTGCCGAGTGCGCGCCGCTGCTCGATGCTGTGGCGCGCGAGCGCGTGGGCATTGAGCTCGAGGGTATCCTTTCGACCGGCCACGGGGGAGACGCCATGCTGCGCTACCCCGAGCTCATCTGCGCCGCCGTGCCCGAGTTGGCAGCGGGTCGCGGGTTTGATCAGCGCAGCGTCTATCATGCGTTTAACGTTTACGAGCATATCGCCCGTGTGCTGACGGTGGCGGGGGAGTTGGCGCTGTGCGACGGCTTTACACCCTCAATGAGCCTAATGTGGGCGGCGTTTTTGCACGACGTTTCCAAGCCCGATTGCTTTACGGTCGACCATGCGGGCAGCGGCCACTTTTACGGTCACCCCGAGCTCGGGGCCAAGAAGGCGCGCGCCATCATGGATCGCCTGGCGCTCTCGCACGATTTGGTGCGCGATGTGTGCCTGCTGATCAAATACCATGACAAGCCGCTGCGCCCCGAGCGCTCCTGCCTGCTCAATATGATGCGCGCGCTTTCGGGCGAGGGTGTCGATACGCCGCGTCTGATGGACGAGCTCATGGACCTTAAGCGTGCCGACACGCTCGGCAAGGCGCCCTCGTGCTTCTATTACGTCGAGACGATCGAGGAGATGCGTACGCTCGCCCACGATCTGCTGCAGGCGGGGGAGCCCTATACACTCAAGATGCTTGCCATCAATGGTGGCGATCTGATCCGCGCCGGCGTCAAGCCGGGGCCGGAGCTGGGGCAGCTTCTCAACGCTGCCCTCGACGCCGTATCGAGGACAACATCCCCAACAACCGCGAAGCCCTCCTGGCTCATCTCAACTTGAACTAGCTAACCAGTTGACCTGCGCGTTCCATAACCTGCCGACAATTTTTTTCGGCAATTTGGAATTTCTTCTTGCGCTGATGTTTTTTGTCCCGTAATATATTTCCTCGCAGCACGGCAGTGCAGATGTCATGTGGCCCGTTCGTCTAGCGGTTTAGGACGCCGTCCTCTCAAGGCGGAGATCACCAGTTCGAATCTGGTACGGGCTACCACTTCTTTTCTGCTGAGGCTTATGGCCCGTTCGTCTAGCGGTTTAGGACGCCGCCCTCTCAAGGCGGAGATCACCAGTTCGAATCTGGTACGGGCTACCATGAATCTGAGACCCGGACTTCCCACGGAAGCCCGGGTTTTTTATTTCCGAGCAAACCATCTGCAATTCCCATTTGGCCCATAGCTTTACGTTCTGCTTGTGGCCCTTGCGGGTACAATATGCAAGATATTTGGACGGTCAGAAGGAGCCTCATGACGGAGTCCTCTCAGCATACGTCTAAGCCCCAGGTCGAGGTTGAGGCCTCGGGCGGCGATGACAACAAGGGTGCACGCCGCGGTGCCATTTTTATCGGCGTCGTGCTGGTTGGCTATATCGTTTATCTGATTGTGACCGGTCAGATGGGACAGTTCTGGGCTGCCATGTCGAGCGTTCAGGCGCCGTGGCTCGTTGCTGCATGCTTTTGCATGTTCCTGTACCTGTTCTTTGGCATCGTCGCCTATGCGATCGCCGTCTGGCTCGATCCCAATTCGCCCGTCGGCATTCGCGACCTGATCTCGGTCGAGGCGAGCGGTATCTTCTTTGGCAACCTGACGCCCATGATGATGGGCTCTACGCCCGCCCAGATCTACCGCCTGACCAAGGCAGGCCAAAATGTCGGCGAGGCCGGTGCCACGCAGTTCACGCGCTTTATCGTGTATCAGTTTGGCCTCGTTGCCTGGGGCGCCATTCTGCTGCTTGCCCGAATGCCGTTTTTCGCCGAGCGCTATGGCGACATGACGCTGCTGTGCGTCTTTAGCTTTGGCGGTCACTGTTGCATTCTGCTTGGCATCTTTGCCGTCGCGCTCATGCCCAAGACCGTCACGCGCGTCGCGCACTGCATCATCAATTGGCTCGAGCGAATGGGCGTCTCGGCCACCAAGATTGAGGGCTGGCGTACGTTTGTCGACGGCGAAATCTACTCTTTCTCCGAGAAGTTCAAGCTTTCAGCCGGCCACTTTTCGTCCATGCTGCTCACGGTGGTCATCACCATGTTGCAGCTCGCGTTTTTCTACCTCGTGCCGTATTTCCTGATGCTTGCCTTTGGCCACCACGAAGTCGACTTTTTCTCGGTCATGGCCGCGAGCGCCTTTGTTCAGCTCCTGAGCTCTGCTGTTCCCCTGCCCGGTGGCACCGGCGGTGCCGAGGGTGGCTTCGCGCTGTTCCTGGGTCATTTCTTTGGGTCGGCGTCGACCGCCGGTTATCTGCTGTGGCGCCTCATTACGTTTATCGCGCCGACGATTTTGGCCGCGCCCCTGCTGGGTCTTAAGAGCGCTCACAACGAGAGTATCCACTCACGCTGGGATCGCGCGATGCGCAAGCTCGGACGATCGCCTCAGACGTCCTCTAAGCCTGCAAAGCCCCATCCTGTGAATGCGGTTACCGTGGATCCCAATCAGCATGCTCAGAAGGCTTCTGGGGCCGCCAAACCCTCGCATAAGGCCTATGTGCGCCAGACAGGTGACGGCATTCGTGTGTCCCCGGCTGCTTTGAACAAAAAGAAGCTCCCTAAGGCGTAACAGTTGGTCGTGCGTTCTTCATGTTGCCGGGCTTTTTTGTGCCGGATGGGGGATAATCCTCTTACGTAGATTAACTCTCATCTGTTGATGAATGCTCACATTCCGAAGGGACACGTCCATGGACACCAGCAAACCGCGCCTCGACCGCCGCATCGTTCGCAGCCGCAATGCCATCCTTTCTGCGTTTGAGCGCCTGCTGATGGATAAACCGCTTGCCGATATTACCGTGAGTGCCATCGCGCGTGAGGCAAATGTCGATCGCAAGACCTTCTACGTGCACTTTGGCACGGTCGACGGCCTGCTCGATGCCATCGCCGCCGATGTGGTCGAGATGATCGTCGACTCGGTCGAAAAGACGCTTTCCACTATGGGCAGTGACCCCAACGAGCGCGCCCTTGGAGCGGCGGCTACCTTCTTTAAGACCATCAACGAGGCACTTTGCAATAACCTCGTGCTCAATCGCCAGCTGATTGAAAACATCCCGCTCGACGATTTTATGACGCGTTTGCGCGTGCCGCTCGAGCATGAGATTGCCGAGCGCGATCTGCTGCCCCAAGGTCTCAAGGACGAGATGTTCGACTACTATCTGGCGTTTTTGCTGTCGGGTATTATCGGAATCTATCGCACATGGGCGCTGTCTGACGGCTCGGTTCCTATCGAGCGCGTCTCGGAGGTCGCCAACGACCTGACTCTCAATGGCCTGTCGAGTCTGGAATCTCGCTTGGATTAGGCCTAGTTGGGCTCGTCGGCGTGGAAATTCCTGTTTACGAGGTTCTCCGGCGCCTTGTAGACCTCGCCGGCGTAGGAGCTGTAGCCTGAGGATCCTTAAAAGAAAGTCCAGTTTATCCTTTCCACCCCAATTGGGAATCCTCCGATGCGCCTTCGCACGCTCGCATGACCTCGATACCGTGCGAGCGTGCGAACTCGACGAGCTCTGCGTTGCGGGCGTTTATGGTGCCGAAGGCGGCGGGGCACACGATAAGGCGCGCGCAGTGGACGAGGAGCTCTTTGGCGCGGGCTATGGTTCTATCCCCGATCGGCTCGAAGGCGCGCTCGGCCACGCATTCCGCCGCCAGGTCGCGCGCGAGCTCGCAGTCGATGTCCCCTTCGTGCAGAACGCCCGTGTAGAACGCCTTGCCCTGCCGGATGAGCTGGCGAAACACAGCCGACCCCGTACC
>DXLR01000136.1:0-4342 GCA_019414625.1 Collinsella sp.
GCTTAATGACGTCGGCGCCGCGCGCATACAGGTCTCGCACCTGCTCGGCTGCCTCGACGGGGCTGTTGGCCACCTGGGCGAACAAGCCCGCGCCATGGCCGCCCGGCACCGTGACGCCCGTTCCCGGCGCTACCAGGCGCGGACCCTGATACTTGCCAGCGTCGATAGCGTCGCGCACGGCAATGTCGGCAAACAACGGGTCGCCCGCGCCGCGCACCGTGGTCACGCCGCTTGCCAGCTGCTGCTGGGCACTGCCCTTGAGGATGCGGCGGACGATGGCACGGCCCACGGGATTATCGAGTTTCTTCATCAGCGCTCCCGCATCGCCGGCCGAGACAGGCTTGCCCGAGCCGCACAGGTGCACGTGCATATTGATGAGACCGGGCATAAGATACGCACCACCCAGGTCGATAACCTCGGCACCTGCAGGCGCCTGCGCCACAGCACTCGGCCCCATCCAGGTGATGACGCCGCGCTCAACAGTCACGGCCATATCGGGTTGCGGCTCCATATGTTCCGAACCATCCAGAATGGTCGCATTGATAAACAACGTGGAACGATCGGCAGATGCCATATCGAGCTCCTCCCTCACGATTAACTTGAACATTTGTCCATTATCACCTAATGCAGCGACCTAAAGTCGAGCATATCGGTTAACGGAGGGACGAGAGAGATGTGAGGACAAACGGAGACAGCGTGGCGATACTTCGGCCGTGCTGACGAAACATCTCAATCTGTAACAGGTAGACCGGGTTTTAGCAGCCAGATGTTACAGATCGAGATCTTTCGGCACCGCGTCCAACCTTTGTCTCGATCTGTAACAGTAAGAGCGGTTTTTGGCCGTTAGATGTTACAGATTAAGATATTCTCCAGCCCTGTCGTCAAACGTCTAAATCTGTAACAGTTAGACAGGTTTTCGGCCTCTAGATGTTACAGATTGAGATCTTTTAGCGGTAGCCAACCTTCCGTCTCAATCTGTAACAGTTACGAGGCCAAACGGTCCCTTGTTGTTACAGATCGAGACAAACTCGGCAGGAACAACCACCTCCGCGTCAGTTGCACCCCTTAGCGCCCATACCACTGCCGTCTCCATTCCTCCGCCAGATTGACCCGCTGCGGAATGTTCGCCAGTCTCATCTTTTCAGCCAGCTTCCCCGGATTCTTGAGCTCATCAAACGTAAACCTCAGTACTTTATGTCCGAGCATCGTCAGATGAGACTCTCGCTGACGTTCTGCCACGAATGGGTCGACCGACTCCCGATCCCCACCATCCTGCAGGGTATACTTTCCCTTCCCGTCGAGCTCGCCGATGACACATGTCCCGTCCTCGAGCCTCCAGAAATAATCAACCCGAAACACCTGGCTCGGATCGAGCGGGTCGCGAAACTCCACCTGCAGCTCCGGAACCGGAAAGCCGTACGCAATAAAGAACGCTCGGAACCGCGACTCGCCGCCGTTTTCGGACAGCCCGTCCGCATACGACGCGATCACCTGCGCCCTGCGATACCCGCGCCTGCCCTCGCAATCGGAGCGGAGGCGCTCGCACAGGCCATCGCGCGATACGCCTTTCGCCCGCAGCGCAGAATCGGCAATCGCCAACCCGTAGGAGAACGGCGCACGTAGCAAGCAATCCTCCACCGTGCGCCAAAACGACGTCACCTGCACGCCGTCGACTTGTTCAAGTGCACCCGCCGCCTGCGGCCGCAACAGCCGGCATCCTGCACTCAGCGGCACCGAGCAACCTGTCTTAACAAGATATCGTGGCCCAAGCAGATCATTCGGCACCTCCAGACCCCACAAAAGCGCCGCGTCATAGCCCCAAAACGCCCAATCGGGATGAAACTCCGCAAGCCCTTTGATGGTCCGCAGTGCTCGCTCCGTCGGTGTCAACGCATCCCAATCATGTTGAAAACAGAACAGATACGGCTCGGGCTCCGCAATATCATCGGTTCCCACATGACGCCGCAGCCACATGAGCTCGGCATTATCGTGTGTCACAAGCAGCACGCCTTGTTCAGCCGCCTTCGTGAGCCTAGCAAGCATCCTATTCCGCGCCAACGTGTTGCGAGTCGTATGCTTGTGTTTGAAAACGGTATTAGACACTTCCATCACCACCACATCGGGCAACTGGACCATCGTCACCGTTGCCTCCGCTGACAAATGTCTTGATCTGTAACAGGAAGACCGATTTTTGGCCGTTAGATGTTACAGATTGAGACATTCCCCCCAACCAGGTGCCAAACGTCTCGATCTGTAACAGGTAGACCGGTTTTTTGTCCCTAAACGTTACAGATCGAGACATAAAGACAGAAGGCAAGGCAGGACAACGCCAGGTCCATCCCCTACTCCCACTCCTGCTCGTAGATGTTGAGCGACTTCACGTACCGCCCCTGGGCGCCCATGATGTCGCGGATCAGGCGCAAAAAGAAGCTGATGCACGAGGTGTCAAAGCCATCCTGCATGTCCTCCGGATGCACCGCACCCGGCCCATCGACCGCCGTGTCACTCAGGCGCGCGATATCATACAGATAGAACTGTCCCGTCGCCAGCCAGACATCGTCGACGCAGGCGAGGCGCACCGCGATCGCGCCGTCGTTCCAATGCTCCTTTTGCACGATATGTGGGTCGTAGACGTCAAAGCGACGGTCGGTGCGTGTGTCCTTCAGCACGACCATGCCGGACGCAGGATTCTTGTCCAAAATGCCAAAGCGCGAGAAATACTGCGTGTCGCGTACCTGCTCGAGCCGCTTGAGCGAGGCAGGCGAAAGCGATGCCGGCGGCTCATCAACATATAGCTCGAGCAGCGTTTTGCCATGGCGATAGGAGCGCTCGAAGAGCAGCCAATCGGTAAACGCCATGTTGTAGGCCATGATTTCGTTTTGAGAAGGTTCCTCGCAATAGCTGAGCCACGGGTCGACGATAATCTCGAACTGTTCGCGTGCCGGCTCCAGGAATTGAAACTTCCGCAGCATCCAAAAGTGAGCCATGTCGGCAATATCGTTGCCGACGGCTTCAGCCAGCTCTGCTCGGTCAAAAGCGTGGTCAGTCATGGCATCCTCCTCAAACTGATGGACCTCAATTTGAGCTTACGAGGAGGGTGGGCAGCCACGACCAGCGCGGGCAAAATAGGCCTCCGACTGCAAACCAGATGCTGACCAAACACTTGACGAAAAGCTTGACCGAAAATGTGCACCGCAACAAAACCGCAGGCAAACATAGACGGCCAACCCGCCCTTTTGAGCCAGCTGCCTGCAGCCACCACAGAAACAACAGGTGACCACAGCCCAAGAAGTCGACAAATGAACATCCTTACGTCGACAAACGCGCAAACTGCTCGCAAATCCGCAAGGAGTGTCCCCGAATGCCGGCACAAAAGGAACGTCCCTAACTGTCCCTAACTGTCGGCACTTAGGGACGTTCCTTTTAATATGAGCAGGACATTGTCAAGAGGCAAAATCGGGCCTGGCCCCAACGATATGGGGTCAGGCCCTCTCCCTATATCAACCCGTCCGCGGCGACCTCGGCGTGTCTTACCGACGCTCGTCTTTGCAGTTTAATATCCGCCCGTGGCGATCTCTCGCTGGGCAATCCGTTGCTACGGCTGAGGCTTCTACGTCGAACCGACAGTCTGTGCACGCGTGTGGCGCCCTGGGCGCTCGCAGAAAAGGGACCTGAGGTTCGCCTCAACGGCTTCGGATCGAACCGCTTCCGGGGTGACTGGCTTATGTGCGGGGGACCGCCCCCCTACGCCTCCTCGGCCATGAGGCCGACCGCCCACACCCAGCAGGCGAGCTCGCGCGCCGTGGCGACGTTCGCTTTGTTGTTGTGGACCCCGCGCGCGAGCAGGGCCCCGCGCCTCTCGACCAGCCTCCGCACGCCCTTGGCGGCATGCCTCCGGGCGCCCCGGTCCGGGGCCTGGCCCTTGGCGAGGTCCTTCGGCCGCCCCGAGCACGTCAGGTAGTGCCACGCGGCCTCGACCAGCGTCTTCCTCAGGTGCTTGTTGCCGGCCTTGGTGATCGCGCCCCTTCGGTCGCTCTCCCCGCTGGAATGCTCGGAGGGCGTCAGGCCGACCCACGCGGCGAACGAGCGGGCGTTCCTGAACCTGGAGAACTCGCCGGCCTCGAACACGAGGTCGGCGGCGGTCGCGGTGTCGACGCCCTTGAGGCAGCGGAGGGAGTCGACCCTCCTCCTCCACCTGGGCTTGCGGGCCTCGCCCTCGACGAGCCCCTCGAGCCTCGCCTTCTCCTCCGCCGCCCGCCTGACCGCGTCGACGTAGTAGGCGAGCACCTGTTAGCGCTACTGTAAAAACAACCATTTTGACCAACGCTCAACAACCAATCAT
>DXLR01000137.1:0-13021 GCA_019414625.1 Collinsella sp.
GAACGGGACCGTGCAGTCGAAGATGGCCTTGCAGGCGATGCCATGCTCGCGAATCGTGGGGTCGAACGCGGGATCGTTGGACGGGTCGAGCACGTGGCAGTGGCAGCCGGGGATGGTGATGAGGTCCACGTCGGCCTGGAAGCGCGTGGTCATGGCCCACATCACGTCGCTCATATCGAAGATATCGACATCCTCGTCAACCAAGATCACATGCTTGAGCTCGGAGAATGCCGAGAAGGCGAGCATGGCGGCGTTGCGCTGACGGCCCTCGTCATTTTTGCTCGACTTCTTAAACTGCATGATGGCAACGAACTTGCCGCCGCCGCAGGGGGCAGCGTGGACGTTGAGCAGGCGGCCCGGGATGGCGGTCTCGACCATCTTGTAGATGGAGGCCTCGGTGGGGATGCCGGCCATGGAAACGTGCTCGTGCGAAGGGCCGATGCAGCTCTCCATGATGGGATTGACGCGCGTGGTGACGGCGGTGATCTTGATCACCGGGCAGACCTTGGCGCCGCCGGTGTAGCCGGGGAACTCGGGCATGGCGTAGCCGTGGCCGTTGACGTCCTCGTTGATGGTCTCGTCGTGCATGAGGTAGCCCTCGAGCACGTACTCGGCATTGGCAATGCACTTCTGCGGAACGGTGACGCAGTCGGCAAGCTCGACGGCGTGGCCGCGCAGGGCGCCGGCGATCTGCAGCTCGTTGAAGCCGAGCGGCGTGGTGGGCGCCTCGAAGCCACAGCACATGTACACGGCGGGGTCCAGGCCGATGGAGATGGAGATGGGCATGTCCTCGCCGCGCTGGCAGTACTCGTCAAAGAACGCGCCCAGGTGACGGCTACCCGGAGTGATCCACATGGCGAGCTTGTCCTTGTCGACGCAGGAGAAGCGGTGGATGGTCACGTCGGACTGGGAGCCGTCGGGGCTCGTGCCGTAGGCGAGGCCCATGGTGATGTAGGGGCCGCCGTCGACGGGCGTGTTGGTGGGAGCGGGGACGATCTTGCGCAGGTCAAAGCCCTCGTCGGTCGCCTTGTACACGACCTCCTGGCAGTCGACATGCTTGCCCTCGGCGATCTGCTCGGGCGCGATCAGGTTCTCGAAGCGCTTACCGATCTCGAGGCCCAGGTGCTCCTCGTCCAGGTCGAGCAGGGCGGCAACGCGCTTGCGGCTGGCAAGCATGCCGATGCAGACCTTGGCATCGTCAAAGCCCCTGACGTTGTTGAAGACCATCGCCGGACCCTCTTTGGTCGGACGCATAACAGTGCCGCCGGCACCGACGTGGCGATAGACACCCGAGACCTCGGCATCCGGATCGACCTGGGTGTCGGTCTCGAGCAGCTGGCCCGGCATCTCGCGCAAAAAGTCGAGCGCGGAGCGCAGGTCGTGGATCTGGGAAGCATCGGTAGTGGACATAGCATGCTCCTTTCGGGAGAGTGCCCGGCGGCGAGGATGCCGCCGGGCTGGGTAACGTAGTGGGGCCGCGGCGCTCATAGATGGGACGCTCGGCCACTCGCAGTTCGAGCACTCGGCTGCTTACAGCCCAAGCGCTCGACCGCTTACATCAGGCCAAAGAGGTGGAACCAGGCGGCCTCGACCAGCACGACGATAAAGACGACCACAGTGAGGGGAATGCCCATGCGCATAGCCTCTTTGGAGGTGTAGCCGCCGGCGTCCTTGCCCTCGCCGATAAGGATCGGCAGGTTGTGGAACGGCAGAATGTAGTGGATGTTGATGGACGTGAAGACGATGAGCGCCACGGCGAGCGGGCTTACGCTGGAGCCGGCCGCGAAGCTGATGAACGCCGGCACGCACACACCGAGCACGGCCATGACCGAGCCCATGAACATGTGGATGATCATGGAGAGCGCGGCGACGAGCAGGGCGAACAGGAAGATGTTCTCGGGTACGGAGCTGGGAAGCACGACATCGGCGATCCAGGCGTTCATGCCGGTGGCACCGCCCACGGAACCCACGGCCATAGCAGCCGTCAGGAACATGAGGGACTTGATGTCGACGGCATTCCAGCTGGCGGGGGTGAGGACCTCGCCGATGATGGGCATGGCAAGAGAGACGCCGATGGCCAGGGTGACCCAGCCGATGTAATCGCCCGAGACGGTGAGCCACAGCGCAATGGCGATGACAAGCCACACGATGGTGCGAATCTCCTTGACGGAGAGCTTGCCGAGCGCGGCCTGCTTGGCCACGATCTGCTCGCGATCGTAGACGAGCTCCTTGCTGGGCTTAAAGAGGAAGAGACCCAGGAACAGGGTGCACAGCAGCGCAACCAGCATGGGCACGCTCATGTAGAGGAACCAGTCGATAAAGGACGGGCTCATGCCGCCGGCCTCGGCGCTGTACTGCGCAACGAGCGGGTTGAGTGTGGAATCGCCCGTCAGGAAGAACATGGAGCCCGGAGCGGCAGCGGCAAACACAAGGAAGCCGAGCTTGCCGTGGTCGTCGTCACCGTAGCCGGCGGACTCGGCGATGACCGAGACGACGGCGAGGATGAGGAAAGCGCGGGGGAACGGATGCGGGATCAGCAGCGACAGCACAAAGGTGAGCGCGAAGATCGAGATGATGAGCGACTTGGCGTCGCGCACGAACTTGAGCATAAACGCATAGGCGATGCGCTCGCCCAGGCCCGACTCCTTGACCGCGCTGGCGATGAGGTAGGCACCAATGACGAGCCACATGGTGGCTTTGGTCCACGAGCTAAACGTGGAGGCGACTGTCGCCGAGATGCTCGCGGCGCCCGTGTCGTCCACGCACACCTTGAACAGAACGAGCAGCGCGCAGTAGAGCAGGCCCACAAAGCCCGGCTGCGCCACGCCACATGCCCAGAACACCACCGTGGCGAGCGTCAGTGCCAGACAGGTCTGAGCGCCGACCGTGAGCTCGACCGTCGGGCTCAGCTCCGCCAAAGGAAGAAACTTCACCAGCAAAAAGACAACGATACCCAGCACAAAGCCAATTTCGCGCTTGGTGATCTTAAACGCCTTCTTTTCCGCTTCCATCTCCCCACCTTTCTTGTTGGGGGCGCTCCGGATTCGCGGCCACGTTGCCACTTAAAAAGGGGCGCCCGTTATCGGACACCCCTTACGTTGCGCTGTGTTGTGGCAATACAGTCAAGCGGGATTTTTGGATGAGAAGCGATCCTCTGGGCAAAAACCGTCACAACATTCGACGCTTTTCCTCGATTTCGAGATTTTCATCGAATGTTGTGACGATTTGGATGTGGCAAAGGGACTGTCTTTTGTTTCACATAGCGAGATCCGTACGGATGGATGGGTCGCCGAGGGCCTCGCGGAGCCAGGGGGCCAGCTGCTCGGGGTGACCCTGCAGGTAGCCTTTAAGCTCGAACGGGGCCACGCGGCGCACTTCCGAGATCTCCTCTTGGTTGATATGCAGCTCGCCCGGCTCAACATGGGCAAGGTAGACCGCGCACCATTCGCACTCGCAGCGGCCGTCGCCGTGGTCCTCGCGGTACACCACGTGTCCGAGGTGCTTGAGCTGATCGGGCTCGCGCGTGATGCCGAGCTCTTCGTTGATGCGACGTGCCGTGGCGGCCGCGACGTCTTCCCCGGGGAGCGGATGGCCGGCACAGCTATCGGCCAGCACCCCGCCCCACAGGCGTTTGAGCGGACTGCGACGACAGAGCAGCAGGCGCGCGTCTTCGCCCTGGCCCTCGACCAGAAGCGTCAGAAATGCCTGATGCAGGATTCCCTCGCCGGTATGGGCCTCGATGCGGTCGACGGGGCCAAGCGCCTCGCCGGTCGCGGCATCGACCGCCACGACCTCGGCGCCTGCGCCGCCTTCATCCCAGCCGGCGCGCAGAATGCGGGCTGCGGCCTCCTCGAGCGCGGCGATGAGCTCCTTGGTGGTATCGAGCACATGCTGCAGGTCGTCCCCGCTCGCCTGCTCAACATGAAAACCCGTGCTTGCAACGACCGGCACATCAAAGCGCGTGGCCAGCGCCGCCGCGATATCGTGCGCCGGGATCTCATCTCGATGGCACGGAACGGCCAGGATGCTCACCGTCGCCGTACGGCCGGGCTCGGGGCGCGGAATGGCCTGCGCCGTAGCGCCCAGGTGCGCGAACTCCGGCGAGCAGGCGTACACCGCCATGCCTCGCGGCGTCACCGTCAGCTGGGCCTCGAGCGCAAACTTGCCCTCGCCCACTGCAACCTTTGTCGTGTGCATACCCATGGGATCTCCTGTCGCCCGCGATGTACCTGAGACCATCTTCGCCTGTATTGCGACTATACAGGCAAGCGCAGCCTGCGACAAAGGGGGCAGGCACCTGACACATTCTGTTAGAGTTGCAGGGATTGAATCCCGCTTATTCATGCGACATTGGAGTGACAACCTTGACCGCCGCAACCACGCCTAAAAGTAAGTCAACCGCCGCCGCGCTCTCCCCCGCGCGCACCAAGCTCTGCCTGGCGCTGCTCGTGCTGTTGGGATTCTCGCTCGGCTGCTCCGAGTTCGTGGTCATCGGTATCGAAAGCGACTTGGCGACGGAACTCGGCATACCGCTTGCCACTGCGGGCCAGCTCATCAGCGTGTTCGCACTCGTCTACGCCATCGCTACGCCGGTTCTTGCGCTCAGCACGGGGCGCTTCCGTCGTTACCAGCTGCTCGTGTGCTACAGCATTATCTTTGTGCTCGGCAATCTGGTCATGGCGTTGGCGCCCAACTTCCAGGTACTGTTTATCTCGCGCATTGTCCTGGGATCCGTCTCGGGCGCACTGCTCGCCGTGGGCGTGACGTACATCCCCGAGCTGCTGTCCCCGCAGCAAACTTCGCTTGCCATCTCGGTGGTATATGGTGCGTTTTCCGTAGCAATGGTCTTTGTCACTTCGATCGGCAAGTTTGTGGCCGACACGCTCGACTGGCACGTTGCCATGTACGGCACGCTGGCCTTTGCCGTTCTGATCTGCGCCGCGCTCGTGGTGTTTATGCCGCGCGCCGGACAGACCGACGAACCCGCCACCTTCCGCGAACAGGCGGGCCTGCTGCGCGAACCGAGTATCATCACCGGCATGCTCATCTTCTTGTTTGGCGTGGGATCGGTCTATGTGTTTTACGGCTATGTGACGCCCTATCTGGAGCAGGTGCTGGGCATGGGCACGGTCGAAGCCAGCACCACGCTCATGGCCTACGGCGCGTTCTGCCTGATCTCGAACATCCTGGGCGGATGGATTGATGCGCGCTTTGGCATGAGGGCACTGCTTGTGACGTTTGTGCTGCAGGCTGCGGCGTTACTCGGGTTGTTTGCTGTGGGCGGCACCATGCCGCTCGCGCTGGTCTTTGTCTTTAGCTTGGCGATGCTCATGTACCTGTTCTCGGTGTCGTGCATCACACACTTTATGGACGTGGCGCGCAGCCGCCATCCCAAGTCGATGGTGCTCGCAAGTTCGGTTGAGCCCATGGCGTTTAACGTCGGCATCTCGTTTGGCACCGCAATGGGCGGCGCCGTGGTAAGTGGAGTTGGCATTTCCTACGTAGGCGCCGTGGGCGCTGCGTTCTCGCTTGTAGCCTGGGCACTCACACTGGCGACGATTAAGTTGGCTCGCTGGGAGCGTCGTCGCGGGTAGCGCAATTGCAGCCAAAAGCCGCAGCACCGGCTGGCGAAAGCAAGCTCAACGATCTCGAAAGCGAGATCATGCGCTACATCATCGAGCTGCGGGATGATATTGACGATGTTACGCTTAAGAGCATTGCCGAACGGTTCTTCGTCGCTCCCAATACAATCGTCAGGCTTGCCCACAAGCTTGGCTTCTCGGGGTTTACGGAGCTCAAACAATCGTATTCCGCCTCGCTCGACCGCAATCGATTCACTATCGAGGCGCTTCCTCTTGATACCCAGCTCGTACAGACCAAAGATCTGATTAACGACCGGGTCATCGACTCGGTTGTAAGCCTTATCCAGGACGCCTCGCATATCGTGTTCTTTTGCTCGGGCTTTTCGAAGTACCCGTGCCTCGAGATGGCTGAAAAGCTCAAAATAATGGGCAAGAATACCGATACGCTCAGTGAACGCCACGTCATGAGGCACTACGCAGAACTGCTTGGCAAAAACGACCTGGTCTTCAGCGTTTCCGTAAGCGGCGAGACGCAGGTGTCTATTGACGCTACATCGATAGTCAAAACGCGCGGATGCAAGGTCGTCACACTCACCGGCTTTTCTCGAAATTCTCTCTCGAAACTAGCCGACTACCCTATCTACACCGTGCAAAAAGAAATTCGCTTGGGCAGCATGGACCTCGACAGTCGATTGATGTTCTATTACGTATTTGAGTTGATATTTGAGCGCTATTTCAAACTGGCCAAGAAATAAAACTCTGCATGCGCCCGGCTTCGACTCTTTAGCAGCCTTCTATATGAAAGGTATCGTTCTATGCAACGTGTACTGTTTATCTGTCATGGAAACATCTGCCGCTCGACGATGGCTGAGTCGGTGCTTACCGAGCTCGTGCGCCGCGCTGGGCGCGAGGGCGAGTTTGTCATCGATTCCGCAGCGACCTCGACCGAGGAGATTGGCAACCCGCCGCATCACGGCACCGTTGCCAAGTTGCGCAAAGTCGGGATTCCCGTCGTTGCCCACCGCGCGCGCCAGGTGCGTCGCGCGGAGTATGGCGACTGGGATCACATTGTCTATATGGATGCTGAGAACGCGCGCGACCTGCGTCGCATCTTTGGCGACGACCCCGACGACAAGATTACGCGCTTGCTCGATTGGACCGAGCGCCCCGGCGACGTGGCCGATCCCTGGTACACCGGCAACTTCGATGCCACCTACCGCGACGTACTCGACGGCTGCACCGCTATGCTCGAACAACTGTAGGCTCGCGAGCACACGAACCGCACCATCGACATGCAGCGAGCGAGGATTATCTCCCGCATTTAAATCGAGCGTGGTTTTTCTCCCACTTTGAGCGTTCAAGCGCGCTTAAAACGGGAGATAATCCACGCTCGATATTTCGGCGGGAGAAAATCCTCGCTCGATTACTCGTTGACGGTCTCGGCGAGCCAGACGTTTAACGTATCGACCTCGGGGCAGCAGAACTTGGCCGTACCGGGCTCGTTGCCGGGCATTCGGAACTGGCCCTAGACGGGTTTGGCCTCCAGCTTTATCCCCTCGGCACGAGAGTCACCCAAAACATCCGAAAGGACCCAGGTCGCATATAGCGGCAAATAAAGAACAGCTCCGTTGCGCTCAACGTTGCCTCTCGAGAAAACAATCCCGAGCCTTACGCCATATTCGGCCGTATCAAGCACATGACCGAGCGCAGCGTGCGCGTGGTAATAGGAGCCCGATTTAACCTCGATCGGGACAGCCGTCCCATCCGGTCCGTCGACCACAAAGTCCACTTCGCCGCGCTTTTTCGTCTGATAGTAGTAAAGCTGGCGATTCTGGGCAGCCAGCTGCTGGGCCACCACGTTTTCGTAAATGCCGCCCAGATTGGGCTCCTTGCTATCAAGATACGCCGCCTGGGCGACTCCAACGGGGTAGCGCGCCATCAACATACCCGTATCCGATTGATATAGCTTGAACTGCGATGGCCGCGCCGTCTTGAGCAGGGGCGATTTTGGCTCGGTTACGATATCGGCCTTGAGAGCAACGCCGGCATCGACAAGCCAGACAAAATCTCGCTGGTACTTGTCGTAATGCGCCTTGGGGTCAATGGAATTGAGCACGAAGCGTTTGTTTTCGCCCTCGAGCATAATAGGGAGTTGATCGTAAATGCTCTGCACCTGAAGGGCTCGCCCGCTTGCATACTTAGAGATATCCCGCCGGTACTGTTCGTTGAGCTCTGATTGTAGCTGACGAACAGAGGCAAGGTCGCCCCGCGTGTCAAGGAAACGCTGCACGACCTCTGGCATTCCGCCGACAACGGTATAGGTCCTGAAGTTTGCCATCATTGCGTCGTGAATATAACCAGGAACCGGCGTCTCGTTGCGGCACGCATCGCGAATCGAGCGCCTCGCCTCTTCGCTCACCCCAATCGCCCAGCTGAACTCCTCAAAATCCAGCGGGAACATCCTGAGCTCATGGACGTACCCCACAGGATAGGACCTGACGCCCTTGAATTGGGTCCCAAGCATGGACCCCGAGAATGCCCAGCGACAACGGCCGTCCTCGACAAGGAACTTGGCCATCGTCATGATGTCCGGCGCCTCCTGCACCTCATCGATAAATACGAGAGTTTTGCCCGGCGCTATCGACTTGCCCGTGAGAAGCGTCACCCTGCTGATGAAGTCATCAGCATCCCTCGCCCCGAGAAGGGCGTCTTTTGCCTGGCGGTTTTCCGCGAGATTGAGCTCGATATAGGTTGCGTAGTTTGACTTACCGAACTCGCGAATCGAGTAGCTCTTACCGATTTGGCGAAAACCCGTGACGAACAACGCCTTTCGTTCAATTGATCTCTGCCAACAATCAAGCTCATCAGCGATTTTCCTGCGCAACATAAGCTCTCCCATCGCCTCGATAAATGAAATGCAGATATTTATATCGACTATTATCGATGAAATGTAGAGATTTTTAGCGCCTGAATCGGATGAAATGCAGAAATTTGACCTTACTCGCATACAGAACAACGACGCGTGCGCCTAAGCATGGGCATAAGTGAGGTCGGGATTCTCGCATACAAATCGAGCGAGGACTATCTCCCACTTTGAGCGCGAAATTGCGCCCAAAACGGGAGAAAATCCACGCTCGATATTTCGACGGGAGATAATCCTCGCTCGGTTACTCGCCAGCAACCACAAGGTGACAAAGGGGCTGTCCCTTTGTCACATTTGGCCGGTTGGCTAGTCGTCGACGATTTCGGCGAGCCAGACGTTTAACGTATCGACCTCGGGGCAGCAGAACTTTGCCGTACCGGGCTCGTTGCCGGGCACCGTTCCGCCATAGCGCAGGATATCGATATAGGGAAAGCCCACATGGCAGGCCATGGCGCACATCTTGCCGCGGTCTCGGTCAAAGTCAAAGACGTCGCCCGGCTTATGACCGTGGTGGCAGCGGCACGTCCCCAGCTGGTCCACGCAGCTTATGCGGATACGCGGACGTTTACCACGCGGCGCACCGAGCGGCTTGTTCTCGCCCGCAGGCTTGACGTCACCCTCGCCCGCGCTACTCATGGTCAATCACATCCAGACAGGCCTCGATGGGAAGGCCGGCCGACTTGTCCTCTTGCTCGGCATTGCGCTCGATAAGCTCGGCCACCACGCGCATGGCATCGCTCGTTGCGCGTTGCAGGCTCCAACCGGCCATAACGCGGCCGACGAGCACCGCCGAGAACGTATCGCCCGTGCCCGGGAAGTAGACCGGGATCAGGTCGAAGGGAATCGTGAAGTACTCCCCCGCCACATGGTCGTAACCGATAACCGCGTTCGTGCCATTGACCACGGCACTCGTAATGACCACCGACTTGGCACCCAGCTTGCGCACGGCGTCCACAAGGGCGCGGGCCTCATCGGGCGTGATCTGCTCTGCAATAGGCGTATCGGTGAGCAGACAGGCCTCGGTGTAGTTGGGAACCGCGTAGTCGGCGCACTCGAGCAGGCTGCGCATGAGGCCAATCGTGGACTCGGGCACACCGGCATAGAGCTTGCCGTTGTCGCCCATGATGGGGTCGACGAACACCTTGGTACCCTTTTGCGCGCGGCGGTGGCAAAAGTCCGAGATGATGCGCGTCTCTTCCTCGGTCACGATAAAGCCGGTCGAGATGGCGTCGAACTCAAAGCCGAGCTCCTCCCAGATAGCGAGGCTTTGGCGCACGTACTCGGTGGTGTCGTGGATGTAGAACTTGGGGTAGTTGAGCGTGTCGGAAACGAGCGCCGTCGGCAGGTTATGGATACGGTAGCCCATGTGCGACAGCACTGGCAGCATGGCGGAAAGCGCGACCTTGCCGTAGCCGCACATATCGTTAATCAGCAGCAGCTGAGTGTTCTTCATGAGGGTCTCCCTTGTTTCGGGCGCGGCGCGGCAGCGCCACAGTGCGACTAAGTGTAGCGCAGCGCAATCTAAGTCTTGTCCTCGGATGTAAGACCAAGTTTGGACGCTATTTTGTTCTTAGATTTTTTCTGACGCCTCTAATTCCAGAAATTTGGCCTTAGAAGTCGCTATAAGATTCTAAGAACAAGTTTTGGCTTTAATTTGTTCTTAGGACATTAACGATGCTCGTACCCATAACACCTGGACGACAGGGAAACGTCAGACATAACCTTTCGGGAACCCTCGCCTACGACTCGTTTAGACCCGCCAACATGGATACGTTCTTTCCACTCGATTTATCCGCTGATTCCATGCGACTTGTCTCCGATTGCCGCGCCGCACTCGGCGAGGTTGAGGGCATGTCTCGCTTTGTTCCGAACATTGACATGTACCTTTCCATGTACGTTCGCAAGGAAGCGCTCTTATCCTCCCAAATCGAAGGTACGCAATGTACGTTCGATGATGTTCTTGACCCGTCAAACGAATCCAATGCGAGCCGGGACCTAACCGACGTCGTCAACTACACTCGGGCGGTGCAGCAGGCAACTGAACTCATGGAGGAATTGCCGCTCTGCATGAGGTTGCTCAAGACCGTTCATGCCACGTTGCTCGGAAATGGCAGAGGCTCCGACAAGACGCCGGGCCAGTTCAGGACGACCCAGAACTGGGTCGGACCAAACGGCTGCACGCTCAATGAGGCCCCGTATGTTCCTCCCAACACGGAGGATATGAAGGAGGCGCTTGGCGACCTCGAGCTTTTCATCAATGAGCGTGACGACATCGACCCGGTCATCAAGGCTGCTTTGGTGCACTACCAGTTTGAAACCACGCATCCGTTCCTCGACGGCAACGGACGCCTCGGGCGTCTGCTCATCCTCCTTTCGCTCATACATGATGGGGCGCTCACTAAACCGGTCATCTATCCCTCGTATGAACTCAAACGACACAGGAGCGAATACTACGATTGGCTCATGCGCGTAAGGCAGACAGGTGATTTCGAGGGATGGGTTTCGTTTTTCAGCACCTGCTTGCTTGCGAGCGCACGCGAGGCGCGGGATTCGATGCGAAAGCTCGTCGACCTCCATTCGGAAACCGAAAGGCTGATTCGCGAAAAGGCGGGAAGGGCTACAACGAACGCCCTTATGCTGCTCGACCTTCTCGAGGGCAATCCGATCGTCGACACCGCCTTTGTCTCTGAACGAATGCCGATTAGCAGATCAAGCGCAAACAACCTTATATCCCAATTTACCGATTGGGGCATTCTTGTCCAACGCGACACGAGCAGGAAGCGATATCGCACGTTTTCATATGAGCCATACCTCGCTATCCTCCGAACCGGCGACGAGCCGCTCTAAATCTCTAAAAGCCAAGGGGGCGAAACCGGCAACTGCCAGTCTTGCCCCCTCGATGAGCATATCGAAAGCCCTGGGATATGCAGCGGCCCGCCAAATCTACGACGCGAAGACTGCCCCGGTTTCCCCCGGTACCGGCGTCCCATCAGTGTCTCAAAATCAATTCGGTACCTTGACAATCAGTTAGGTACCTCTAGAATCACTTAGGTACAAAACAATCCCTCTACCTAACTAAAGAAAGGAGCAATGCAGCGACATGTGTGTTGAACCACTCGTCTATCCGCACGAACCCGGCGGCGACCCCTCGCAGCCGGCAGACCAGCCGCCCGCGATGAGCGAGCAGGATAAGCTTGCCAAGCGCATCCTCAATGGCCTGGGCTTTTGCGGCCATTACATGCATTTTCATGGCGGAGGCGTATCCGGCAAGGCGCCCATCATCTGCCTGCTGGCCAAGCAACCCGGCGGCGAGATGTCGCAGCAGGAGCTCGGCATGCACTTTGACCTCAAGCCGGGATCGCTTTCCGAGATCCTGTCCAAGCTCGAGCTCAACGGCCTCATCGAGCGCAGCCGTAACCCCAAGGATCGACGGCAGCTCACCATTCGCCTGACCGAAACCGGCCGGGAAAACGCCCGCATCGACCAGGCGGCCCGCATTCGCTTTAGAGAGCAAGCCTTTAGTGCCCTCACCCACGACGAGCGCGAGCGGCTCGCCGAAATGCTCGAGAAAATCCGTGTAACCTGGGAGGAACTGGATGATTAAAACCCTCATGGGCAGCATCCGCGACTATATGAAAGTCACCGTTGCCACGCCGTTGCTCGTGCTTGGCGAGGTGCTCTGCGAGATGCTGATTCCATTTATCACCGCCAACCTGATCGACGCCATCAAAGACGGCGCCACCGTAGCCGAGATGCTTCCCACCGCGGGCCTTTTGGTGCTCATCGCGCTGACATCGCTTGCTTTTGGCGCCGCGGCAGGCATCACCTGCAGCCATGCGAGCTGCGGCTTCGCCAAGAACCTGCGTCACGACCTGTTCTACAAAATCCAGACGTTCAGCTTTGCCAACATCGATGAGTTCTCGAGCTCATCGCTCGTCACGCGCCTGACCACCGATATCAACAACGTGCAGCAGGCCTTTATGATGATCATCCGTATCGCCGTGCGCGCGCCGCTGGTATTGATCTTCGCCTTTACCATGGCGTTTATCATGGGCGGCAGCGTCGCCATGGTCTACCTGGTCATCATTCCGCTGCTGGGCTTTGGACTGTTCTTTATCATCTTTAAGGTGCGCCCCATCTTCTCGCGTGTGTTCCACAAGTACGATGCCCTTAACGAGTCCGTTGAGGAAAACGTCACCGGCATGCGCGTGGTTAAGAGCTACGTGCGCGAAGACTTTGAGAAGGAGAAGTTCGCGGCCGCCGCGCGCGACGTCCAGATGGACTTCACCCGCGCCGAGAAGCTGCTCGCCTTTAACAACCCCATGATGAACATCTGCGTCAACGGCGCGTTTGTCGTCATCATCTACCTGGGCTCCAAGCTCATCATCACAAGCCAGGGCACGCTGTTCGACGTGGGCCAGCTCTCCTCGACCTTTACCTATGGTTTCCAGATTCTCATGAGCCTGATGCAGCTGTCGATGATCTTTGTCATGGTGACCATGGCCGACGAATCGGC
>DXLR01000138.1:0-19576 GCA_019414625.1 Collinsella sp.
TATAAGAGACAGATCGTCTGCCGCTGCGAAACGGTGCCCGAGGCCGAGATTGTTGCCGCGATCCGACGCCACCCGGGCGCGGTTTCGGTCGAGGGCGTCAAGCGCCGCTGCCGCGCCGGCATGGGTCGGTGCCAGAGCGGCTTTTGCCAGAGCCGCGTGGTAGCGATCCTGGCGCGCGAACTGGGCTGCGACCCCAGCGAGGTGTTGTTGGAGGATGTCGGATCTTGGCTGGTCCAGGGACCGCTGAAGGGGGTACGCTAGGATGGCGACGTTTGATATGCGCGACGAACGCGCGGAGGCTCGAACCGCAGAGGTCGGAGCCTCAGCGCCCGTGCAAACGCAGGCCTTCGACGTGGTCGTCATCGGAGGAGGCCCCGCCGGCATGGCTGCCGCGATGGCCGCGCATAAGGCCGGAGCACGCGTGGCCATCGTGGAGCGCGAGCAGCATCTGGGCGGCATCCTGCGCCAGTGCATCCACCCCGGCTTTGGCCTGTCGCACTTTAAACAGGAGCTTACCGGTCCCGAGTACGCGCAGCGCTTTATCGACCAGGTGCACGCAACCGACATTGTGCTGTTTCTGAGCAGCATGGTGCTTGGGATTGATTCAGGCGAGCCTACGGAAGACACCGCGGTCCATACCGTCACGCTCATGAACCCCGCCGGCATGCTACGGCTCACCGGACGCGCGGTCGTCCTTGCCATGGGTTGCCGTGAGCGTACCCGCAGCGAGATCAAGATCCCCGGCAGTCGTCCCGCCGGCGTGTTTACGGCCGGTCTGGCGCAGCGATACATCAATATCGAGAACCTCAAACCCGGCTCGCGCGCCGTCATTTTGGGTTCGGGCGATATCGGGCTGATCATGGCACGTCGCTGCACGCTCGAGGGGATTTCGGTCGAGGGCGTATACGAACTCATGCCGTACGCTAACGGCCTGCGCCGCAACGTCAAGAACTGCCTGGACGACTTTGGAATTCCGCTACACCTGTCTACCACCGTCACACGCGTGATCGGGCACGACCGTGTGGAGGCCGTCGAGGTAAGCCGGGTCGACGAGCATCTGGCGCCCATTCCGGGGACCGAGCGCGTTGTTCCGTGCGAGACGCTGCTGCTTTCGGTGGGCCTGATTCCCGAGAACGAGCTTTCGGTGGGGGCGGGCGTTGAGCTTGACCCGCGCACGCGTGGCGCCGTGGTGGACCAGAGCCTGCAGACAAGCGTGCCGGGCATCTTTGCGTGCGGAAACGTGCTGCACGTGCACGACCTGGCCGACAACGTGACGACCGAGTCCGAGAGGGCTGGCGCAGCTGCAGCGACGTGGGCGCTGGGTGGCGGAGCCGAGACGGACGCGGTCGCGGACACGGGCTGCGAGCTCACGGTCTCCCCTGCCGGCAACGCGGGATACGCGCTGCCGGGACGCATTACAGCTGTGGCACTCACCAAGCTCAACTTCCGCGTGCGCCGACCGGTCGACGCCGCCCGCGTGCGTATTCTGGCAGGCGACGAGGAACTGCTTGCAGGCAAGGTCCGCGCGTTTAAGCCGAGCGTTATGGAAAGCTTCCCGCTGCCGGCAAAGGTCATCAAACAAGCGCTCGACCTGGGTGCCAGCGAGATGGTCCTATCCGTCGATCCCGTCGAGGAGGCATAGACTATGAGCGATAACGCAATCGAAACGCTGCAGTTCAACTGCACGACCTGCCCATCCGAATGCCTTCTGACCGTAAAGGTGGAGCGCGACGCCAATGGCGCCGTGGTGGAAGTGCGCTCCGTAACCGGCAACAGCTGCCCGCGCGGCGATAAGTTCGCACATCAGGAGCTCACCTGCCCCATGCGCGTGCTCACGACGACCGTGGCCGTCTCCGGCGGCGACGAAGCCCTACTCCCCGTCCGCACGGCCGAAGCCATCCCGCTAGAACTCCACGCCCAAGCCATGATCCTCATCCGAGGCCTAGTCGTCAACGCCCCCATCCGCATGGGAGACGTCGTGCTGGAGAACCTCCTAGACACCAACATCAACCTAATCGCCAGCATGGACATAGAGTAGCTAATTTGGGACGGGGCTCTTTTAGCTACCCCGCCATCCACCCCGCCCCACCTCAATTGCGGTGGGGCGGGGTGGGATGCAAAGGAGTGTCCCGGAGTGCCGGAGGAAAAGGAACGTCCCTGTGTGCCGGGCTTGGGATACCATGGTGGCAGCCTAGCGAAAGGATGTTTTATGGCACATGTCGATGACCAGCGCGTGGCGCGCGTGCTCGATGCGCTCGAGGCTCAGCACCCCGGCGCGCAGCTGCTCGTAAACGACCCGTGGTCGATTTATTACCTGACCGGCTTTTATGCTGATATGTTCGAGCGTTTTTGCGGCGTGCTGCTCGCGCGCGGCAGCGAGCCTGTGATCTTGGTCAACGCCCTGCATCAGCTGCCCGAGTACGACAATGCCCGCGTGGCCTACCACACCGATACCGACGTCGTGGCCGACGCCATCGCGAGTGAGATCGACCCGACCAAACCACTCGGTATCGACACCGTCATGCGCTCTGGCTTTTTGATGCCGCTCATGGAGCGCCATGCTGCGAGCGAGTTTTTCCTGGGTGACTTTGCCGTCACCGCCGCGCGCACCCACAAGGATGCCGCCGAGCAGGAACTCATGCGCATGTCCTCGGCAGCTAACGACGCTGTGATGGCCGACGCCATCAAACTCGTCCACGAGGGTGTGACGGAGCGCGAGATTGCCGACCAGATGCTCGGCTTGTACCGCAAGCACGGCTGCGAGGGCTTTAGCTTTCCTCCGATCGCGAGCTTTGGCGCCAACGCCGGCGACCCGCATCATGAACCCGACGACACCGTGCTCAAACGTGGCGACGTGGTGCTGTTCGACATTGGCGGACGTCATCGCAACTACTGCTCGGATATGACACGCACATTCTTTTGGGGCGAGCCGGACGAGGAGACGGAGCGCATCTACGATATCGTGCGCCGCGCCAACGAGGCCGCCGAGGCGCTCATCGCGCCGGGCGTGCGTATGTGCGACCTGGACCGCGCCGCACGCGACGTTATTGAGGATGCGGGCTACGGTAAGTACTTTACGCATCGCCTGGGCCACTCGATCGGCCTGCAGGACCATGAGCCGGGCGATGTTTCGCTCGTCAACGAGCAGGTCATAGAGCCGGGCATGACGTTTTCCATCGAGCCAGGCATCTACCTCCCCGGCCGCACCGGCGTCCGCATCGAGGACCTAGCCCTGGTGACCGAGAACGGCGTCGAGATTCTCAACGCCTACCCCCACGACCCAGTCCGCCTAGACTAGACAATGCGGCAAAGGGGCTGTCCCTTTGCCGCATCACATGAATGCCGCCACAAAAACGGCCTATCTACTACGTTTAACCCGCATGGTTCGACCATACCCGCGTTTTCGCAAAATCCGAAAGCCGTCTACCTGCGGTTTTCATTTCACAATTCTCGGTGTGGTCAGAGGTATTCGCTAAAACGTAGTAGATAGGCCCATTTCGTGGCAAGCAGCCCAAATTGGCTGCCCCCGTTGGCGGGGTTAGCGGAGCAGGCCGGCTACTTCGCCGGCTAGGGTGATGGTGCCGGCGGCAACGAAGGACTCGCCTGCGGCATCGAAAGCCGCGAGGGCCTCGGATACGCTGGGATACACGCCCGCGAGCTTATCGGCGTCCACTAGGGCGGCAAGCTCCTCTGCCGGCAGGGCGCGGTCGGAATCGGTCTGTGTCACGACCACGCGCGGAAAAGCTGGAATCAGCACGTCGACGATACCTGCCACGTCCTTGTCGGCCAGCGCAGCGCACAGCAGCGTGGGGCGATTCTCTACGCACGGATCGATCTCGTCCAGCGCACTCACAAAGTTCTCGCAGCTCTGGGGGTTATGACAGGCGTCGATCAGCTTGAGCGGATCAGTCCCCAACACGTCAAAACGACCCGGTGTGGGGCAACCCATAAGCGAGGCATCAAGCGCATCGTGGTCGAGCTCGCGACCCAGATACCCCTCGCACAGCATAATCGCGCACGCGGCATTCTGCGGCTGATACGCCGGCTTGACCATGCTAGACGTATAGATCGCACGCGGCGTGGTGCAGCTAAACTCAACCGTGTCACCCACATGTGCCGGCACCTTGGTCGTGGCATGGTTCACCACCAGCGGCACTATGCCGCACTCGCGACAACGTGCATCCATCACGCGCTGAACGCTCGCCTCGTGCGTACCCTCGCCCAAAACAACCAGGCGTCCAGGCTTAATAACCGCAGCCTTCTCCCCCGCAATAGCCTCGAGCGTATCGCCCAAAATTCGTGTGTGGTCGAGCCCGATGCCGGTGATGGCAACGGCGACGGGATCGGTCGCGCTCGTAGCATCCCAGCGTCCGCCCATGCCAACCTCGAGCACGGCAACATCCACCGCGGCCTCGGCAAACACGACAAGCGCGGCAGCCGTCAGCAAGTCAAACGGCGTGATGGAATAGGCGCGCTCCCCCGCCGCCACACGACGGGCATTCACGCGACGTCCCGCCTCAACAGCGGCAGAAACACCACGGGCAAAGGCCTCATCGCTCACGACGCGTCCATCGACCTCCATACGCTCGGGATAGCGCACCAGCTGCGGCGACGTATACAGCGCGGTCTTTAACCCCTCACCACGAAGGATGGCAGCCGAAAAACGCGTAGTCGAAGTCTTGCCATTGGTACCGGCAACCTGGATGCAATCGAAATACTCATCCGGACGCCCGAGCTCATCGAGCATATCGACAACCGTCTCAAGCAGAGGCCCAGCATCCCCAGAAATCCGCCCCGTATCAGCAGCAAGTCCCACAGCCTCATCAAACGAAAGCAGCTCAAACGAGAAAGGAACGACATACGACCCCGAACGCTTAGCCATAACCCAAAGTCCCCCATAACAGAAAAAGAGGCCCATCAAAAAGAATGAGCCCCTCACGTTGACAATATCAGCCTTTACCCGCTTGCAGCGAGATCAAGGCCACAACCCAGTGGCCCTAACACGCCAGATGCAAACAACAACGTAAACGAACTAGGAGCGGCCCGATGCTTTGCTCGCCGCAAGTTCCGCACGCAAAGGACAGCACTTAATGTGCTGTCCGTCTTGCGCAGGACTGTCCGCAGCGGAGAGCAAAGCATCGGGACGCGCCCCCGAGTGAACCTTACGAGAAGTCAGCAACCTGAGCAGTCAGCGCCGCCAGGATCTCCTTGAGCTCAGCTGCACGGTCCCTTTTCTTCTGCACCACCGCAGGCGCGGCCTTGGCCACAAAGCCCTCGTTTGCGAGCGTCTTCTCGCAGCCGGCAAGCTCCTTCTGAGCTGTGGCGATCTCCTTCTCCAGGCGCGCCTTCTCAGCCGAAAGGTCAACCTTGCCCTCGAGAACCACAAAGACCTCGACGCCGCTGTCGACCACGGCGATGCTCGCCGCCGGCTTCTCAACGTCAGTGCCCATAACCAGCGAAGCCGTGTTGGCCAGCGGCTCAATCGTGGAGCGCAGGCTCTCGAGCTTCTCGATGTCCTCGGCACCGGCGCGCACGACCACGTCGAGCTCCGCCTTGGGGCTTAAGCGATAACGCGAACGGGTGGCACGGGCGGCGGAAACGACGGCACGGCACAGCTCAAACGCGCGCTCGGCGGGCTCGTCGACGTACTTGGCGTAGTCGGCGGGCTCGGGCCACTTGGCGATCATGAGCGCCTCGGCGCGGTTCACGTTGCCCTCGGCGTCCAGGTCGAGCACGCTCGCCGGCATGTTGTCCCAGATCTCCTCGGTGACAAACGGCATAAGCGGGTGCATCAGGCGAATGGAGGTGTCGAGCACAAAGATCAGGTTGCGCTGCGCCTGTAGACGGCCCTCGCCCTTCAGACGGGCCTTGGTGACCTCGACGTACCAGTCGCAGACCTCGTTCCAGAAGAACTGCTGCACGCCGCGGGCCATGTCGCCAAAGGTGTAGTTCTCAATACCCTCGGTGACCATCTTCACGGCCTTGGCCAGGCGGCTGAACATCCAAGCGTCGGCCGGCGTCTCCACGACAGGCTCGCCGGGCGTGTAGCCCTCCATGTTCATGAGCAGGAAGCGGCTGGCGTTCCAGATCTTGGTCACAAAGCTCTTGGCCTGGTCGGTACGCGGGCTGTCGATGAGCTTCTTGGTCTTCTTGTCGATGTTCGCGTCAAACTTGACGTCCTGGTTGTTGGTGCACAGCGTGAGCAAGTTGAAGCGCATGGCGTCGGCGCCGTACATGCCAATGAGGTCCATGGGGTCAACGCCGTTGCCCTTGGACTTGGACATGCGGCTGCCGTCCTTGGCCAAGATCGTCGGGTATATGACGACGTCCTTAAACGGTACCTCGTCCAAGAAGTACAACGAGCTCATGACCATGCGGGCGACCCACAACGCGATGATGTCGCGCGCGGTGACGAGCGCCGTCGTGGGGTGATGGCCCTCAAGCAGCTCCGGCTTTTGCGGCCAGCCCTGCGTGGCAAAGGTCCACAGCTGCGAGCTGAACCAAGTGTCCAGCACGTTCTCGTCCTGATGCACGTGATGGCCGCCGCACTTGGGGCACACGTCGGTGTCCTCGGTAAGGGCGTCCTCCCAGCCACAGTCCTCGCAGTAGAACACGGGGATGCGGTGGCCCCACCACAGCTGGCGGCTGATGCACCAGTCCTTGAGGTTCTCCATCCAGGTGGTGTAGGTCTGCGTCCAGCGCGCTGGGTGGAAGGTAACCTTGCCGGAGTTAACGGCGTCGAGCGCCGGTCCCTTGAGCTTGTCGACGGCGACGAACCACTGCTCGGACAGCCACGGCTCCAACGCTGCGTCGCAGCGGTAGCAGTGCATGACGGAGTGGTCGTGGTCCTCGACGTGATCGAGCAGGTCATGCTCCTCGAACCACTTGATGACGGCCTCGCGGCACTCCTCGCGGGTCATGCCGGTGAACTCGCCATAGCCCTCGACGACCACCGCGTGCTCGTCGAAGATGTTGATCTGCGGCAGGTCGTGGGCCTGGCCCATGGCGTAGTCGTTGGGGTCGTGGGCTGGGGTGACCTTGACAAAACCGGAACCAAAGTTGGCGTCGACATGCCAATCCTCAAAGATGGGAATCTCGCGGTCGACGATCGGCAGCATGACGGTCTTACCCACAAAGGCGGCCTTCTCGGGGTCCTTCGGGGAGACGGCGACGCCCGTGTCGCCAAGCATGGTCTCGGGGCGCGTGGTGGCGACGACGATGTAATCCTGGCCGTTGACCGGCTCGGTCAACGGGTAGCGCAGGTGCCACAGGTGGCCCTTCTCGTCCTTGTACTCGGCCTCGTCGTCCGAGATAGCAGTGGTGCAGTTGGGGCACCAGTTGACGATGCGCTTGCCGCGGTAGATCAGGCCGTCGTGGTACCAGTCGCAGAACACCTTGCGCACGGCCTGGGCGTAGTCCTCGTCCATGGTAAAGCGCTCGTTGTCGAAGTCGACGGAGCAGCCCATACGCTTGATCTGCTCGACAATGATGCCGCCGTACTCGTGGGTCCAGTCCCAGCAGGCGTCGACAAACTTGTCGCGACCGATCTCCAGGCGGCTGATGCCCTCGCTCTTGAGCTTCTTGTCGACCTTGGTCTGCGTGGCGATACCGGCGTGATCGGTACCGAGCACCCAGCGCGTAGACTTGCCGCGCATGCGAGCCATACGGATGATGGCGTCCTGGATGGAGTCGTCGGTGGCGTGACCCATGTGGAGCTTGCCGGTCACGTTGGGAGGCGGAATGGTGACGGTGCAGTCGCCCACGCCCTCACGGCGCTTGTAGTAGCCGCCGTCGAGCCACTTCTGCAGGATCGCCGGCTCGTTGGTCGACGGATCGTAGTTCTTGGGCATTTCTTCCATATATCTCTCCCTGTCCCGCCGGGGAGGAATGTAGGCCCGATTTTCGCTCGGTCAGGTCCTGGGCTCGCTCGAAGACCACATTAAGTGGTCTTCGGCTCGTGCGGAATCTACGAAAATCGGGCCTACATTCCTCCCCTTAGGTATCGATTGCTTCAGTCTGATATGACTTGGTCGATGCTTAAACAAACACACAGAATAGCACAGGTAGTTGGGGTTATTGCGTATATATAAAATAGCCTCCGACCGCGGGTGGCCGGAGGCTATTTGCAAACACGTTTTAGGCAGGTCTAGCCGTAGATACGGCGGGGCTGTTCTTCGCCCTTTACGGAGGCTTCGGTCACAACGACCTTGGAAACGCCCTCCTCACTGGGCAGATCGAACATCGTCTGCTGCAGCACGTCCTCGCAGATGGAGCGCAGGCCGCGGGCGCCGGTCTTGCGGGCAAGCGCCATGCGGGCGATCTCGTGCAGGGCGGCGACCTCAAACTCAAGCTCAACGTCCTCGAGCTGGAACATCTTGCGGTACTGACGCACCA
Source organism: Collinsella sp. (assembly GCA_019414625.1). Lineage (GTDB taxonomy): Bacteria > Actinomycetota > Coriobacteriia > Coriobacteriales > Coriobacteriaceae > Collinsella. Next base: position 8,395 of record DXLR01000138.1, read on the forward strand.
CGGCGTTCTTGGGCTCGGTCAGGATCGACACCAGGTCGTCCTCATCGAGCGCCTGCGTCTGGGTGACGACGGGCGTACGGCCCACGAACTCGGGGATCATGCCAAAGGCGTTGAGGTCCTGCGGGAGCACCTGGCGCAGCAGGTCGTTCTCGTCGACCGAGGTGGGGCCGGCGATCTCGGAGTTAAAGCCCACGCCCTTGTTGCCCACGCGATCGGCAATGATCTTGTCCAGACCCACAAAGGCACCGCCGCAGATGAACAGGATGTTGGTCGTGTCGATCTGCAGCAGCTCCTGCTGGGGATGCTTGCGGCCGCCGGTGGGCGGAACGCTTGCCACCGTGCCCTCAAGAATCTTCAGCAGTGCCTGCTGAACGCCCTCGCCCGAAACATCGCGGGTGATGGAGAGGTTCTCGGCCTTGCGGGCGATCTTGTCAATCTCGTCCACGTAGATAATGCCCACCTGAGCGCGCTCAATATCGCCATCAGCGGCGTTGATGAGCTTGAGCAGGATGTTCTCCACGTCCTCGCCCACGTAACCAGCCTCGGTAAGCGCGGTGGCGTCGGCAATGGCAAACGGAACCTCAAGGATGCGCGCGAGCGTTTGGGCCAACAGGGTCTTGCCGGTACCGGTGGGACCGAGCAGCAGAATGTTGGACTTGGCGAGCTCTACCTCGTCCATGTCGTCGTCGAACTGCGAGCCCATGCCGTCATCAAAGGCCGAAAGCGCGGCGCCGCCCTCGATGACGCGGCGGTAATGGTTGTACACGGCCACCGACATGGCGCGCTTGGCGTCCTCCTGGCCCATAACATAGGCCGAAAGCTCGTCATAGATCTCGTGCGGCGTCGGCACGTGCGTGATGACCTGACGGTCGTCCTCGAGCTCAAAGCCCTCGGCCTCGGGGTCAACGGCAGGCTGGGACGCAGCCTGGCCGTGATCGTTGAGGAAACCCGGCAGCTTGCCGTTGCGGGCGGCGTCCATAAAGTCCGAAGCCAGCGACTCCTCAAGGATTTCGGAGCAGGCGGCGACGCACTCGTCACAGATAAAGATGTTGGTCGGGCCCTTAACAAGGCGGCGAACCTGACCCTGCTCTTTTCCGCAGAAGGAGCAGCGGATGGGGTTGCCGTTCTCGTCGAAATTGTCCTGCATGTTACCGGCCATCCTAGGCGTCCTTCGCGGCGAGGTCGCGCGAGGTGACGATACGGTCGATCAGGCCGTAGTCGAGGGCCTCGGCAGCGGTCAGGTAGTTATCGCGCTCGGTATCGGCCTGGACCTTCTCGATCGGCTGGCCCGAGGCATCGGACAGAATCTGGTTGAGCTCGCGGCGAGTCTTCTTGATCTCCTCGGCCACGATCTCGATCTCGGTCTGCTGACCCTGGGCACCACCGCTGGGCTGGTGAATCATGACCTTGGAGTGCGGCAGGCAGAAGCGCTTGCCCTTGGCGCCGGCCGAAAGCAGCACGGCGGCCATAGACGCGGCCATACCCACGCAAATGGTGGAGACCTGCGGCTTAATGAAGTTCATGGTGTCCAGAATCGCCAGGCCGGAGTAGACCTCGCCACCGGGCGAATTGATATAGAGCGAGATATCCTTCTCGGCATCCTGGCTCTCAAGATGCAGCAGCTGGGCAACGACCAGGTTGGCGCTGACGGAGTTGATCTCCTCGCCCAAGAAGATAATGCGGTCGTTGAGCAGGCGCGAATAGATATCGTAGCTGCGCTCGCCGCGCGGCGTCTGCTCGATAACGTATGGCACGAGGGCGGAATCGAACTTAGCGATCATACGCATCTCCATTTCTCTTACGGACCAATAGTGGTTCTAGACAAACGTACGGTGCCCGCATGCTATGCATTGGCTGGCACCGTACGAAGCAACCGGATAACCGGCTTATAACTTTACCCCATCATGGGCGCACACAAGCGCTCGTGGGCAAGGTGGCGAGAATTACTCGGCGTCCTTGGCGGTCTCGTCGACCTCGGTCACCTTGGCGTTCTCGACCAGGTGATCGACGGCCTTGGAGCGACGGATGGACTCACGGACGGCAGGCATGCGGCCATCGGCGATGAACTCGGCCTTGGAAGCCTCGACGTCCTTGACGCCGGCCTTCTCGAACTCGGCGTTGATGTCGTCCTCGGTGACCTCGATCTTGAGCTCACGGGCGAGGGCGTCGAGAGCCAGGGACTCACGGGCAACGTCGTTGGCCTGCTTGTGCAGGTCGCCGATGAACTGCTCCATGGTCAGGCCGGAAGCGGGCAGCCAGGTGTCGAGCGTCATGCCACGGGCGGCGAGGTTGGACAGGAAGTTCTGGCCAAGCTCCTCAAAGACGGACTGCTCGTAGTCAGCGTCCATCTCGTCGAGCTGCAGGCGCTCGGCGAGAGCGGAGACGCAACGGTTCTCCTTCTCGGCCGGCAGGCGGGAAGCCTTGTCCTGCTCGATCTCGATCTTGATGGCGTCGCGCATGGCCTCGATGCTGTCGAAGCCAAAGTCGGACTTGACGAGCTCGTCGGTGAGCTCGGGGGTGTTGCGGACCTTGATGCCCTTGACGGTGACCTCGACGGTGTGGGTCTCGGCCTCCTCGCCCTCCTCGGCCTCGTCGGTCCAGGTGACGGACTTGACGTCGTCAACGTTGGTGCCGATCAGAGCCTCGTTGAACTCGGCGGGGTTGCTGTCGCTACCGGCGATGAGCATACGGCCCTCGGCGGCGAAGTTATCGGCGTTCTCGACGGCCTTGAGGTCGACGGTGACGTAGTCCTCGGCCTCGACGGCGCGACCCTCGACGTCCTCGAAGGTGGCACGGTAGTTGAGGAGCATCTCGACCTGGTTGTTGATCTCGGACTCGGTGACCTCCGCAGGGGGCATCTCGATCTCGACGGCGTCGAAGGAAGAGAGCTCGGCAGCAGGACGCAGGGAGAACTCGACGGTGTAGGTGTAGTCCTCGTGATCCTTGGCGAGGTCGAGCTCCTTGTAGTCACCGTTCTTGGTGGGGACGATGTCCAGCTCGTTGAGGACGGCGGGCTCGTTGGCGGCGATCAGGTCGTTGGTGGCCTGAGCGAGGGTTGCCTCGGCGCCAAGAGCGGAGTCGATGACCGGACGGGGAGCCTTACCGGCACGGAAGCCCGGGAAGCGGTACTTCTTGGCGGTATCCTTGTAGGCCTTCTTGATCGCGGCGTCGACGTCGGCGGCCGGGATGGTGACCGTAGCGGTGAGCTTGGCGTCCTTGACGTCAGAAGCGGTGATGTTCAACACGTTCCTCCTCATACTGCCCAGCTTATCTGAGGTGCTGGTACCTTTATGCAACAAAGAGTCGCGACGGCCGAAGCCGACGCAGATGCGTTGGTGCGGGCGAAAGGACTCGAACCTTCACGGGAATCCCACCAGAACCTAAATCTGGCGCGTCTACCAATTCCGCCACGCCCGCATGAGCGCACAGACTAGGAATGATAGCAGATACGAACGACAAGCGCACGCACACGTTTTACAGGCTCACGACCTCACCACGAGTGCGAAAGGCGGGGCGAGTTGCCCCGCCCCGCCAATTACGACTTGTTCGCCGACCCGCTACTCCCCCAGCAGGGCCTTCTCGGGCGTGATGGGCAGTGAGCGAACCTGATGGCCGGTGGCGTGCGCCACGGCCGAGGCCACGGCGGCGAGCGGCGTGTTGATGACGACCTCGCCGATCGACTTGGCGCCAAACGGGCCCGTCGGCTCGTAGCTCGGCTCAAAGGCCACGCGAATGCTGCCGATATCCAGGCGCGTGGGCAGCTTGTAGCTCATAAAGTTGCCGGTGCGTAGGCGACCGCGGTCGTCGTGCTCGACAATCTCGTAGAGCGCGTGGCCGATACCCTGGGCAATGCCGCCCTCGGCCTGGACGCGCGCGAGCGCCTCGTTGATCACGGTGCCGCAATCCACAGCCGCCGCGTAGTCCACCACGGTCACCTTGCCGGTGGCCTTGTCGACCTCGACCTCGGCAATGCCGGCCATAAACGGCGGAGGCGAAACGGGCAGGCAGGCAGAAGCATGCGAGGTGAGCGCGTCGCCGCCCGCGATGTTCTTGACGCACAGGTTGGCAAAGTCGCGCAGCGTGAGGTAGCGGTTCTGCTCGCGCGCGGCGCGCTCGTCGGACAGGCGCACGTACTGGCCATCGAAGACCACGTCGGCGGCGTCCACGTCCCACATCTGGGCGGCCTTGGCACAAATCTTCTCACGCAGCTCGGTCGCGGCGTTCTTGGCTGCAAGGCCCGTCACGTACGTGCCCGAGCTCGCGTACGAGCCAGCGTCGAACGGCGACACGTCGGTGTCCACGCCGCGCACCACGATCAGCGAGCTCTCCACGCCCAGCTCCTCGGCGGCAATCTGCGCCAGGATCGTGTCGACGCCCATGCCGTTATCGGTGGCGCCGGTGCCGATGGTAATGAAGCCGTCCTCTTCCAAGCGCATGTCGATGCCGGCGATATCCACGTTGGAGATGCCCGAGCCCTGCATGGTGAGCGCACAGCCCAGAGCACGCACACGGTCGCCCAGGTCGACGGCTAGCGGCTTGTCGCGCCAACCGATCATGTCCATCGCGCGCAGCAGGCAGCGGTCGAGCGCGCAGGCGTTGAGCTTCTCGTTGTAGTACTGCGGCATGACCTCGCCCTCGCGCACGATGTTCTTAAGGCGCAGGTCGGCGGGGTCCATGTGCAGAATGTCGGCGAGCTCGTTGACGGCGCTCTCCACGGCAAACTGGCCCTGGGTGGCACCGTAGCCGCGATACGCGCCGCCGCGGTTGGTGTTGGTGTAGACGGCGTCCCAGCTAAATCGGCTCGCCTTCACATGGTTGTAAATCGGCAGGCTCTTGTGGCCCGAGAGGCCGATCGTCGTGGTGGCGTGCTCGCCATACGCGCCGGCGTTGGACAGCGTGTGCAGGTCGATGGCAGTGATGGTGCCGTCGTTCATGGCGCCCAGCTTAACGGTCATCTGCATCTGGTGGCGCGAGTTGCCCGCGGTGATGGTCTCCTCGCGGGTGTAGCAGCAATAGCTCGGACGGCCGGTCTGCTGCGTCACAAACGCAACGAAGATCTCGCAGCAGCCCGTCTGTTTGGAGCCAAAGCCGCCGCCGATGCGCGGCTTAATGACCTGCACCTGCGACTGCGGAATGTCGAGCGACTGCGCGACCATGCGGCGCACGTGGAAGGGCACCTGCGTGGAGGTGGTCACCGAGATGCGGCCGAACGCATCGGTCGTCGCGAAGGCGCGGAAGGTCTCCATGGGCGCAGTCTGCGTGGCCTGGCTGGTGTAGGTGCGCTCAAAGACGATGTCGCTCTGGGCGAAGGCCTCGTCAAGGTCGCCAAAATCGCTGGTACCGCTGCACACCAGGTTGCGCGGGACATCGCCGCCCTGCGGGAACATAAAGGTCACGTCGCCCTCGGGGTGGACCACGATGTCGTTATCGAGTGCCTTGGTAAAGTCGAGCAGTGGCTCGAGCACCTCGTAGTCGACCTTGATGAGCTTGAGTGCCTTGTCGGCGGCCTCCTCGGTTTCGGCGGCAACGATCGCCACCTCCTCGTTTTGGTAGCGCACGAGGTTCTCGAGAATCAGACGGTCGTAGGGACTCGGCTGCGGATAGCTCTGACCGGCGATGGTAAAGCGGCGCTTGGGCACGTCCTCGTAAGTGTAAACGCCCACCACGCCGGGCACCTTCAGGGCGCGCGACGTATCGATGGAGCGGATCTTGGCGCGGGCATAGGGGCTGCGCTTGAGTTTGACGATCAGGGCGCCGGCGGGCACCATATCGCCCGTGTAGACGGGACGGCCCTCGAGCAGCGCCTTCGAGTCCTTCTTGGGCTGCTTATGGGTGATCTGCCTGTAGGCGACGCCGTCGCAGCTCGTGTCGTTGACCGGCAGCTCGGGCAGCTCAAAGCCCACCTGCAGGCCGGACTCGTTGAGGAAGCGGACAATGGCGCGCAGCTGGCTCTCGTAGCCGCTGCAACGGCAGAGGTTGCCGGCGAGCTGGCGCGACAGCTCCTCGCGCGTGGCGACGAGGCTCGGGTCCTCCTTGGCGGCGCGGGCAAGCGCCAGCACGTTCATGATAAGGCCGGGGGCGCAAAAACCGCACTGCTCGGCGCCTTCGGCAGCCATCGCGCGGGCAAGCGCCTCGGACTCAGCCTTGAGACCCTCGAGCGTGGTGATGGTATGGCCCTCGACGCGCGCGGCGGGAACCGAGCAGCTCAGCACCGGGTCGCCGTCGAGCCACACCGTGCAAAGGCCGCAGTTGGTGGTCTCGCAGGCGCAGCGCACCGACGCGCAACCCTGCTCACGCAAAAGCGAAAAGAGCATGGTATCGGGGGCAATCTGAACCTTGACCTTGCGGCCGTTGAGCGTAAAGGAAAGATCGATGAGTTTGGCAGCCATTAGCGCACCTCGCTAGAATCGACGCCGGGCACGCGGCGGCAGGAATACTCGTCCGTGGCGAACTTGGGGATCTGCACGGTCTCGAGCTCGCGGGCAAGCGCGGCAGAAAGCTCGATGCCGGCGGCACGGCGCACGGCCTGGATGGCGAGCGGGGCCGAGATGCGGCGGCGGTAGTCGGCCGAGCCCCACAGGTTGGTTCCGTAGCTCAGGGCACGCACGGATGCAGCAAGGGCGCGAAGCTCGTCCTCGGAAGGCTGCTCGTTGGTAAGGCCGCACGCCACGCCCTGCAGCAGGGTCGCGCGCAGCGGGCGGGCGCCCACGGTGACGTGCCAAGTGTTGTTCCACCAGGCGGCGGTGACGTTCAACGAGGGGAAGTCGGTCGCGGCCTTGCGCACGGCCTCGTAGCTCGCACGGTAATCGTGTTTAACGACCACGATGTGCTCGATCACGTCGCGCACGTAACCCATCCGCACGAACTCGGCGAGCGGCACGCGGCCGGCGCCCGTCAGCTCAACATACGAATCGAGCGCCAGGAACGCCGAGAGAACGTCCGAGAAGCCAAAGCGGCCGTAGATGCTGCCGCCCACCGTGGCGGTATTGCGCAGCTGCACGCCCACGATGTCGTGGACGGCGAACTCAAAGACATTGTTGACAAGCGCGTTGAGCCCGGCATGACGCTCGAGCTGGCGCAGGGTGCACATGGCACCGATGCGAAACTCGGTCTCGGTCTCCTCGATCTGATCGAGTCCGCAGGCCGAAAGGTCAATCGCCGTCGCCACGCGACGCGAACCCAGACGCATCCAGATGCCGCCGCCCACAATCTTGTTGTTGCGGTTCTTCTGTAAGAGCTCATAGGCTTCGGCCGCGTTTCCAACACGGACGTAGGTACCGAACTTGAGCACGTTCTCCCCCATCTCTTCACTTGTCCAGTGTCCTCTAGTGTACCAAACGAGGGCGCACGGCCCTCACCACCATAGAAAAAGGCTCCCGGCACAAATGCTGGGAGCCTCATCAGTTGCTATGTCGAGCTGGATTTAGCAGACGCCCTGGGCGAGCATGGCGTCGGCGACCTTCAGGAAGCCGGCGATGTTGGCGCCCATGACAAAGTTGCCCTCCTGGCCATACTCCTTAGCGGTGTCGTCCACGTTGTGGAACATGCCGCGCATGAGCTGCTCGAGCTTGCCGTCGACCTCCTCAAAGGTCCAGGACAGGTGCTCGGCGTTCTGGCTCATCTCCAGGCCGGACACGAGCACGCCGCCGGCGTTGGCAGCCTTGCCGGGCATAAAGGCGACGCCGTTCTCCTGGAAGTAGGTCGTGGCCTCGATGGTCGTGGGCATGTTTGCGCCCTCGCCGACCACCTTGCAGCCGTTGGCGACGAGCGCCTGGGCGTCCTCGAGCAGCAGCGTGTTCTCGCGAGCGCAGGGCAGCGCGATGTCGCAGGGCAGCTCCCACACGCCGCGGCCGTCGCCCTCGTGCCACACGGCGTTGGGCTTCTCGTCAACGTACATGGCGAGCGTGACGCCCTTGTCGTGGCCGGAGCGCTTCTGGTTGTAGACGTGCTCGAGCACGGAGTAGTCGATGCCGTCGGGATCCTCGACCCAGCCGTGGGTATCGGAGCAGGCAAGCACCTTGCCGCCGAGCTGGGAGACCTTCTGGACGGCATAGATAGCAACGTTGCCGGAACCGTGAACGACGACGTTCTTGCCCTCGAAGGAGTCGCCGCGGCTCTTGAGGTACTCGTCCACAAAGTAGACCAGGCCGTAGCCGGTAGCCTCGGTACGGGCGAGCGAGCCGCCAAAGGAAAGGCCCTTGCCGGTGAGGACGCCGGTCCACTCGTTGGTCAGGCGCTTGTACTGACCGAACATGTAGGCAACCTCGCGGCCACCAACGCCCAGGTCGCCAGCGGGAACGTCGGTGTTGGGGCCAATGTGGCGATAGAGTTCGGTCATGAAGGACTGGCAGAAGTGCATGATCTCATTGTTGGACTTGCCCTTGGGGTCAAAGTCGGAGCCGCCCTTGCCGCCGCCCATGGGAAGGGTGGTCAGGCTGTTCTTGAGGATCTGCTCCAGACCCAGGAACTTGAGCATACCCAGGGTGACCGTCGGGTTAAAGCGCAGACCGCCCTTGTAGGGTCCAATGGCAGAGTTGAACTCGACACGATAGCCGCGGTTGACCTGGACCTTGCCCTGGTCATCGACCCAGGGGACACGGAACATAACGATGCGCTCGGGCTCGACGAGGCGCTCAAGCAGGGCGGCCTCCTCGTACTCGGGATGGGCGTCGAGCGCCGGCTGGATGGTGCCGAGGATCTCGGTCGCGGCCTGGATGAACTCAGGCTGCTCGGGATAGCGGGCCTTGAGCTCGTCGAGAACTTTCTGCGTGTAGCTCATGCTTCCTCCAATTGATGGAAAAGAAAGGTGTCGTTCGCGGCGCCCCATGCGCCGCGAGCTTTATCGAGTATGGATAATATCGCACTGTTGCAGCAAAGTTTCGCATAAGCCGACGAGCAGATGTTTCGTTTTGATTACGATGCAGGTAGAGACGTTTTTGAGTGCCTGACGCGCAAAACCCGTGTTTCAAACCTGTTTCGTCCACGTGTTCCAAACCACCACATTGAGGACAGGTAACTTTGTGGTGGTGTTGGCGGCTAGAGGACGAGCTGATGGTAGTCGGCGGGGGTTATGCGGCCTTCGGTGGCAGCGCGGAAGGCGGCGAGCGCATCGCCCGAGAACGGCATAGCCCAGCACAGTCCGCAACCTGCGGTAATGGAGCCGGGCAGCGGCATGATGCGCCCGGGCACACCGGCGGCAAGGCAAAGCTGCTCGCATTCCATCACATCGAAGGTGCTGTCGAACGATACGATGATCTTGCGTTCGTGGTCGAGGGCATCACCGGACGGGCCTTCGCGGTGTGCCTCACGATACGCCGCGGCAGCCGCTTCCTCTTCCGCGGTATGTCCACAGCCACCACATCCGCAGGTACAGGGTTCGGACCCGTCGCAAGTGCAAGGCTCTCCCGTGTCGGGGCAAATATCGTGAGACATGGCATCTCCCATCGTCTAGGCGAGTAACTCGGCCGCCGCAAACTCCTCGGGCGTATTGACGTTCTCGAAGCAGAGCGTCGATCCCGCGGCCTTAACAATCTGCGGCTCATCCATATAACCAGCCTGAACGCGATTGATCAGGCAGCGAATGCGCTGGCGGTCGCAGGCAAGCAGCTCGTGGGCAACCGGCGCACACGCGTCACAGCGCCAGACAGCGCAAAGCGGCTCAATCCCCCGCTCCTCGCGCGGCACGCACGCATCGAGCGCCTCGGCCTCAACACGATCGGCAAGCGCGTCAATCAGTTCCGGCGAGACAAACGGCATGTCGCAGGCGACGATCGCCACGAGCGGCAATCGGGCCGCGGCCAACGAGCTCGCGATGCCGCGCATGGCACCGGCGGGACCGTCGACGTCCATCACCACGCGGGGGCGCAGGCCATCAAACATAAGTTCCTCAAGATAGGCAAGCTCGCTGGGACGTGAAGTCGTCACAACCAACTCGCCGGCAATTTGCGCCAGCCGACCCAGCACGCGCTCGATGAGCGGCTCGCCGCAAAACGCCATGCGAGCCTTATCGCAGCCCATGCGCGACGACAACCCGCCCGCTTGAACGACACAAGAAAGATCGGCCCGTCTTACGGTAGTCATACGGCAAAACACCTCCATCGGCATGCTCGAAACCCGGTGCACGAAGCTAAATACAGCCGCCGAAATAACGGCGCTTCGAAAAGCTCGTGCAAAAACAAAACAGCGCCTTTGCGGCACGCAGCAAGACCGCGAGCACAAAAGCGCTGGTAGCGTATGGCGGGAACGTATGTGAATCGAACACATCCAAGACGTTTTGCACGCCTCGCAACGGTTTTGAGGACCGCGGAGCCCACCGGAGCCCATCCGTTCCCAAGTGCGCCGGTATTTTACCAAACCGAACAGCCAATCTAGCGCAAGGAGCGCAGGCCACCGGCCTCCTTGTCGAGCACCGTAAAGCGCACGGCATCCAGGTGCTCCAAGATGCTGATGGCGCGTTTACGCGACACGCCAAGGGCCTCGCGCAGCACGCTCGTGGTGGCAGCGCCACCGGCTGCCTCAATGGAGGCGGCAACAAGCTCGCGCGCATGGGCCTCGACGGCAGCAGACAGGGCAACGTCGCGCTCGACCTTCACGATGGAACGATTAAGCGAAAGCTCGCGCAGAGCTCGCGTCATGGTGTCGCGATCGAGCTGCAGTCGCTCGCCCACCTCGGGCAACGTCGGTGCGTCGAGGCCAGCTTCGTCCAGCAAGGAAACGATGCGCTCGCAAGCCTCGTGCACCACGCGCGCCGCAGCGGCGGCCGAATGCGGGTCGAACACCTCGGCACCCTCGGCGGCGCACACGCCACGCGAGCAGCCTTCGGCAATCAGAGCCGCGGCAACGCATTCATCAGCGGAAGGCCACGCAGCATGGGCAACGGCGCCGGGCGTAAAGCCCGTCTCCTTGGGAGCCGCGGCATGCATGGCCGACAAGGTCGCTGCCAGTGCATCCATCGCGGCGTCGAGCACCACGGCGTCCGCCAAGTAGTCCGAATCACCCGCGGCAAGTTTGCGAACGGAGCCCTGCGCCACCAACCCGCGCAGTACGGCATCGACCTCGCCGACGCCAAGATCCAGCGCCTCGGCAACATCAACGGCCGTAACCGGCAGCGCCTGCAGCGCCAGCCAAGCGCCCACACCGCCCGCGATATCGCCGGACTCGAGCGCCGCATACAGCGTACGCT
>DXLR01000139.1:0-3991 GCA_019414625.1 Collinsella sp.
CCTATGTGCGGCGTAGGCCGCTTATTAGCCCGTCCAAGAATTGGGGCGCAGTTCAGTGCGCAGCGGGGGTTTCTTGCATGTCCGAGGACGTTCTGAAAAGTAACAACAGGGCGGGCCCGGACGAGAACAAACAACTACAGGTCGATGTGCGATTCCTTGATCGGGAACGGCTCCGCGAAGTGACAGGCGCAGCAGTGACCCGGTGCAACTTCCTTAAACTCGGGGAGCTTCTCGGAGCAGATACCCTGCGCGATCGGGCAACGCGTGTGGAAACGGCAGCCGGTCGGCGGATCCAGCGGCGACGGCGGATCGCCAGCGAGGATGATGCGCTTGCGGGTCTTCTGGATATCAGGATCGGGAACCGGCACGGCAGACAGCAGCGACTGCGTGTACGGATGGTGAGGCTCGCTATAGAGCGTCTTCCAGTCCGAAACCTCGACCATCTTACCCAGATACATAACGGCAACGCGATCGGAGATGTGCTGTACGACGGACAGGTCGTGTGCGATAAACAGATACGCGGTACCGAACTTGTCCTGCAGTTCCTTGAGCAGGTTCAGAACCTGGGCCTGAATGGACACATCCAGAGCGGATACCGGCTCGTCACAGATAATCAGCTTGGGCTTCAGCGCAAAAGCGCGGGCAATACCGACACGCTGACGCTGGCCGCCCGAGAACTCATGCGGATAGCGGTTGATGTGCTCGGGGTTCAGTCCAACGACGTCGAGAAGCTCACGGACGCGCTCAATGCGCTCCTCCTTGGTACCCACACCATGAATGGTCATGGGCTCGGAGACAATCTCACCGATGGTCATACGAGGGTTGAGCGAAGCATAAGGATCCTGGAAGATAAACTGCATCTCACGACGCATGTCCTTGATCTCATGCTTGCTCATCTCGGCAACATCTTTGCCCTGGAAGAACACCTTGCCGGCGGTCGGCTTGGTCAGACGCATGATAGTGCGGCCCGTGGTGGATTTACCGCAACCAGACTCGCCAACCAGACCAAAGGTCTCGCCAGGATAAATCTCAAAAGAGATGTCGTTTACAGCAGAGACGACGCGCTTGGAAAAACGCTTGGCGAACATGCCGGACTCTGCGGGAAACTCCTTGGAGAGGTGCTCGACCTTCAGCAGTGGAGTGCGCTCGTTATTGTCTGCCATTTACGCCTCGCCTCCCTTCTTGGAATCCTTGCGCGTACGGGACGTCTCAGGAGCGTTCTTGAGGAACTCGGGGTCACCGGAATAGTGGCACGCAGAATAGTGACCGGACTCGGTGACAACGCGCTCAGGGCGCTGCTTGCGGCACTTGTCCGTCGCGTAGGGGCAACGAGGAGAGAAGACGCAGCCCTCAGGCAGGTTCATGAGCGAAGGCGGGTTGCCGTGAATCGGCGTCAGCGGCTTCTTCTCTTCGATTGCCTGCTCCGGGATGGAGCGGATAAGACCCCAGGTGTAGGGGTGGCGGCTCTCGTAGAAGATTTCCTCAGCAGTACCGAACTCAACGGGGCGGCCGGCGTACATAACCATGATCTTATCGGCCATATCGGCGACAACACCCAGGTCATGGGTAATCATGATGATGGCGTTGCCGTTCTTCTCCTGCATCTCCTGCATGAGCTCGATAATCTGAGCCTGGATGGTAACGTCCAGGGCAGTCGTGGGCTCGTCGGCAATCAGAATATCGGGATCGCAGGCAAGGGCCATGGCAATCATGACTCGCTGACGCATACCGCCAGAGAACTGGTGCGGATACTCATTGACGCGCTTCTCGGGCTCGGGGATACCCACGAGGTCCAAAAGCTCGGTGGCACGCTTGAGCGCCTCCTGCTTGGAGTAGCCACGGTGCAGACGAAGACCCTCGCCCACCTGCCTGCCGATCTTATAGACCGGGTTCAAGGAGGTCATAGGATCCTGGAAGATCATCGCGATATCGTTGCCGCGAATGTGCTGCATCTCTTCCTCGGTCATTTCGAGGATGGAGCGGCCGCGATAGCGAACGTCACCGCCCTCGATCTTTCCCGGAGGCATCGAGATGAGGCCCATGATGGTCATGGCGGTCACGGACTTACCGGAGCCGGACTCACCGACGACGCCCAGGGTTTCGCCGCGATCGAGCGTGTAGGAGACACCGTCGACAGCGCGAACAACGCCATCCTCGGTGTGGAAATACATCTTAAGGTCATCGACCTCGAGCAGATGCTGGCCCTCAGGAACCGGCTGATCCTTCAGGTCCACATAGTTCTTGTTCTTCTTCATCCTTATGCGTCCTTCATCTTGACGTCGAGGGCGTCGCGCAGACCGTCACCCAGCAGGGTGAAGGCGAGCACCGTCGAGAGAATTGCCAGACCGGGCATGATCATCATCCAGGGAGCGGTCAGAAGATACTGCTGACCGTCCTGAATCATGGAGCCCCACGAAGGCGTAGGCGGAATAACGCCCATGCCGAGGAAGGACAGAGCGGACTCGGTCAGAATGGCGCCACCAATGTTCATGGTCGCGTAGACCACGATGGAGGCGACGGAGTTCGGGAAGATGTGACGCACGACGATACGAGCATCAGATGCACCCATCGCGCGCGCTGCATCAACATAGTCGTTTTCCTTGACCGTCAAGATTGCAGAGCGGAAGACGCGCGCAATCGAAGGCCAGCCAAGAATGCCGATGGCGATAAAGACGTTCTGAAGACCACGGCCGATAACGGCGATCATGGCGACAACGAACAGCACGTACGGGAACGCCAGGAAGATGTCCGCACAGCGCATGATGATCGTATCCCAAATGCCGCCGTAGAAACCGGCCAGGGCGCCCATGACCAGGCCGATCAATGTGGAGATGGCGGTGGCCATGATACCGACAGAAAGCGAAACGCGTGCACCGTAGATAACGCGGACGAGAATGTCGCGACCGAGGGCATCGGTGCCAAACGGGTGCTCGGCACACGGAGCCAGTAGCGATGTCTCGGCCATGGTGGTCGAATCGGAAGCCGTCGGCGAACCGAGCCAGGGCTTAGCCCACAGATCTGCGGTCAGGGCAACCACAACGACGATGATGATCCAGCAGACACCGATAACGGCGAGCTTGTTCTTACGAAGACGCTTAAAAGCGTCGCCCCACAGCGTGCGGGACTTGGCGGGAGCAGATGCGACCTTGGTGGCGGTAGCCTGCTCCTGAGACTGAGAATCAGTTTCCTGCATGAGACGTACCTCCCTTAGGCCTTATCCGACGGACCGCCAAGGCGGATGCGCGGGTCGAGGAATGCATAGCTAATGTCGACGAGCAGGTTGATCACCATGACGACGACAACGATGAGCGTAACGCCGCCCATAACGATGGGCCAGTCACGCATGCTAATGGCGCGATAGACCTCATAGCCGATACCGGGCCAGTTGAAGACCGTCTCGGTCAGGATGGCGCCCGAAAGCATGCCGCCAAAGTCGACACCAATATAGGTAACGACGGGGATGAGTGCATTCTTAAGCGCATGCTTGACGATGATCGCACGATTGGAGAGACCCTTGGCCTTTGCCGTACGGATGTAATCCTGGTTCATGACGTCAAGCAGCTGCGAGCGCATAATGCGCGCAGCATAAGCGGTCGAAACCGAAGCCAGCGTAATGGTCGGAAGCACATAGTGCATCCAATCCTGATACTGAGAGCTGGAACCGCCGGCACCCGAGATCGGCATGGAGATTGCACCGCCCGTGGCGTCCTTGAGGATGACGCCAAAGAACAGCTGCAGCAACATACCGAGCCAGAAGGCCGGGACCGCAACGAGGATCGACGTGGTGAGCGTTACCAAAATATCCCAGAAGGAATAACGCTTTACCGCCGAAATGATACCCGCACCGATACCCATAATTGCCTCGAGCACGATGGCGCACGCGGCAAGTTTGACCGTATACGGATACTTCTGGGCAAAGATTTCCGTAACCGGCAGCTTGCGCTGATACGAATTGCCCAGATCGCCATGAAGCAGGCCGTTCATGTAATAC
>DXLR01000014.1:0-9527 GCA_019414625.1 Collinsella sp.
GTATTTATATTTTCCTGTTTTACCTTTGCAGGTTCTAATGGAGGGGATACCGAAGTAGCTGCTAGTAAGTAAACGCAGCCGCTCTGCCGGAGCCGCCCTTATATCGTTCCACGCGCAGTTTCGCAGCGAAGCGAGAATGTTTGAGCATGGAATGATATAAGGGCGGCTCCGGCAGAGCGGCGGACATTCGACTAGCGGATATGCGCGGGCTTTCCGCCCCAGTAGAAGCGGCAGAAGGCTCGTTTGCGCTTTTGGGGCTTGCCTACGAGCTCCATGGTTGCGATGGCGATGTCTTTGGCAGCGTGAGGGCGGCGTAGTACTTCGCCGTTGATGAGTAGGGCTTTGAGTGATTCGGGATGGTCGTGCAAGTGACGTAGGGTTACGATGAGTTCTCGTGCGGTGGTGACATGCATGCTGGCGCCCATGCCGGTGAGCATCGTGGTGTTTGCCTTTTCCTGGCCATAGGACTTGCCCAGCAGGATCATCGGCAGATGCGCGCACAGGCACTCGGTGACGGTGAGTCCGCCCGATTTGAGAATTGCCAGGTCGCAGCCGTGCATGAGGGCCGCCATGTCGTCCACGTAGTCTAGAACCGTGACGTTTTCGAGCTTCATGGCGTCGAAGAGCGTCTTGAGTCGGGTGGCGTATTCTTTATCCTTGCCCGGTAAAAAGACAAAGTGCATGTCCTCAAAGCTGCGTAAGAAGGGGAGCGTGTGGTCCATCGCGGCGCGGAAACGCACGTATGGTTGGGGTAAACTGGCACCAGCCATCACCAATACGACGGTTTTGTCTATGGGGAGATTGAACTTGCTGAGCTCATCTTCGCGTTTGTAATCTGAATCGAAACCGGCTCGGATGGGGATGCCCGTTATGCGGATCTTTGACTCGGGAACCTTGCGCGGGCGCAGCGTTTCGGCCATAAACTCGTTGGCTACACAGAATAGATCGGTGTCCTTGTGGGGCCAAAAGCCTTCGACTTCGTAATCGGTCGGCACGCAGATGACCGGGTAATCGATACCCGTGATGACGCGGGCGCCCACAGCGACGTTGGCCGCCGTAATGTGTGTTGCGACCACGGCTATGGGCCTGCGGGTCCGGACGTATTCGTTGAAGGCGGGGAACATAATTCGTGACCATGCTGTGCCGCCGCCCCAGAGCAGATGTCCTGTAAGCGTATATCGCCAGGTCAGGTCGTAAATAGGGCGTGTGGCTCCCGTAAAAGAAGCCGCGGTCTTATTGCCGTCGAATTTAATACGTCCAAAATCAAGGATATCGAGCACTTCAATTTCAATATCCTCAGGGATTCCCTTGGTGCCGCGGATAAGGTCAAATGCTTGTGCAATCGCGTTGGCGGCGGCTTTGTGGCCCGATCCAACCGATGCGTGCACAATGGTTACCAGGGGTTTTTGTGTAGGTGAAACGGTCATTTGCTCCGGTTGGGGAGTGACTTGCATGGGCAGGGGAGCGCTATTGCTCGTCTGCGTTTGATCCATCGATAACTCCCCTTCAGCTTTGTTACGCGATTTATCATTGTAGTGCATGAGTGTCATGTTCACGTAAATTTGGGTATGAGCGCAAAGAACGACAACGTTTCGACGAGAGGATTCTTCATGACTACCGATCAGCCGATTGATGTTGCGATTATCGGTGGAGGCCCCGCGGGCTATGCTGCCGCCATTTACGCTGCGCGTGCCAACCTGACGACGACCGTGATTGAGCAGGGCATGTCGGGTGGACAGATCGCCACGACCAATGAAGTCGAGAACTATCCGGGCATTCCGCTCTTGAGTGGCGCCGAACTCGGCGAGCGTTTTCAGCAACATGCAGAGGGGCTGGGAGCGCAGGTTACATGGAGCATGGTTACGGGTATCGATTACGATGCCGATGCAGCGCTGTTTACGGTGCATCACGATATGGGCGATACGCTTGCCTCGAGCGTTATCGCTTGCATGGGTGCCACGCCGCGATCTGCTGGTTTCGCTGGCGAGGATACGTATCGCGGTCGTGGCGTTTCGTATTGCGCGACGTGTGACGGCATGTTCTTCCGTGGCAAGCAGGTTTTTGTCATTGGCGGCGGCAATGCTGCCTGTGAGGAAGCCCTGTTCTTGTCAGAAATCGCCAGCAGCGTGACCATCGTCTTGCGTCGCGATCAGTTCCGTGCACCTGATGGTGTTGTTCAGAAAGTACTCGAAAAGGACAATATTACAGTTAGGTACCAAACTAGTATTGTTGAGCTTTCTGGTGAAGCGATGCCCACGACAATTTCGTTCAAGGACAATGCAAGCAGTAAGACGCATGCCGAGACCTTTGATCCTGGCTCGTTTGGCATTTTTGTCTTTACCGGCACGCAACCCCATACCGAGCTTGTTGAGCATCTAGTCGATCTGGCGCCTGATGGCGGCATTCTGACTGATGAATCCATGGCGACCCGCACGCCAGGTCTATTTGCTGCTGGCGACATCCGTTCCAAACGCTTACGTCAGGTTGTGACCGCCGTTTCTGACGGAGCCATAGCAGCAACGAGCGCATACGCGTTTCTCCGCGGATAAGTACGATAATATATCTTATGTAAAGTTGCTATCTTTATAACAAAGTGGTTGGACGGTGCATCAATGTGCTGTCCAACCACTTTTACTTTCCTGCTATATAGTATGCAAAACTAAATAACCTAGAATACAATATAGCTAATGAACGGAGGATCCTTATGAACCACGCCAAACGCGTTATCCCGATGTCCGATTCGTTGGTCAGCATTAAGCCTGAGGATATTCAGCCCACTGTGCTGCCCGATGCATTTATTCAGTCCGATATCGTGCGTAAACTCAATACGTTGAGTCTGCCGCGCTATGACCAGTTGCCCAATGTGACGCTCTACCGCGACCAGGTCATTGAGTATGTTGCGCTGTGGATGGAGCCGCTGTCTATTTGCGTTGAGCAGCCTGTCATTACGCCATCGATGATCAATAACTACGTGAAGGTCGGCCTGGTGCCTGCTCCGGTCAAAAAGCAGTATGGTCGCGAGCAGATTGCCCGCCTGATCGCTATCTGCATCTTTAAGCAGGTGCTACCTATTGCTGCGGTGCAGGCGCTCTTTAACATTCAGCGTTTGAGCTACGATGCCCCGACGGCCTTCGACTATGTGGTCGATCAGCTCGAGGCATCGATTCGTTCGGCGTTTTCTGTCGAGCAGACGCCGGTTCCCGATACGGCGCATCAGGTAACGCGTGAGTCGCTGCTTGTGCGCAGTGCCGTATCGTCCTTTGTTTCGAAGGCGTACCTGATGAGCTATCTCAAGTTCAACGGGTTTAATAGCTAGCCGACGTATAAAACGGGCGGGACAAAGAGTCATCTGTCGCTTTGTCCCGCCCGTATTTTTTGCTTGGTTTGACTTTATTGGCCCGAAGCTACGCCCATGCCGTAGCCGATGATGAGGCCGTGCATCTCGGCGTAATAGGAATCCAGGCCATTGCAGGGCATGATGATGGTCTTGGAGCCGGGCCAATGCTCGACTATGCGGTCAGTAAGCGCCTGGGCTCCAGCTTCGTTCTCAACGTGATCGATGATGACCTCACCGCCCGTAAAGCCCTCGGCTTCCATAGTGTCGATGATCTTGTTGAGCATCTTCTTTTCGCCACGCGTGTGCCCCACGAGTTCGATTTTACCGGCCTCACTCGCCGTGCCCAAAATGCGGATATTGAGCTTGTTGGCAATGACGCCGGCTGCCTTAGGGATACGTCCGGCTTTGGCGAGGTTTTCGTAATTGCACAAACTGAAGAGGATTTTGCTGTTCTGTTCAAGGCAATCGAAGTATGCGCAAGCATCCTCGAATGAGACATTCGGATTGTCTGCAAGATAGCGGTCGAACAGCAAGAAAATGAGGTCCATTTTGCCGCCAGCTGCGCGTGAATTGACTAGATGAATCTGCCGGTCGGGCTCCTCGGCAAGAACCATATCGCGAGCCGTGGCTGCCGCATTGTAGCTGCCTGACACGCCCTCAGAGATCGGCATGCAGATGGTCTTGTCTGCCAATTTGAAGAGCTCGGCCCACTCCCCTACACTGGGACAAGCGCTCGAAGAGGCGTTCGTCTCCGCCTGAACAGCGCAGTTGAGCTCATGAACATCGAGCGAAAGGTCATCGACGAATTCACGCTCCCCCACTCGAATTTTGAGGGGCGCAAATGCAAAGGTGGTATGGGGCGCGGTCGGTTGCCAATCGCGGAGGTTGCAGCTTGAATCGGAGATAAGTGCCCAGCTCATAGAGGGTCCTTTCTAATTGTTCCCATACAATTATAGCCATCTTGCAGACTGATTGGGCCGCTATCTAGTATTCAAAACTAGATAGCGGACTGCACGAAAGGCAAAAGAATGGACCCCATGACTCAAAGCCATGAGGTCCATATCCGTTTGCTTTATCTGGATACTTAGTAACGCACAAAGATATAGTTATTGTTCATGCCAGCGGCAACGGAGCTGATGATAACACCCGTGTTGTAGTCGGAAGCATGAATCATCTGACCACCACCGATGTAAATGCCGGTGTGGTACGAGTTGACAACAACGTCACCGGGCTGCGGATCGGACACACGCGTCCAGCCCATAAAGGTGCCCGTGGTGCCCAGGCGGCAATAGCGACCAGTGAGGCAATAGCTAACAAAACCAGAGCAGTCAAAGCTGTTCGGGCCAATTCCGCCCCAGGAATAAGCGCAACCAAGCTTACTATATGCACGCGAGACAACAGAACCGCCGTCGACGGACTGGCTCGGAGCAGAAGGCGTCGGAGCCGGAGCAGGCGTGGAGGGCTGCGGCGTCGGAGCAGGTGCCGGCGTAGGAGCCGGAGTGTTGCCGCCCTGGTTGTTGTTATTGCTGGTCTGGCCACCGTTGATGGTGTTCTCGGTCGTACCGGCAGTCTCGTTGCTCACCGTGGCCTTCTCGGCGGTGCTGGCGTTGATGCCGGCCTGCAGCGCGGCGTTGGCCTCGGCCTCGGCGGCAAGCTCGGCCTGCAGCTGCGAATCCAGGGAGTTTACGACGTTCTGGGCTTCAGCCTGCTGGGCGTTAAGCTCGTCGACCTTCTTTTGCGTGGCGGCGACGTTCTTCTCCTGCTCGGACTGCTTATCGGTGAGCTGCTGCTTAAGCTCCTTGACCTCTTGAATGGTCTGAGCTTGCTTATCGGAAACTTTGCCGTAGTAGAACAGACGGTTGAGCATATCACTCAGGTCATCGACGCCCGTTAGAACCTGAAGCAGGCTCAGACCGCCGGTTTTGTACTCGCCGGCGACATAGGTCGAGAGCTTGGCCTGACCATCGGCGATCTCCTGCTGCTTTTGCGTGATCTCGCCAGCAGTCTGATCGAGCGCCTGCGTCTGCGTTGCGAGCTCATCGTAAATCTGCTGAGTTTGGGTACCGATCTGCTCGAGCTTCGTACGAGCAGCGGCAAGGTCGGATGCGGTATCGGCGTAGGCAGGAGCTGCGAGGCCCAAGCCCAAAACACAAGCGAGGGTTGCCGTAGCAGCGCAGCGTGCCATGTTTTTGTGCGTGTTTGCTGTGCGCATGTAGCTTCCTTTCCAGTAACTAAGGGTAACGGCTAGTCCACCGTCACCAGGCTAAAGAGCTCCACATCGTCATTAGACGGCGTGAGCTTCTCGCGCGGGTTGAGAAACGCAAGCTCAAGGATACAACCGTAACCGACAAGCTTTGCGCCCATATCTCGCACCAGTTTACCTGTTGCCTCGACGGTTCCGCCCGTCGCGACCAAGTCATCCAGAATCAACACGGTATCTTTAGAGCTGATAGCGTCGGCATGGATCTCAATTGAATCGGTGCCGTACTCGAGCTCGTAGCTCTGGTTTACGGTCTCGCGCGGCAGCTTGCCCGGTTTACGTGCGGGAACAAAGCCAGCGCCAAGGGCTACAGCCACCGGTACGCCAACCATAAAGCCGCGAGCCTCGGGACCCACGACCTTGGTGATTCCCATGCCGGCAAAGTGCTCGGCGAGGGCATCGGTCATGGCTTTGAGCGCCTCGGGATTGCCAAAGAGCGGCGTGATGTCCTTAAAGATGACTCCGGGCTCGGGATAGTCGGGGATATCGACGATTTGAGATTCGAAGTCGTACATTGCATGACCTTTCAATGGGTTGACGAAATTTCAGCAGCGGTTATATGCCCGCGGTGGCGGTGCCGGATTGCGAAGGGGCGACGACCTTGAGCGGTTTTACGAGAGAATCCTCGTGCGAAGCCGGCATGGCAGTCTCTTCGTTTTTGGCCTTGGTGGACTCGCAGCGAGTGATTTCCTCATCGAGTGCATCGATATCGGCGTCCTCGACCACGGCGTTGAGTGACTCAAAAACGCGGTTCTTGAGCAGCGCAGTGTGCACACCTTCCGTTAGGTCATGCAGCTTCTTAAATGCACGCTCGAGCTTGGCATCGCGCTCGTCATCGGAGGTATCCATACCGAGCATGCTTACGAGCACCTGTTCAAACATCGAGGACTCGCGGTTTGCCGAAGATACGTACTGGCGCAGGTTGCGCGGCTCGATATGGAAGCGCGAAAGCTCGGAGCAATAGCGGATGATCGGGAAATCGCGGCCATCGACAAGCTCGCGATTCTGCGGGCTCTTGATGATGCGAATGAGGTCGTTTTCGGCCAGGGAGCGGATAAACGAGATCTCGACGCCGAGCATATCGGGGATGGTCTCGATGGGATGCAGTTTTTGCTTAGTCTCCTTGGGTTCCGTTTTGAGCGGAACATCGGACAACAGGCCCACCTCGTAGGCGAGCGTAGACAGGTCCGTGGCGTTTTCCAGGCGCTGCTTGATCACGTTGAGCGGCATGTAGCGTGTCTTCTGCAGGTGCAGAATGACCTCCAGACGGTCAACGTCTTCCTTGGAGTACTGGCGATACCCCTTAGGCGTACGATGAGGGGTGATGAGCCCCTCATCTTCGAGAAATCTAATTTTTGAGTTCGAAAGATCGGGGTATGCGCCTCGAAGTAGATTGACGACCTGGCCGATACTCAGATAATTGCGTTCGGCCATGCCCTACTCACCGGTTTCGATGCGCTCCGGCGTGCTCTCGTGGTAGATGAGCGTAAACGTACCGATCTGGACGGAAGAGCCATCGTGCAGCGGTGCGCCGTTGACGATGGCGCCGTCAACCCACGTACCGTTGAGCGAGCCCAGGTCCTCGATGCGGGCACCCAGACCCTCGCGAATAATGCGCGCGTGGCTACGCGACACGGTCATGTCGTTGAGGAAGATGCCGTTAGCGGGATCGCGGCCGATGGTGGTCACATTATCCTCGAGCTCAAAGGCTGCACCGGTTTGAGGGCCTTTGACGATAGATAAGACGGGCGCGGTGATGTGCACGTTGGCCATGAGGTCGGGAACGGTGACATCGCTCGAAGGAACGCGGAAAACGCAGGTGGCGTCTGAGGCCTTATTGTTCTGAGGCATATTGTTAACCATGTTGTCCATGACAACCCCTAACTTAACGCGGACATGCCGCAAAGAATGAACTGTACGTAATCATACCCCAACGACTTAGTCTTCGATTTCGGGGTTAAGAAAGTCGATGTCTTCGTCCTCGGGATGCGCCACGGCTTGTTTAATGGCTGCTCCACCCTTAATGGAATAGATGACGGCGGTGAGCATGGAGAAGATGACGCCGCCATACACGAAGAAGATGCCAAGCGGTATCGGGCTGCCGTTGAGGCCCGGGAAGGCCGTGAACGTGGCGGGCAGCAGATGCCAGCCGTCCACGGTGGGAAAGCCCAACAGCATGAGCGAGAAGCCGGTCATGAGCAGCGCCGTGGCAATCTTGCCGGGAAAGACGACGTCGATGGGGCGGCGGTGATAGTGGCGCACGATGAGCGTGCCGATACCAAGGTAGATATCGCGCCCAATGATGAGCACGCAGACCCAGATGGGAAGCTCGCCGCGGACCACCAGGCCCAGTACGCCGGTAAATAGCAGCGCACGGTCGCAGATGGGATCCATAACCTTGCCGAGCCACGAGACAGTTTTGGTCATGCGGGCAATCTGGCCGTCCATCCAGTCGGTGGAGGCCGCGATGGCATAGATGACGATGGCGACGACACGGTTGTTGTCCGTCACAAACAGGTACAGGAAGACTAGCGTGAGGATCAGACGCGTGAAGGTAATGAAATTGGAGATCGTGAAGATCTTATTCGACGGGTAATCGGAAGTGCCGATAAGCTCCTTTTTGATCTTCTTTTTGATGCCCACAGGACTCCCCCGCTGGTAAACGACAAAACTTTCGATACTATACCCGTTCTGGCGATGTCTATCCAGCGCGAGCATAGAGAGTCCAGACATGTGGAGGACGGTTGGTCGTTGATTCTTTGTTGCTTAAAGCAATTGATTAAAACAAAAAAGGTCAGGCACTAGGTGCCTGACCTGCAAACTTCTGGTCGGGACGACTGGATTCGAACCAGCGACCCCTTGACCCCCAGTCAAGTGCGCTACCAAGCTGCGCCACGTCCCGAAACTTTTATTTGTTGCTGTGCTCTCGCTCGCAACAGGGAGTATATTAACCCGAAACTTTGTCCTTGTGCAAGAACTTTTTTAAATATTTTGAAGCAAGTCCAAAATAGTATCTGCGAGCTGGGGTTTTGTTAGCACGGGAAGTTCTTGTGTACCCGCTGTGCTCACGATCCAAGCCTTGTTGGTATCGGTTCCAAATCCCGAATCGGCGCGCGAGACATCGTTGGCGATAATGGCATCGCAACCCTTGCGGGCGAGCTTTCGCTGAGCGTACTCCACGACGTTATCGGTCTCGGCCGCAAAGCCTATCACGCACCGCTCTCCCTTTTGGCGCGAAAGCTCGGCCAAGATATCGACCGTCTCGACTAGTTCGATGCGATCCAGGCGCTCGTTGGTCTTTTTGAGCTTATGGTCGGCAGGGGCCGCGGGCGTGTAGTCGGCGACGGCGGCCGCACAAATGGCCGCATCGGCCGTCTGAAAGGCGCTCAGCGCTGTCTGCAGCATTTCTGCGGCGGTCTGTACGCGCACGCACTCCACGCCGCGGGGGACATCGAGCGACGTCGGTCCTAACACGAGCGTGACCGCAGCGCCGCGGCGAGCAGCCTCCCTCGCCAGGGCGATGCCCATCTTGCCCGACGACCGGTTGCCAATAAAGCGCACGGGGTCGATCGGTTCGTGCGTAGGACCGGCGGTGATCACGATGCGCTTGCCTGCCAGGTCCTGAGGCGCGGGGTTGAGCACCTCGCAGACGACCTCGACGATGTCCTCGGGCTCGCTCATGCGTCCCGTGTCCACGTCACCGCAGGCAAGGTAGCCGCTGCCGGGCCCCACCACATGGACGCCACGGTCGCGCAGCGAGGCTATATTGGCCTGCGTCGCCGGCGCCTTCCACATGCCGTTGTTCATAGCGGGTGCGATCACGATGGGTCGCGGCGTGGTAAGCAGCGTCGTGGAGATGAGGTCATCGGCGATGCCGTTGGCCATCTTGGCGATGATATTGGCCGTCGCGGGAGCCACGACCACCAGATC
>DXLR01000140.1:0-12645 GCA_019414625.1 Collinsella sp.
GCGCGCACACGGCGCCTACGACGATGCGGCGCGTCACGCGGCGCCAGCTGCCGTGTGCGAGCAGCGTGCGACGGCGCACGTCGGGCTCGACAAAATGGGCTCCAGAGGTTTTGTCATTGCGCTTGGGGGTCGTGAACAAGGCGGCCATGGTTACTCCCATCCTCATAGGGCCTATGCGATTACGCCCAGCATATCTGCAGGATGTAGCCGGCGGTAGTGCCGTTTGGAGAGCAAAACGTCCAAAACTTGCGAAGCAATACATCGCGCGTCCGTGTGGCGCCTGGCTTTAAAAGCAAAGCGCGGAGCCGCTCGATGCGACTCCGCGCTTTGCTGTTTGGTATTGCGAATCTTGCGCCTACGCTACAAAGAAGTAGACGAGGAAGGCAAGGGCTGCGATCCACATGAGCGGCTTGATCTTGGATGCCTCGCCCTTAAAGAGCGCGACGACCACGTAGGCGATAAAGCCCAGACCAATGCCGGCAGAGATGGAGTAGGTGAAGGGCACGCCGGCGACAATCATGAACGCCGGGAAGCCCTGCGACACGTCGGACCAGTCGATCTCGGAGGCCTCGCTCATCATGAGGTAGCCGACGTAGACCAGAGCACCGCAGGTGGCGGCGCTGGAAACGATGGTGACGATGGGGGAGAAGAACGCGGCGAGAATGAACAGCACGCCGGTGGTGACGGAGGTGAGGCCCGTGCGGCCACCGTCGGCAGCGCCAGAGGTGGACTCGACGAAGGTGGTGATGGAGGAGACGCCCATAAAGCCACCGGCAGCAGCGGCCACGGAGTCGACGACCAGGATGGGACGGATGTCCTCGACATTGCCGTCCTCGGTCAAGAACTCGCCCTGCTTGGCGACGGCCATCGCGGTGCCCATGGTGTCGAAGAAGTCGCTCATGAGCAGCGAGAAGGCAACGACGAGCAGCATCGGGTCGGTCAGGACCTTCACGATGGCAAGGTTGCCGTCGGCAGTGCTGGCAAACGGGGCGCCGAAGGTCGAGAAGTCGAGCGGTGCGATGAGGCCCTCGGGCGCATGGGTGACGCCCAGCGGGATTCCGGCGATAACGGCGACGATGATGCCGATGAGCAGCGAGCCCGGCACGTTGCGGGAAGCCAGGGCAACCGTCACGACGATGGAGATGATGCCGACGATAAAGGTGGGGGAGGCGATGTCGCCCAGGCCGACGAGCGTACCGGCGCCAGCGGTGATGATGCCGGCGTCGCACAGGCCGATCATGGCGATAAACAGGCCCAGACCCACCGAGATGGCGTGGCGCAGGACCACGGGGATGGCGTCCATGATGGCCTCGCGCAGGCCGCAAAGGACGAGCAGCAAGATGACGATACCCTCGAGGAAGATAACGCTCATGGCGACGTGCCAGTCACCGCCGCACATGGTGGTGGTGATGCCCGCGATCATGGCGTTGATGCCCAGGCCTGAAGCGCAGGCGAGCGGGCGGTTTGCGAAGATGCCCATGCAGATGGTCATGATGCCGGCGCCCAGGCAGGTGGCGCAGGCGAGCGCTCCCGCATCAATGCCAGCGCCCGAGAGCACTGCGGGGTTGACGGCGATGATGTAGGCCATCGCCAGGAATGTTGTCAGTCCAGCGCGAAGTTCGGTCCCGATTGTGGACTTGCGCTCACTGACGTGAAAAAGTTCGTCCATGCATACCCTTTCCTTGTTCGGCCCCGAGTTTAGGCCGATTGACACGAACTCATTTACTATATCGCCTTTACAACCTTGCTGTTCCTCGCATGTTGATGTTCGGCGCTTTGTAACAGACGGACGGTATTTATCGCATGAAAATGTGTGGGTACCGTATACTTAAGCGGTTACAACGACCCCTATGGAGGAACGTATGATTAAAGAGCTTTGCCACGACGAGGCTATCCTGTCCCAGCGTTGCGAGGTTGCGACCGTCGAGGACGAGTCGGTTGCTCAGGACCTGATCGATACCATCAAGTCGCTCGATGATGCCGGCTGCTTGGCCGCCAACCAGATCGGCGTTACCAAGAAGGTCTGCGTCTACCTGGACGACGCCGGCGAGCCCCACGTGCTCTACAACCCCCGTCTGGTGTTTGGCCTGGGCGCCAGCAAGATGGAGGAGAGCTGCCTGACGCACGAGGAAGTCACCAAGTCCACGCGCTATATCAAGTGCAAGGTTGCCTTTGACCAGATCGTCGATGGCAAGATGCGCGAGCGCAAGCAGGACTTTGTGGGCTTCGAGGCGCAGATGGTCCAGCATATGATCGACCACTGTCTTGGAAAGTTGGTCTAAGGGGACCAAAGCACCGCACTTCGTCTCTTTTGGTCCGGGCGTGACATTGTTGTCATGTCCGGGCTTTTGTGTTTAGCGCCTTTTTGTTTGGTGACAATAACCTTAGCAGGACCGTAAAGCTAGGAGGCGCTATGTGCACGAGCATTCGATTTACCGATAATTCTGGCCACATGTATCTGGGCCGCAACCTCGACTGGAGCTTTGACTACGGCCAACAGGTTCGCGTGATGCCGCGCGGGTTCCACATTCCGTATTCGTTTATCGACGATGCGTCGGCGGCACACGCGGTAATCGGCATGTGCATCGATTACAAGAACTATCCCATGTTTTTCGACTGTGGTAACGAT
Organism: Collinsella sp.; assembly: GCA_019414625.1. GTDB lineage: Bacteria > Actinomycetota > Coriobacteriia > Coriobacteriales > Coriobacteriaceae > Collinsella. The sequence goes on from DXLR01000140.1 coordinate 2,630, forward strand.
GCGGGTCTGGCTGTGGCGGGGCTCAACTTTCCCGGCTATGCCGAGTATGCCGAGGGCCCTGTCGACGGCAAGAACAATATCGCGGCCTATGAGTTTCCCCTGTGGGTGGCAGCGACGTTCTCGACGGTCGATGAGGTCGAGGCCGCGCTGCGCGACACGGTGATTGTCGCCAAATCTGCCGGAGAGGGGCTGGGCGTGTCGCTGCTCCATTGGATTATCGGCGACAGCCAGCGCAGCATCGTGGTCGAGATGATGGCTGACGGCCTGCATGTATACGACGATCCGGTCGACACCCTTGCCAACCAGCCGACCTTCCCGTGGCACATGGAAAACCTGCGCACCTATATCACCGCCACAAGCGATTTTCCGCAGACGGCGACATGGCGTGGCGCCGAGCTTAAGCCCTATGGAGCCGGTGCCGGCATGCGCGGCATTCCGGGCGATTGCTATTCGCCGAGCCGTTTTGTAAAGGCGGCGTACCTCAATGCCAATTACCCGCAAAAGGAGAGCGAGACCGAAAACGTCGTTCGCATGTTCCGCTCGCTCGAGGGCGTGGTGATGATTGAGGGGGCGTCCAGGATGGGCGATGGCAAGTTCGAGAAGACTATCTATACCGGATGCTTTAGCGCGCGCACGGGCAATTATTACTACGCGATGTATGGGGATCCGTCGATTCGTTACGTGAGCCTGATGGATGCCGAGGGCGCGAGCCCCGATAGGCTCGTGGTTCCCGAGCCGCGTCGTTCGTAGCTCACTGGTCCGTTGCGACATAAAACGGCCTCGCACCTCTTATGAGATGCGAGGCCGTTGTCGTCAATGGCTGGTGGCGTGTTAGAAGTTGGCGTCGTTGAACTGGGTGCTCTCGAGTCCGTCGAGTTGCTGTTCGGGCGTATCTGCGACGCTCTCGAGCAGCTCAGTGGGATCGACGTTCATATTCTTACCGGCTTCGTTGCCGTTGACCAGGTCGTCCGAGAAGATGTCGACTTCCATTTCTTCGGCCTCTTCGATCTGAACCTCGAGCGGCACTTGGGTGCGCACGAGCTTAACGGCCGGGCGCATGCGGGCAAACAGCGGCACGTACTCGATGATGATGGCCGAGTTCTCGAGACCGTACCAGCGTGCCGGGCTTCCGCAGGCGCGGCGGACGGCGTACTTGATGGCCATCACGCGGTGGTCATTGCGGTTGATGTCCGTTTCGGGGGCGAGCATCTTGCGCAGCATACAAAAACGGAAGTCGCCCACGTTGCCGCGCGTCTCGTAGATGGAGTAGGTGTGATGCTGCGGCGGCAGCTCACCCGATGCCATCAAGTCGCCAACGATTTGGCGCAGGTAGGCATTAACGCGCTGGTTGACCTTAAAGCCCAAGTCCAGGCGCACGCGGAACAAAAAGTCCGTGCCAAAGGTCTCGACGGAATACTCGTGCGTATAGGGCTCGTCGGTAACGTGCACGTTGATGAACCAGTATGCCTTGGCGCGCTTGGGATGCTTATCCAAGATGGAATAGAGCACGTCGCGGTCGAGCGTGAGCGGGTCGGGGCTGTTGGTGAGGAACACCAGATTGTCGGCGAGCACGGGGTAGGTCTCGTCGTTGCGCAGGCGGTTGAGCTGGTCAATGTACTTGGAGACGGGCAGCAGGATCGTCTGCGTGCGCTCGATGGCGGTGCCGCGGCGCCACACGTACATAAGGCCAAACAGCAGCGAGGCCAAGAAGATCATTACGTAGCCGCCGTCAAAGAACATGGTGAGGCACGAGGCGAAGAAGCACAGCTCAATGGCACCGAAGAGCAGGGCGAAGACGCAGGCGCCCAGCTTGTGCTTGAGGATGCCGGCGATATAGCTCGTCAGCAGCGTGGTGGTCATAAGCATGGTCACGGTAATGGCGAGGCCATAGGCGCTCTCCATGCGCTCGGAGTTCTGGAACAGCAGCACAATGAAGATGCAGCCGACCCACATGATGTTGTTGACGAGTGGAATATAGAGCTGGCCCTTGGTGTCGCTGGGGTAGTGGATGCGCAGGTGCGGCATAAGGTTGAGGCGCGTTGCCTCGGATACCAGCGAGAACGAGCCGGTGATGAGCGCCTGTGAGGCGATGATGGCCGCCACGGCCGAAAGCACGATGGCAAAGGGGCGTAGGGGCTCGGGGAGCATCATATAGAACGGGTTGACGATATCCATCGCGAGCATCTGGGGGTTGGAGTTATTGGCGAGCAGCCAAGCTCCCTGACCCAGATAGTTGAGGATAAGGGCCGCCTTAACAAATGGCCAGGATGCATAGATGTTTGCCTTGCCCACGTGGCCCATGTCCGAGTAGAGTGCCTCGGCACCGGTTGTCGACAGGAAGACAAAGCCGAGCACCATAATGCCCGAATGGTTGATGGGCGAGAACAGGAACATAATGCCGCGGATGGGGTTGAGCGCGCGCAAGATGGACAGGTTGCCGAGCATGTTGAACAGACCGGCGCCTGCCAGGAACAGGAACCACAGCGTCATGAGCGGGCCGAACAGCTTGCCGATTGACGAGGTGCCGGCGCGCTGCATGGCAAATAGGCCGCAGATAATGATGATGGTGATGATGATGACGTTGGTCTGGCCGTCGCCCAGCAGCGCATGGCCCCATTCGATGGTGCGCAGACCCTCGATGGCTGTGGTGACCGTGACGGCGGGGGTGAGGATGCCGTCGGCGAGCAGCGCCGCGCCGCCGATCATGGCGGGCAGAATCAGCCATGGTGCCACCTTGCGTACGAGGCTGAACAGGGCGAAGATGCCGCCTTCGTTGTGGTTGTCGGCCTTCATGGCGATTACCACGTACTTGACCGTGGTCACGAGCGTCATGGTCCAGATGACGAGCGAAAGCGCGCCCAGGATCATGTCCTCGCTGACGGTACCGATGCCGCCGTTGTTGGCGACGATTGATTTCATGGTGTACATGGGGCTCGTGCCGATGTCGCCATAGACGACGCCGAGCGTTACGAGCAGCATGCCAGCGGAGAGGGGGATGGCTCCGTGCCCGCCTTGCCCGCGCTGGTCTTGGAGGTTTGCCTCCAGTTTGTTGTGTGCCACGAGGACTCCCTTAGACATCCGGTTATCTGTCTAGGACAAAAAACTTTATGCCGTCTTTATACATACAAGAGCAGTTTGGCACATCGGGTTATTTTAGACAATAATCCTCAGCTGGGGATTATTTATCTACGCAGGTAGCATTTCAAAGCAGGGGCTTTTAAGCACGTGCTGTCTGGGCGATGCCAGCCTTGGCGTTTGCGCGTTTGCCGGCGAGTTCGCAAAAAATCGCGCCGCCGATGATAAGCGCGGCGCCCATCAGGCGGACCGGTGTTATGGCTTCACCCAAAAGGGCGGCCGAGAACACGACCGCCGAAAGCGGCTCGAGGTAGCCGACGACGGCGACGGTCTGGACGGGCAGCTTGGCGACGGCGCTAAAGTAGAGCAGGCAACCAATGCCGGTGTTGACGACGCCGAGCATAGCGACGGCGCGCCAATCAATGCTGGCGGCGACGCCGGCGGACAGGAACGAGGGAGCGCCCTGCGTGATGAGCGTGAGGGCCAGTGCGGTCACAAAGGCGGCGCTCACTTGGAGTGCGGAGTTCTCGAGGCCCTCGATGTGCGGCGCACCCTTGCTGGCGATGACCATCAATGCATAGCAGAAGGCCGAGGCGATTCCACAGACGATGCCCGCAATGGGCATATTGCCGCCTAGACCTTGCGCTGCAATGAGAAAAGCACCGCAGGCGACGGCGACAAAGCCGGCGATTTTGCCGCCGGTCAGCTTTTCGCCAAAAATGAGCGGGGAAAGGGCCATAACGATGATGGGGCCACAGTAATACAACAGCGAGGAGATACCAACGCCGATCGTCTGATAGGCGCGGAACAGGAAAATCCAGCTGGCGCCCAGCGCGGCGCCCGAGACGATGAGCGCTGCGGCCTCGCGGGGGCGAGACGGAGCCTGCAGGTTATGGCGCTTGGTTATGAAGAGGATGACGGCAAGGGTGAGAGCGCCCAAAAACGTGCGCAACAGTACGATATCGGAGCTCGGCAGTGCGATAGCTGCGGCGATGATGCCGTTAGAGCCAAACAACAGTAATGCTGCTAAGTATGTAAACAGTCCGTTGTTCATGCGCTGACATCCCCTCTATATCCGAACATATTCACTATGGGTGAACTGGCTTTAGAAGAAAAGCGAATATAATGCATGGAAAACATAACAAAAACTCATGCAAGGGTGGGGACGTGCCGTGGAGACCAATATCCAAAAGATGCAAGTGCTGCTCGAGACGGTGCGTGCCGGCAGCTTTACGCGTGCTGCAGAGCGGCTGAGCTATTCGCAGTCGGGCGTGAGCCGCATGGTGGGCGACCTTGAGGCAGACTGGGGTTTTAAGGTGCTTGATCGCAGCCGCGAGGGCGTGGTGCTTTCTGCCGATGGGCGGCAGATCATGCCGGCGGTTGAGGCGCTCTGCGAGGAGTTTGGCCGCCTGCAGCGACATGTGGACGAGATGCGTGGGCTCATGCGCGGCAAGATCTGTATCGGTACGTTTTCGAGTGTGGCGACCCATGTACTGCCGCCGGTGATTGCGCGCTTTCGCGCCGATCATCCGGATGTCGATTACGAGCTGCTGATGGGTGATTACTCCGAGATTGAGCAATGGGTGGCGGAAGGCCGCTGCGACCTGGGCTTTATTCCGCGCGAGCCACGCGGCGCCGGCATGGCGTCGCGACCGTTGGTGCAAGACGAGTTGATGGCCGTGGTGCCAGCGGACTCCTCGCTTGCCACGGCGGAGGTCGTTTCTCTTGCCGATTTAGCCAACGAGCAGTTTATTCTGCTAGAACGCGGCACTGATGACGAGATTACGCCGCTATTCCGTCGGGCGGGGCTGGCGGTGCGCTCAAAACTGTCGACTTGGGATGACTATGCGATTATGGCTATGGTCGAGGATGGCCTGGGCGTGAGCATTCTTCCCGCGCTCATCTTGCGTCGCTGCCAGTTCGATGTTGCTGTGCGTCCGCTCGAAGGGCATCCCCATCGGCAGATCAACGCCATATATCGAACGGCCGATGTTTCGCTTGCCGCCGCTCGTTTCCTCGAATACCTCTAAATGCGTGCACGTCGTTATCGCCTTGGGATAAATCTCGAGGTCTTGCTCATTATATTTTTGAAATTGAACTTTTCGAAATAGCACGGCGTTATACTGCTGCCTAAATTGAACTCAGGTTCAATTCGTGTTGTATAAATTGAACTTTGCCAGCAAGGAGGTTCTAGTGGCCCAAGAGGCGTTTTGCGATCGCCTGCGACAGGCTATGTCCGATCGCGACGTCCGCCAGTCGGACGTAATCCGTGCATCGGAGATGCTCGGCAAAAAACTCGGCAAGAGTCAGATGAGCCAATATGTGAGCGGCAAGACGATCCCGCGGCGCGATGTGGCAGAGCTGCTCGCCCGTATTTTGGAGGTCGATGTTACCTGGCTGATCGCCGGCGACGCCGATCAAGGCGAGGCATCATCACCCCGCAACGATTCCAAGCCCGAACCCCATCCCTCAGCTCAAATTGCAAGGAGCACCACCATGCGTACTTTTTCTAAATCCACCAAACTCGACAACGTCCTGTATGACGTGCGCGGTCCCGTCGTCGACGAGGCCGCCCGTATGGAGGACGAGGGAGAGCGTATCCTCAAGCTCAACATCGGCAACCCGGCGCCCTTCGGTTTCCGCACGCCCGATGAGGTCATCAAGGACATGCGCCAGCAGCTGCCCGACTGCGAAGGCTATTCCAACTCGCGTGGTCTGTTCTCCGCGCGCAAGGCGATCATGCAGTATTCGCAGATCAAGGGCCTGCCCAACGTTCAGATGGAGCATATCTACACGGGCAACGGCGTGTCCGAGCTCATTCAGCTTTCGATGAACGCGCTGCTCGACAATGGCGACGAGATTCTGATCCCCAGCCCCGACTATCCGCTCTGGACGGCGTGCGCAACCCTTGCCGGCGGTCATCCTGTGCACTATCTGTGCGATGAGCAGGCGGATTGGTATCCCGACCTGGAGGATATGGAGTCCAAGATCACGAGCGCGACCAAAGCCCTCGTTATCATCAACCCCAACAACCCCACGGGCTCGGTCTACCCGCGCGAGGTGCTCGAGGGCATCGTCGAGGTTGCACGCAGGCATCAGCTGATGATCTTTGCCGATGAGATCTACGACCGCCTGTGCATGGACGGCTACGAGCATGTCTCGATCGCCTCGCTTGCGCCCGACCTGCCGTGCGTCACGTTCAGCGGCCTTTCCAAGTCGCACATGATCGCGGGCTATCGTATTGGCTGGATGGTGCTTTCGGGCAACCAGCGCTGCATGAGCGACTTCATCATGGGCATTAACATGCTCTCCAACATGCGCCTGTGCTCCAACGTGCCGGCTCAGTCGATCGTTCAGACGGCACTCGGTGGTCATCAGTCCGTTAACGACTACATCCGTCCCGGCGGCCGCGTCTACGAGCAGCGCAACTTTGTGTATGAGGCGCTCAACAAGATTGACGGCATCTCGGTGGTTAAGCCGCGCGCGGCGTTCTACATCTTCCCCAAGATGGATGTGAAGAAGTTCAACATCACCGATGACGAGCAGTTCGCCCTTGACCTGCTGCACGAGAAGAAGATTCTGATCACGCGCGGCGGCGGCTTCAACTGGGCCGAGCCCGATCACTTCCGCATCGTGTACCTGCCGCGCATGGAAGTACTCAAAGAGTCCCTCGAAGACCTCGCCGACTTCTTCGATCATTACCGCCAGAGCTAGTGGGATAGAAGCTCCGCACTATGAGAAGCTCCCTGCAGTTATTTTTCTGCAGGGAGCTTTCTTGAATCGGCGGAACTATATAACGATTCCGCAACAGTGGTCGATTTCGTGTTGGATGATCTCGGCGGTGTAGCCCGAGAAGTTTTTGATGCGGTGGACGAAGTTCTCGTCCAGATACTCAACCTTAATGCGGCGATAGCGGGTACAGGGACGCTCGCCGATCAGCGAGAGGCATCCTTCGCTCGTCTGGTAGGCATTGACCTGCTCAAGAATCTGCGGGTTGTACATAAGCAGCGACTTGCTGCCGTCCATTACGCAGATGATGCGTTTGCGCACGCCAATCATATTGGCGGCGAGCCCCACGCACTCGTGCTCATGCTCATGGAGCGTATCCAGGAGGTCCTGCCCGGTCGCGGCATCGTCGGGTCCCGCGTCTTCGGAAGGCAGGCGCAAAAAGAACTCGGATTTCATGATGGGCTTAATCATGGAGGGCTCCTCATGTCTCATGCTTTCGTGGACTTTCAATAATAGCGCGGAAGGAAAGCTGCGCGTTCGCGTTACAATCTTTCAACGTTGGACCATGTTGCCAGACTCGTCGCGTGCGGCGTCTGGCGTAAGTCTAGGGCTCATCCTCGCCCTGGACTGTTCCTCTGGGGCGATACGACTATCGTTCCAAGAGGAAGGAAATGCATGGGGAGCAAATCTCAGCAACAAGTTCAAGTAGCGCCATCGGCCACTGCGGCGTTTCTCGTCGTAATGTATATTGCAGCCTTTGTCGCCGCGTTTAACGAGAACATTATTAACGTGGCGTTGCACGACATCATGGCGGCCTTTTCGGTGAGTGCCACCACGGCGCAGTGGCTAGTTTCGGGATACATGATCGTGACGTCGATCTTTACGGCCATCATGGCCTTTCTGTCCGGTCGTTTCTCGACGCGCAAGCTGCTGTTTTTCGCATGCGGATGCATGGTCGCCGGAGAAGTTCTGTGCCTGGTCGCCCCGTCGTTTACCGTTTTGCTGCCAAGTCGTATTTTGCAGGCTGCGGGATCGGGCATCTTGTTTCCGCTCATGATGAATGTGGTGCTATCTTGTGCTCCGCGCGAGAAGCTCGGTCTGTATCTGAGCCTGGGCGGTGCCTGCATTACGCTAGGGCCGGCGTTTGGGCCCGTGATTAGTGGTCTTATGTGCACGTTGTTTGGCTGGAGGGCGGTGTTCGTAGTGCCGCTGGTGGGCGGTGTCGTGGTCGCCGCGGCGGCAGCAAAGCTCGTTCGGAATGTCGGAGAGCGCTCGAACACCACGCTTGATATTCTGTCGGTTGTTTTGCTCGCTGCCGGCATTACGGCGTTCGTGTATTCCGTAGGCGAGTTCTCGACCAATGTGATGGCCGGTATCGTGGCGCTTTTCGCCGCTGTTGTGGTGCTCGGCCTGTTTGCGGTTCGTCAGCTCAAGCTCGAGCATCCGGTGCTTAACGTGCGTCCCATGGCGAGCGTTCGTTTTTGGCCTGCATGCCTGCTTGTGGTGGTGTCGATGATGACGACGTTCTCGATGAGCGTTTTGTTGCCGCTCTATTTTGAGGGCGCATACGGCATGACCGCACTTGTCGCGGGTTTGCTCATTTTGCCGGCGATCGCCTGCAACGCCGTGACCTCGATTGTGGGCGGACGCGTGATGGATGCCCGTGGTGCGTGGCCGCTGCTGCCGGTCGGCTTTGCCCTGATCGCTGTGGGGCAGACGGCAATCTCGATGACCGCGGCAAGCATGAACATCGGCGTTGTCGTGCTGCTGACCGTTGTGGTGTATGCCGGCGTCGGTTTGGTACTGAGCCCCTCGCAGACCGCCGGTTTGGAGACGCTCCCCGCCGCTGAGCATCCTCACGGAACGGCATTGCTTAACACGTGGAACATGATTGCCGCGTCGTTTGGTCCGTCGCTGTTTATCGGCCTGCTTTCGAGTTCTGCGGTGGCTGCTGGCGCCGCAGGCGTTGCGTCGGACGTTGCCCAGGCGATAGGATTTGCAGCCGCCGTGCGCGTGGCGGCCGTGATTGCCGTTGTCGGGTTCGCGGTGTCGCTGGTGTACGCTCGCCGCGAGTCGCACATGTCGCATTAATGTGTGCACATAGATTCTGCAGTTAGATTGGGTGACGACACCATAAACTAATGGACGTTTTGCCGAGAGGCATGAATGTATAAAGCGCAAAGAGTGCGCGACGGGCCCCGCGAATGGGGCGATGATGCCCGAGAGGGCCAAGAAGGAGTCTCATGTCTGAGAACGAAGAGATCATGAACGAGACCGAGAACGAGACCATGGCTGCCGAGGTTGAGGCAGTCGAGACTGTGGAGACCGAAGCTGCCGAGGTTGAGGCTGCTGACGAGGTTTCCGCCGAGGAGGCCGAGGTTGTCGAGGCCGCCGCTGATTACGATGACGAAGAGCTGATGGACAAGATGCAGAAGGCCGCCCGCCTGCTGCGCAGCCGTCGCTTTGCTATTTCCAAGGAGGAGGAGGCCAAGGCCGAGCGCATGGCGAACATCGAACGCGCCATCAAGCTTCTTGACCTCAAGCCCAAGATGGAGCAGAAGGAAATGTCCGACCTGCTGGGCATGCGCCTTCGTGAGCTCGATGGCCTGATGGCCGAGGCCGAGGCTGCCGATCTGGTCGGCCGCATCGACGACGCCGAGGGCGATATGCGCAAGATCGTTGTCTTCGCTGCCGAGGATGCCGCTGAGGGCCTGGTCGAGCTTGCCAACAAGAAGGAGAAGCTCCTGCCCGAGCTTTCTTACGAGGAGGCTACCGAGCTGATGGCCGCTCTCGATAAGGTTATCGCTCCGCTCGTCGCCATGGGCCTGGACGAGGACCGCGGTCCTCGCGGCGGCCGTGACGAGCGCGGTGGCCGTGGCGGCGACCGTGGCGGTCGCGGCGGCTTTGGCGATCGCGGTGGCCGTGGCGGCGACCGTGGCGGTCGCGGTGGCGATCGCGGTGGCCGTGGCGGCTTTGGCGACCGTGGCGGTCGCGGCGGCTTTGGTGGCAACCGTGGTGGCTATGGCGATCGCGGTGGCAACCGTGGTGGCTTCGGCGGCAACCGTGGTAACGACCGCGGCGGTCGCGGTGGCGACCGTGGCGGCCGCAACGGTGGCGGCTTCCGCGGCAACCGCTTCTAGTTGAGTTACGGCGTTTTACCAAACGCCGTAACGGCTCGACGCTGCAAACCCGCCAGGGCGGCAATCTGCCTC
>DXLR01000141.1:0-45931 GCA_019414625.1 Collinsella sp.
CGTCACCGTGGGCGAGGAGTGCCAGCTCGGCCCCAACAGCCGCCTCACCGACACCACCGTCGGCAGCGGCTGCATCATCGATGAGACCATCGCCATCGAGGCCGTCATCGAGAACGGCGTCGACTGCGGCCCGCGCGCCTACCTGCGCCCGGGTACCCACATGCTCGACGGCTCCAAGGCCGGCACGCACGTGGAGATCAAGAAGTCCACGATCGGCAAGGACTCCAAGGTTCCGCACCTGTCCTACATCGGCGACACCACCATGGGCGCCGGCGTCAACGTGGGCGCGGGCTCCATCACCTGCAACTACGACGGCGTGCACAAGCACAAGACCGTCATCGGCAAGGATGCCTTCATCGGTTCCGACACCATGATGGTCGCGCCCGCCCAGATCGGCGACGGCGCGCTCGTGGCCGCCGGCTCCGTCATCACCGAGCCGGTCCCGGCCGACGCGCTCGGTCTGGGCCGCGCCCGTCAGGTAAATATTGAGGGCTGGGCCGCCGATTACCGCCGCCGTCTGCACGAGGACGACGAGGTATAACGTTTTACCAAGCATCCAAGGAGCTGTTCCATGGGGACGGCTCCTTTTTCTATCGTGACCTGCGCAACCGGATGAGTGGTCGGTTCGTGTCCGTTGACGGTAAAGACGTTATCAAGACTCGATAAACCCCGCCGCGCGGTTACAATGCAACAAGGCATCTATATGGCATTCGATATAAAGGAGAAGGGTAATGCCGATTAATGATCCCGAGAAGTCGGAGAATATGCGCAAGTCCATCCGCGTGTATTCCGGTTCCTCCAACCGTCCCCTCGCTCAGAAGATTGCTGAGTACCTTGGGGTCGAGCTTTCGGGCCTTACGCTAAAGCAGTTCGCCAACGGTGAGATTTACGCCCGCTACGACGAGACCGTCCGCGGCGCCGACGTCTTCCTGATTCAGTCCGTGGCCGGCGGCAACGTCAACGACATGCTCATGGAGCTGCTCATCGCCACCGATGCTGCCAAGCGCGCATCTGCCCGCTCCATCACCGCCGTTATCACCCACTACGGCTATGCCCGCCAGGACCGCAAGGCCGGCCCGCGCGAGCCCATCACCGCCCGCCTCGTCGCTAACCTGCTCGAGCGCGCCGGCGTCAACCGCATCATCACCCTCGACCTGCACCAGGGCCAGATCCAGGGCTTCTTCGATATCCCGGTTAACCACCTGTCCGCGCTGCCGCTGTTTGGCCAGTACTACAACGACATGCACTTCGACACCGACAACCTGGTTGTCGTCTCCCCCGATGTGGGCCGCGCCAAAGCCGCCAAGAAGCTGTCCGACATGCTCGGCTGCGACCTGGCCATCGCCCACAAGGGCCGTCCGCGCCACAACGCCGCCGAGGTCATGGGCATCATCGGTGACATCAAGGGCAAGACCTGCATCATCAACGACGACATGATCGACACCGCTGGCACCCTGTGCGCCAACGTCAAGGAGCTCAAGGCTATGGGCGCCGGCGACATCTACGTCTGCGCCACCCACGGCATCTTCTCCGGTCCTGCCATCGAGCGTCTGAACGACGCCCCCATCGTCGAGTGCGTCGTCACCGACGCCATTCCCGTCGAGGTCGGCGGCAAGATCAAGACCATCTCGGTCGCCGAGGAGTTCGCCCAGGCCATTTCCGCCGTTTACCACGAGGAGCCCGTCTCCACGCTCGTCGGCGGCGACTTCGCGCTGTAGTCGCTTGACCCTCGCATCCCACCGGAAGCCCGGTAGGCCTGCGGGGTTATCTAAGCCGACGTCCTCGCCGCTTCGCGGCTGCGGGATGTCGGCTTAGATAACCCCTCCCGGCCTACCGGGCTTCCTGCTGTCTCGGGGCAGCTGTTTTCTGAAATGACTTTGCTGCAACCTTTCCTCGTCCTCGGCGGGCGTGGTAGCCTTTGTCGTTGATTGAACTGTTTGTGTAACGAAGGGACAAATATGGCAGCTGCACAGCCGCTCAAGATTCGCATGGTTGCCGGGCTTGGCAACCCGGGCGAGGAATATGCCGAAACCCGCCACAACGCTGGCTTTAAGGCAATCGACGAGCTGGCCCGTCAGGCCGGCGTCACGTACTGGAAAAACCAGGCCGGCGCCGAGGTCGCGCTCATCAACATCAACGATCCCGAGGAAGAGGGCGGCAAGCGCCAGATCGTGCTGGTCAAGCCGCAGTCGTACATGAACACCTCGGGCGGTCCCATCTCCAAGCTTTGCCGCGAGTACAAAATCAAAGCCGAGGAGCTGCTCGTGATCCACGATGAGCTCGACATTCCCGCCGGCGACGTACGCGTTAAGGTAGGCGGCGGCCACGCCGGTCACAACGGCCTGCGCTCCATCATCGACAAGATGGGCAGCCGCGACTTCAGCCGCATCCGCACCGGCATCGGCAACCCTCCCGGCAAGATGGCTGTCGCCGACTACGTGCTCAAGCAGCTGCGCGCCCGCGAGGCCGAGGACTTCCAGGACGCCTGCGCCCGCGCCGCAGATGCCGCCGGCCTGGCAATCGTGCACGGCGTGGTCTATGCCCGCGATCACGTCAACGGCTCCGCCTCCGCCAACGGCAAGCACTAAAACCTGCCATTTAGGGACAGGTTTATTTTGGCAGGTTTTATCTGCGGAAACGCCGCGGCGGCCGCGTCGCAATAAACCCTGTGCCGCCATACATACGCAACGCTCCAAAGGGGGCCGGCCTCACCGATGCGCGAGGCCGGCCCCCTTTGCCGTTTTGCCTGATAAAACCTGCCAAAATAAACCTGTCCCTAAATGGCAGGCCACTTTTCCCGCCTGCCAAAGACACACGTAAGCGACATGTCCATGAGGGTATAATTTGCACCGTATGTCTGCACAACGCCTGTGCGCGTACGGTTTTACTCGGGCTACCGTCCATTTCCGTGGAGGCACGGTTCGGCGGCCCTAACAAGAGAGGGGTTCTATGTATAAGATCCTGGAGAAGACGCAGTTCTCGGAGAAGGTGTTCAAGTTCCGCATCGAGGCGCCTGCAATCGCCAAGCATGCGCACGCTGGACAGTTCCTCATGGTCCGCGCCAACGAGACGGGCGAGCGCGTCCCGTTTACCCTGGCCGGCTGGAACGGTGACGAGGGCTGGGTCGAGTTCATCTTCATGGTGATCGGCAAGACCACCGAGATGCTTTCCACCTACGAGGCCGGCGAGTCGCTGCGCGACGTCGTGGGCCCGCTGGGCGTTCCCACCGAGATGGCCGAGGGCCCCTGCGCCGTCATTGGCGGCGGCGTCGGCCTGGCAATTGCCTTCCCGGTCGCCAAGCACCTGGTCGAGACCGGCCACGAGGTGCACGCCATCATGGGCGCCCGCACCAAGGACCTCCTGCTCATGGAGGACCAGTTCCGCGAGCTCCTCGACGAGGACCACATCCACATCACCACTGACGACGGTTCCTACGGCGAGCAGGGCGTTGTCACCGCTCCGCTGGAGCGCCTGCTGCAGGACAAGGCTGTGAGCCAGGTCTTCTGCGTCGGCCCCGTTCCGATGATGAAGTTCTCGACCCTCACCGCCCAGAAGTACGACACCCCCATCACCGCGTCGCTCAACCCCATCATGGTTGACGGCACCGGTATGTGCGGCTGCTGCCGCGTCGAGGTGGGCGGCGTGACCAAGTTCGCTTGCGTCGACGGCCCCGACTTCGATGCCACCCTGGTCGACTGGGATGACCTTCGTGCCCGCCAGGCCGCTTACCGTTCCGAAGAGGGCGAGTCCCTCAAGGCCTATGAGGAAAAGAGCTGCGCATGCCACTAGTTAACGGTCGTTTCGTTGCCGATATGAAGTCGCCCCGCACCCCCGATAACGAGGAGCCGGCTGCCGAGCGCGCCTGCGACTTCCGCCCCGTCGACAAGGGCTTCACCGAGGAGATGGCGCTGGCCGAGGCCGAGCGCTGCCTCAACTGCAAGAAGCCGTTCTGTGTTGAGGGCTGCCCCGTCAACATCAACATTCCCCGCTTTATCGAGCAGATCCGCGCGAAAGACTTCGGCGGCGCCCTCGATACTATCCGCGAGGACTCCATGCTTCCCGCTATCTGCGGCCGCGTCTGCCCGCAGGAGAACCAGTGCGAGGGTAAGTGCATCCGCGGTAAGAAGTCCGAGCCCGTGGCCATCGGCCAGCTCGAGCGCTTCCTGGGTGACCGCCCCGAGCTCGCCTCCACGCCCAAGATGGCTCCCAAGAACGGCAAGAAGGTCGCCGTCGTCGGCTCCGGCCCGTCCGGCATCACCTGCGCCGGCGAGCTCGCCCGTAACGGCTTTGACGTCACCGTCTTTGAGGCCTTCTTTACCGGCGGCGGCGTGCTGGTCTACGGCATCCCCGAGTTCCGTCTGCCCAAGGCAGTCGTCAAGCGCGAGATTGACGGCCTGGAGGACATGGGCGTCAAGTTTGAGTACAACTCCGTCGTGGGCAACATGGCCACGGCCGAGGAGCTGTTCGAGCAGGGCTTCGACGCCATCTACGTGGCGACCGGCGCCGGCCTGCCCAAGTTCCTCAACGTCCCCGGCGAGAACCTGCCCAACGTCTTCTTCGCGAACGAGTACCTCACCCGCGTGAACCTGATGAAGGCCAACAAGTTCCCCGAGTACGACACCCCCACCAAGCACGGCAAGAACGTCGTCGTCTTTGGTGGCGGCAACGTGGCTATGGACGCCGTCCGTACCGCCAAGCGTCTGGGCGCCGAGCACGCCATCATCGCCTACCGTCGTACCGAGGACGAGATGCCCTGCCGTCGCGCCGAGCTGCACCATGCTAAGGCCGAAGGCGTCGAAGTTCTGCCGCTCGTCTCCCCGCTCGAGTTTGTCGCCGGCGAGGACGGCTCCGTGTGCGCCGTCAAGGTCCAGAAGATGGAGCTCGGCGAGCCCGACGAGTCCGGCCGTCGTCGCCCGGTGCCCATCGAGGGCGCCATCGAGGAGATTCCTTGCGACGTCGCGATCTCGGCTATCGGCACCAACGCCAACCCCTTCGCTGCCAAGATCGGCGGCAAGATGGAGCTCAACAAGTGGGGCTACATCGTCGCCGACGAGGAGACCGGCCAGACCACCGATCCCCGCATCTGGGCCGGCGGCGACATCGTCACCGGTGCCGCTACGGTCATTCTGGCGATGGGCGCCGGCAAGAAGGCCGCAGCTTCGATCACCAAGAGCCTGCTGGGCGAGTAATCACCCACAGCGCTAGCCATCAAACGGCAAAGTCCCCGTCGAGCACACGCCCGGCGGGGACTTTTTCTATGCCGGTCGACCGACCACCACAAAGGTGCCTGTCCCCTTTGTGGTGGTTTTTGTCGGCTAGCCTTCGAGCTGGGCGACTTTGTAGCGGTAGGCAGCGGCGATAACATCTTTGCAGCCTTCGCGGCCCAGTTTGGCGCGGTTGACGACGATGTCCTTGCCGCTCGTCATCTTCCACTTTCCGGCGCTATAGCGCTTATAGAACGCCTCGCGCGCCTTCTGCTGCTGCTTGACCAGCTTGGCGCCCTTCTTTTTGTTGAGGCCGCGCTTTTTGCGCACGATCTCGACGCGGTCCTCAAAGGGTGCGGTCACCAGCACGGCAATGTGATTGGGGTTGTTGCGCAGCAGGTAATCGGACAGACGGCCTTCGATAATGCAGCTCTCGGTCTCGCCCAGATCCAAAATCACCTGGCTCATCTTTTGGAACAACTTATCCGAGTACGAACGCGCATCGTAGCGGTCGGGCAGAAACGCCATATTCTCCACGGCCAGGCGCTCGTCGTAGGCAGCCATCTTGTCGAGCGACTCGCCCGCGCGCAGCGACGCGCGCACCAGCAGCTCGTTATCGTACAGCGGAATCCCCAGCTCATCGGCAAGGATACGGCCAATCTCGTGGCCCTCGGCACCAAAGTCGCGCGCGATGGTAATGACCACAGGACTCTTCTTGTTCTCCAGATCGCTCATCGCGATTCCTTTCTCTATGTGACAAAGGGACTGTCCCTTTGTCACATTCTACGCTGCCACCATTCGCCTCTGATATGCCCTCACCAGCAGCGAGATACCAAAGTTGAGCACAAAGTACATCGCAAACACCAGGCCGTAGAGCATAAGCACCTGCGACAGGTCGATCGCGTGGGCCATCACGACATTTGCCGTGTACATGAGCTCGGCCACGTTAATACCGGAAAGATACGAGCTGTCCTTGATGACGGTCGTGCACTGGCTAAACAGCGCCGGAATGATCGTCTTAAACGTCTGCGGCAGAATGATGTAGCGCATGGTGGCAAAGAAGCCGAAGCCCTGGCTCTGCGCTGCCTCAAACTGGCCGCGCGGAATCGAGTTGAGACCGCCGCGCACAATCTCGGCCATAACAGCGCTGGTAAACAGCGTAAAGGCAATGGTCGAAATCACAATGTCCAAACCCTGCACCGTAAAGTAGATAAACAGGATCCACAGCAGGTTGGGCGTACAGCGGAACAGCTCGATATAGGCGCTCACCAAAATACGGAATGGGCGGGGCGCATAACTTTTAACGAGCGCCAGCACCGTGCCAAAGATGAGCGAGAAAAAGATCGACAGCGCCGAGATCTCGATCGTCTTAACAAAGCCGCCCCAAATGTAGAGCAGGTTGGTCGCGTTGAAGATTTCCATGCGCTAGGCCTCCTCTACGTTGTCGAGCCCCAGCTCGGCCAGGCTCACGCCGCGCGGACGCTCCTTGGAGCGGCGCTCGAGCCACTGCACCAGCATGGCGAGCGGAAAGCAGATGATGAAGTACATAAGGCAGCAGACGATGTATCCCTGCAGGTAACCGTACAGACTCACAAAGTTGTCGGAACGGTACATAAGGTCGCCGCCGGCCACAAGCGCCAGCACCGACGTGTTCTTGACCAGGTTGAGCGCCTGGTTACACAGCGGCGGCAAAATGATCTTGAACGTCTGGGGCAGCACGATGTACCAGTATGCCTGCGCACGGGTGAAGCCCTGGCTCTGCGCCGCCTCCATCTGACCGCGCGAAACGGCCTCGATACCGGTGCGGATGACCTCCGAAATGTAGGCCGCGTGATACAGGCCCACACCCAAGAAGCCCAACACGAACGGCGCGATGCGCACCGGCTGGTCGGCACCGGTTATGGCCTGCAAAAACTGCGGACCGGCCATGTACATAAAGAGCACCTGCACGGGCAACGGGGTGTTCTGGTAAAACTCCACGTACACGCGGCTTATGGCGCGCAGCACGCGCGAGCGAGTGGTAGAGAACACGCCCAGCAGCGTGCCCAGCACCAGCGACAGCAGCAGACCGGCAACGACCACCTGCAGCGTCACGCCAAAGCCCTCCCAGAAGGGCCCCATGTTTTGAAATGTCGTCGACCAACGGTCGGCGTCAAATAATCCTTCGAGCATTTGATTCCTTCCTTGGACGATGCGCCTATACAAGGCCCCAGGTCTTGACCTCTTGGTCGAGCCAGCCGTCGGCCAGGCGATCGCAAATCACCTGATCGACCACGGCCGAAAGGTCGCAGCCCTTCTTGGTCGCCACGCCGTAGCCCTGCTCGCCAAACTTGACCTCGGGCTGCAGCAGCTCAACGGTCTCGTTCATGTAACCGGCCAACGTGGAGCGGTCCATGGCAAAGACGTCGATATTGCCGGCGTCGAGCGAACTCTTGATGATGGGGTAGCCGCTAAAGGCCCTAAACTCGGGCTTGCAGCTAAAGCCGTTGTCCTTGATCATCTGCTCGATCAGGCCCTGCGTGGTAGCACCCTGACTCACGCCGATGACCTTGCCGTCCAGGTCCTCAATCGAGGTAAAGCCCGAACGTTTCTTGACCATGAGTCCCACGTAGTCGGTGCGGTACGGCGTCGAGAAATCCCAGCTCTTCTTGCGCTCGTCGGTGATGGTATAGGTCGCCGCGACCACGTCGAGTTGGCCGTTATCGATCAGCGGACCGCGCGTCTTGGGCGTTACGTCGGTAAACTCGACAAGCTCCTGGGCGCGGGCCTCCTTGTAACTCACGCCAAAGACGGCAGCGGCGATCTGGTAGCACAAATCGACTTCCATGCCCTCAAAGCGGCCCTTGGCGGTGTCGTAATAGCCGTAGCCGGGAACATCCTTCTTAACGCCGGCATTCAGATGGCCGCGCGACTTAATGGCCGCAAGCCTGGACCCCTTGTCGGAGCCCTCGCCGCTGGCGGAGTTGCCGCAACCGCTAAGCGCGGTCCCCGTCAGCGCGAGCATGCCGGCGCCCGCCAGCTGCAAAAAGTGACGGCGCGACACGGCCGCCCTCGTCATATCCGTCATGTCCATCACCGCACCTAGTGCAGAATCTTGGACAGGAACTCGCGACAGCGCGGGTTCTCGGGGTTATCGAAGAAGTGCTCGGGCGTGCCCTCCTCCAGGATGCGGCCGTCCTCCATAAAGATGACGCGGTCGGCCACCTGGCGCGCAAAGCCCATCTCGTGCGTCACGCAGATCATGGTGATATCCTCCTGCGCAAGCTCAATCATAACGTCCAGGACTTCCTGGACCATCTCGGGGTCGAGCGCCGAAGTCGGCTCGTCAAACAGGATGATGGGCTGCTTGGTGCACAGGGCACGGGCGATGGCGATGCGCTGCTGCTGACCACCCGAGAGGTTCCGCGGATACTCGCCGGCCTTATGCGCCATGCCGACGCGCTTGAGCGCGGCGATGGCGATCTCGGTCGCCTCCTCCTTGCTCTTCTTTTGCAGCTTGATGGGCGCGAGCGTCAGGTTGCCGAGCACCGTCATGTTGGGATATAGGTTGAACTGCTGAAACACCATGGAACTATACTTGCGAGCCATCTCCAGGTGATTCTTTTTGGTGAGCGGCGTACCGTCGATGACGACCTCGCCCGACGTGGGCTCCTCCAGATAATCGACGCAACGGATAAGCGTCGACTTACCCGAGCCGGAAGGCCCGATCATTACGAGCTTCTCGCCGCGCTTGACGGTGAGATTGATATCTTTGAGCACATGCAGGTCGCCAAAGTACTTGTTGAGATGCTTGATCTCGATCATGTCTGCCATGAATGTCCCTTCCCTGCGTTTACACGAGTTGAACTATTGTACGGAAAGAACCGCGTTTCCGCAGCCCACACTACATTCCCGTAAAGAACCCGCAACCTTTAA
Source organism: Collinsella sp. (assembly GCA_019414625.1). Taxonomy (GTDB): domain Bacteria; phylum Actinomycetota; class Coriobacteriia; order Coriobacteriales; family Coriobacteriaceae; genus Collinsella. Next base: position 9,120 of record DXLR01000141.1, read on the forward strand.
CCCACTCATTGGGGACAGACTTAAATGAGTGCCCGCTCATTGGGTACTCATTTAAGTCTGTCCCCAATGGGCATCGAAAATAATACAACCGCCCTTGTTGAGCATAAGTCAGCGAAAACCCGTACACGCGAGCAAGGTGACGTGAAATGAAAGGGCGCAGACCTTATGGTCGCGCCCTTGAAATTGAACGTCAGATTGCCGCGTGTACGGGTTTACAGCGTCGAGCCGTTACGCGGTTTGGTAAAACCGCGTAACAAATTACGCGAGTTTGGCACCGACGATCTTTGCCGCGGCAGGCTTGTCGAAGTTGCCGCCAGTGGCCTTACCCAGAGCGCCCATGACCTGGCCCATCTGCTTCTTGGACGTGGCGCCCAGCTCGGCGATAACCTGCTCGATCAGGGCCTCGAGCTCCTCGCCCGAAACCTGCGCGGGCAGAAGGCTCTCCAGAATCTTGACCTGCTCGGTCAGGTTGTCGGTACGCTCTTGGTCGGTGCCGGCCTTGATGGACATTTCCAGCGTCTCGCTCGTCTGCTTAATCAGACGCTTGATCATGCTGTTGACGTCTTCCTCGGTCACATCGCGGCGCTCGTTAACCTCGATATTCTTCACCTCGGCCTTGACCTGGCGAATGATGGACAGGCGAACCTTGTCCTTAGCCTTCATGGCCGCGATCATTTCCTTCTGCAGCTCTTCGTTGGTCATCTGCTAATCCTCTCTAATAGCGTGGGCGGTACTCGCGCGAGCACCGCCCCATGATTACTCAGTCGTCGACGAATCGTCGGTCGAGCTCTTGGTGACGCCCTTCAGACTCACGTTGTAGGGCACATCCTTGGGCATGGGGCTGACGGTAATGTCGGCGTCTTTCTTGTACTGCTCCAGCCACTCGCTGTATGCAGTACTGGCCGCCTGCGTCTTCACCACGTTGGAAACGTACTTCTTGATGTCCTTGGGCACCTGCTTGATGTCATCGACCTGGCTATCGACATGGAAGTAGTCGGTGCACTTGATGATGTGGTAGCCATAGGTCGACTCGATGACTTCGCTCACGTCGCCCTTGTTGAGCCCCTCGAGCGCCGTCTGGTAGCTGTCGACAAAGGTGGTGAGCTTATCCCAGCCCACATCGCCCTTCTTCTCCTTGGAACCGGTGTCCTCGGAGTACTGCTCAACGGCGTCCTCAAAGCTCAGCTCACCGGAGTTGATCTTGTCCAGGCACTCCTGCGCCTTGGCCTTGGCGGCAGCCTTGTCCTCGTCGGAAGCGTCGGAATCAACCTTGATCAGGATGTTCGACGAGCGACGGGCATCGTTGTAGTTGGACAGGTTCTCGTTGATGTAATCGACAATCTCGCTGTCCTTGGGCTTGCTGGTGGGCGCCACAGTATCCTTAAGCTTTTGCTGCGCCAGGCTCTCCTTGAGCGAGTCCTTGTAGGTGTCCTCGGTGTAGCCGTAGGTCTTAAGGGTCTTCTTAAAGGCCTTGGCACCGCCCGCGCTCTTGCACGCGTCCTTCCAAGCCTTCTCGACCTCCTCGTCCGACACCGTCACGCCGTTCTCCTTCTGTGCCTGTTGAAGCAGAATCTGCTGCGTGTAGGAGTCGATGAGTTGCTTGCGGTACTTCTTGGGCGTGAGGTCGTTGTCGACCAGATACTGTGCCCAGTCCTTGTCCTTGGTGTAGCCGTAGGACGTGCGCATGCTCATGATCTGCTTGGTCACGGTGTCCTCGGTGAGGTTGGTGCCGTTGATAGTGGCAGCTACACCGCCGGTAAGCTTGTAGCCCGAGGTATCCTCTGCCTGCGACATCAGGCCGGAGCACGCCATGGCCGAGACGGAAAGCAGCATTGCCAGCACGCCGATGACCACCAGAACGATCTTGACGGTCTTGGACACGCGGGTCTTGCGCTGCTTCTTGCGAGAGCTGGAGGCGGCGCGAGCCTGCTGCTCGGGCGTCGGCTCGGGTGCGGGGTTCTTTTTCTTATTTGCCATAGTTGGCCTTTCGCATAACGAATCGAACAAACGCCATTGTGTCACAACGCAGCCCCCGCGACAAAAGGAACGTCCCCAGGGGCCGGATTTAAAAGTGGCGGCGGATGGCTTCGACCATGCCTTGGGGCGTGGTCTGGCCGAGCACATCGGCCGCGGTGTCCGCGTCCATAAAGATATTCATAAGCGCTTGCAGAGCCTCGACCTGGCCGCCCGGCTCGGCAATGCCCAAGTTGATGACGATCTGCGCCGGCACAGGGGCACCCATGCCCGCCATAGCATTGAATGTCACGGGCGTGGCCGGCTTCACCACCGCGATGTAGGGCTTAGCCACAAACCCCGGATCGGTATGCGGGATGGCAATGTTGGCCGCCGGCATGGCAAGCCCTGTGGGATAGGCATCCTCGCGCGTGCGGACGGCGTCGAGCCAACCGGTGCCAATGTAGCCGCGTGGAGCAAGTTCGCCTTCGAGTCGCGCAAACACCTCATCAGGCGTCGCACACTCCCAATCAAAAAACACCAGCTCAGGCGTAAACAGCGCTTCATTATCCACCATGCGCTCACCTCTCTCACCTAGTCATTCAAGAACGTCCCCGATGACTACCCAAAACAAAAGGTGGCCACGCGCGCCTTGGCGCCAATGACCACCCTGACTACTCGGCTAAATTGTACTGTGCGCCGCTAGCCGCGAGGCGCGTCAATTGCGACCTTGCCGCTCTCCAGCACGTGGACGCGGCCGTCAGCGAGCATTTGCACGACCTCGGGATACAGCACGTGCTCAATCGCGTGGATGTGCTCCTCGAGCGTATCGACATCCCAGCCCTCCCCAACAGCCAGCGCACGCTGAGCGATGATGGGACCGTTGTCGTAGATCTCGTTGGCAAAATGCACGGTCACGCCAGTTACCTTGACGCCGCGCGCAAAGGCATCGTCAATCGCATGCGCACCGGTAAAGCTCGGCAGCAGCGCCGGATGCAAGTTGACCACGCGGTTGGGAAACGCCGCCAGCAGCGGCGTGTGCACCATGCGCATGTAGCCGGCCATGACCACATACTCGCAGCCGCGCTCGAGCAGCTCGTGCGCGATGATCTCGTCGGCGGCAATAGGGTCGGCATAGACATCCTTGGACAGCGTGAGCGTCTGGATGCCCGCGCGCTCAGCGCGCTGCAAACCCTTAGCCGAAGGCCGGCTCGACACCACAAGCTCAATCGAAGCGTTGAGCTTGCCGGCGGCGATCAAATCGATCAGCGCCTGCAGGTTGGTACCCGAACCGCTGATGAGCACACCGATCTTGAGCGGCTCGGCCGTATCGGTGCCGGTCGGACGGGTGTAGGGCACAAAGCCCAGGCCCTCGGCGGCAGCCATCTGCTCGTTAGCGCTCATCGGAGTACACGACCTTACCGGAACCCTCGACGCACTCGCCCACGCGGAACGGCTTCTCGCCCAGCGCGACCAGGGCCTCGGTAACCGCGGCCTCGTCCTCGGGGGCGACGATCAGGCACAGGCCGACGCCCATATTGAAGGTCTTGCATGCCTCGTTGGGGGCGAGCTCGGCCTGGCGCGACACGTAGGTGATGACGGGCGGAACGTCCCAACCCATCTCGGCGCCGTTGCGGGTGACCACGGCGTCGACGTCGTCGGCAAGCGCGCGGTTGAGGTTCTCGGTAATACCGCCGCCAGTGATGTGGGCGATAGCGTGCACGTTGGCGCCGCCGCGCAGCAGCTCCAGAATCGGCTTGACGTAGATGCGCGTGGGAGCCAGCAGGGCGTCTGCCAGCGATGCGCCGCCGAGTTCCTCGAGCGGACGGCTCAGCTCCTCGGCCTTAGCGGCGGCCTCGGGCGTGCCCGGCTTAATGCCGTCGACGCCAATGACCTTGCGCACGAGCGAGTAGCCGTTGGAGTGCACACCAGTGGAAGGCAGGCCCAGGATCACGTCGCCGGGGCGGACGTTCGCGGGGTCGAGCATCTTGGGACGGTCGACGACGCCCACGGTAAATCCGGCAAGGTCGTAGTCGGCAGGAGCCATGACGCCGGGGTGCTCGGCCATCTCACCGCCCACGAGCGCGCAGCCCGCGAGCTTGCAGCCGTCGGCCACACCCTTGATGATCTTTGCCATGTGCTCGGCCTCGATGTGGCCGATGGCAACATAGTCCAGGAAGAACAGCGGCTCGGCGCCCGAAGCCAGAATGTCGTTGACGCACATAGCGACCAGGTCCTGGCCCACCGTCTCGTGACGGTCCATGATCTGGGCGAGCACGAGCTTGGTGCCCACGCCGTCGGTACCGCTAATCAGAATCGGATCTTCCATATCCTTAAGCGCGGCAGCCGAGAACAGGCCACCAAAGCCACCGATACCGCCGATGACCTCGGGGCGGTTGGTGTCCTTAACCATCTGCTTAATAGCGTCGACGGCGCGGCCGCCCTCGGCGGTATCGACGCCGGCATCCTCATACGTCACATGCTTGCTGTCGCTCATCTGAGCCTTCCTCTCCCACTACCGTGGCGCCGCGCGGGCGCCAAACGGTGCTCATAGTTGCGTTCATATCGGCGCGCGCCACAGCCGCGCACACCGTTCAATCAACAAAACAGCAGGTAAAACCTACCAAAATAAACCTGTCCCCATATGGCAGGTTTTATGCCTCGCCGTGCTCCTCTTCCCAGCTGCGGTCGTCGTATTTCTCGATCACGGCGTCGTCGTCAAAGTGCAGCGGCTTGTCCAGGTTGCGGGGCTTAAAGCCCTCCATAAACTTGTCGCGGCCAAAGCTCTCGGGAATCGCCACGGGGTAGCGGCCGGTAAAGCACGCATCGCAGTAACCGCCCTTGGGCATGACCTTAAGCAGGCCCTCGACCGAAAGGAAGGCCAGCGAATCGGCGCCGATATACTCGCAAATCTCGTCGACCGTCTTGTTGGCGCTGATAAGCTGCGACTGCACGTCGGTATCGATACCGTAGAAGCACGGCCAGATGACCTCGGGCGAGTTGATGCGGATATGAATCTCCTTGGCGCCGGCGTTGCGCAGCATCTTGACGAGCTGCACCATGGTGGTGCCGCGCACGATGGAGTCGTCGATGACGACCAGGCGCTTGCCCTCGATATTGTCGCGCAGCGGGTTGAGTTTCATACGCACGCCCATGGCGCGCAACTCCTGCGTAGGCTCGATAAACGTACGGCCCACGTAGCGGTTCTTGATAAGGCCCTCGCCAAAGGGAATACCGCTCTCGTGCGAATACCCCTCCGCGGGCGGCAGGCCGGAGTCGGGCACGCCGATGACCAGGTCGGCCTCGACGGGCTCCTCATGTGCCAGCTGACGACCCATGTCGTAACGGCAGGCATAGACGCTCTTGCCGTTCATGATGGAGTCGGGGCGGGCAAAGTAGACCTGCTCAAAGATGCAGTTGGCGGGCTCTTCGGCTGCAGGCACGCCCTGCTCGGATACCAGACCCTCGGCGCTGATGCGCAAGATCTCGCCGGGACGGACGTCACGGACGTACTCGGCACCCACGATGTCGAGTGCGCAGGTCTCGGAAGCAACGACCCAGCCGCCGGCGCGCGTGACACGGACGGCGGAGTCGACCGTCGCGGCGCCGTCCTGCGACGGCAGCTGCGAAACGGCTGCGGCATCGGCCTGGTCCAGACCCTCGTCCACCAGCTTGCCCAGCACGAGCGGGCGAATGCCGTGTGGATCGCGGAATGCGTAGAGCGCTTGCTCGTTGATGAGCGTCATGGCGTAGCCGCCGCGCACGAGCTCCATGGTCTTGCGAATGCCCTCGCGCAGATGGCCTGTACGCTGGGTAAAGTAGCCGATGAGTTTGGTCGCGACCTCGGAATCCGAGTTGGAGAGGAATGGCACGCCCAGCTCGATCAGCTGGCGGCGCAGCTCGTCGGTGTTGACGAGGGTGCCGTTGTGAGCAAGCGCGATAATGACGCTGTTGATGGTAGAAAGATGCGGCTGAGAGGCTTCCCAGCTCTTGGCACCGGCGGTGCCATAGCGCACGTGGCCCACGGCCAGCTGGCCGGAGAGCGTCGACAGGTCGGCATTGGAGAACACGCGGTCGAGCAGGCCCAGATCCTTGCGGACCATAACCGTGCCGCCGTCACCCACGGCGATTCCCGCCGATTCCTGGCCACGGTGCTGCAGCGCACGCAGTCCAAAGTACGTCAGTCGAGCCACGTCGCGATCGGGCGCCCATACGCCGAAAATGCCACATTCCTCATGCAGCTGGTCGGAGTCCGGATCATACGTCGACATGGTGTTCACCTGTCCCGCGGCACGCTCGGCCGCGTGGATGGTTTCTTGAGACATGGCATCCCCTCAGAGCCTCGTTATTTGGCGTTACCTGCCCTATTATACGCACGGCAAGACAAGCACTCCCGCGCATAAACAGCGCTTTTTAAAAGCCCACCGAGCTTATAATCCGTTTTGCAGCCAAACATTTTATTGGGCAATCGCCTCGGGACCGACGATCCCGCATGCTTCCGTTGCGGCGCGTCTCGCCCGCCGTTAGGGCTTACATTGTTGCAATTGGGACGTTCGTCCTGTCTTTTGGCAGGTCGGCGGCGTATCCTTATAACCTACAACAAAGCGAGAAAGGTTCTGTATGGATCGAAACGAACTCGACCCCAGCGTCCCCAGCGCCACAGAGGTCAAGAAGATTCCCCTCATCATTAAGGTGTACGCCGTCCTGTGCATCCTTTCCGGCGTGGGCACGCTCCCGTCGGTCGCTGCCTTTATGTGGCAGGTCATCACGGCACTTGTTAACGGCAACGCCACCGAAAAGCTCGGCGACAACACGCTCGTCGCAGTCGGCCTTATCGTCGCCGGCATCATGCTCTCTGCGGCAAGTGCCGTCATCCTAATCATCTTTGGCCTGGACCTTATCAAAAACCAGCGCCGCAACGCCGCCCGCCTGTCCTACATCCTTATTGCATTCACCGTCGTCGAGCTTTTGGTCGACGTGATGCTCCAGGGTATCGGGCCCTTCTTGCTGCGCCCCGCTATTCAGCTCGGCATCCTCATCGCGCTTTCGGCCACCGTCGACCCCACGCTGCGTCAGGAGCGCGAGCTGCAGCGCCGCCTGCAGGAGATGCTCGACCGCGATGCCGCCGCCGAGGGCATGCTCGGCCGCGATGAGACCGGCGAGGGCTACATCAAGCTCAACTACTTCAACCTGTTCTGGGTATTCTTCGTCTGCTGCGTACTGGGACTTATCTTGGAGGACATCTGGCACATGACGGTCAACGACCCGGGCGTCTACCAGGACCGCGCCGGCATGCTGTTTGGCCCTTTCAGCCCCATCTACGGATTTGGCGCCGTGCTCATGACCATGGTGCTTAACCGCTTCTACAAAAAGAACCCCATCATCATTTTCCTGGTGAGCGCTGTGCTCGGCGCGAGCTTTGAGGTGTTCGTGGGCTGGTTTATGCAGACCGCGTTTGGCGTGGTCTCGTGGAGCTACTCGCACATAACGCTGTTTGGTTTGCCCGATCCGCTCGTGGTCCTCACGGGCGGACGCACCTGCACGGGCTTTGCCTGCCTGTGGGGCCTAGGTGGCCTCATCTGGATCAAGCTGCTGCTACCGAGGCTGCTTAAGCTCATCAACAAGATCCCCTGGAAGAGCCGCTACTCGGCCACCGTCATCTTTACCGTCATTATGCTGGTCGACGGCGTCATGACGCTGCAGTCGCTCGACTACTGGTACCAGCGCGTTAACGGCACGGAGCCGGACATTCCCGTCGCACAGTTCTACGGCAAGTATTTCGATAACGACTACATGGAGAACCGCTTCCAGAGCATGACCATGAGCCCCAAGGACGCCACGCGCGTTTAGCGCCCGCCGCGCCCAAAACGCAAAATGCCCGCCGGTATCACACGTACCGGTGGGCATTTTTATAAACGATCCTTCTATCGACGCAATCCTCTATGCCTCGCGCTCGACCTCACTCACGCATTCGTTCTTGATGGTGCCAACGAGCGCCTGCAGTGCATCGACCACGTGTGGGCGAATGTCCCCGCCAATGAGCACGAGCATGATGTCGTCACCTACGGTAAGCTCGCCGCTTGCCAGCCACACGCGCACATAGCCGATACCCGGCATCGCGCGCGTAGTCTCGATAGCAGACCGTACCTTTTCGGCGTCGTAGTCAAAGACCATGCCGCCCACCCTGTGGCCTGGCGCCACGCCATCGGTCTCGACTCCGCGCACCTCAGCCTTGGGCGTCGCGCGCACCACACCGTTATGCGTCAGATACATCCCACAGCCTGCCGCCGAAGCATCGGCCTTGGCCTCGCGCAGCCAAGCATCAATCGAAGGCATCAATTTGCCACTCTCGAGCATCATTTCTCCCTTACCGTCGTCGAGTAGCCAATTTGGGACGGGGCCTTTTTAGCTACTCTCGAACAACTTATTCCTCGACCGGCGTGAGCACCATGACGGCGCGTGTGTTGCTCAGCGACAGCGAACGACAGGTCACAAGCGTTACAACCTTAGTTGCCGAAGCGGCACGATCGGTGGCATCACTCGCCACGGCAGAAGCGCCGTCGAGCATCTCGGACAGGTAGTTCTTGAGTCCGTCGTCGCCCTCAAAATTGGTCGTGCGCGCCTTGGCATACGTGTCCTCGACCACCTTGGTCGCCAGCGGACGCAACTTATACGTCGCATCGCGCGTGATGTAGTACACATATTCAATGCTATCGAACGTTGCCTGGTCAGTCGTATCCGAAATCACGTTGAACATCGACCCATCGTTCATATGGTGGCCGTAGATCGTGGTCTGCTGGTCGACCATTCCCGGCGCGGTGTCATCGCTATCCAAGAAGATGGCACCCGAGGCGTTAGACGTGCCATCGAACAGCGTGTTGAGGTATTTGGAGTTGTTGTTGGTCTGCACCACGGGATAGTTGATGTTGGTTCCCGGCACGTAAATCCAACCCACAATCTCGGGGTTCGTCTGAGCAAGCGCATCAAAGTCGATAATCGGCACGCCGCTGGCGTCCTTATCGCTTACATATTGCTTCTCGATTTTCTGATACGAATCGCTCGCCTGCTTATAGCCAATCTGGGCATTAATAAAAATAGCGGCGGCGGCGACAATCAGACCGATACCGATGATGATGAGCAGAATGGGAATAATGGAGTGGCGCTTTTTGCGCGGCGGCTCGGTGCGATCCGACGGCGCGGCATGCGATGAAGACCGGGGCGGCTTCTTAGCGGAGCTATAAGACGAAGGACGATATGCGGCCGGCGCGTCCTGTCGACGATGCGTCGCCGGTGTCACGGGGCGCGGCGCGCGCGGCTGCTGAGGAGAGGATGTCCGACCCTGCTGTGCCGCACGGGCAGCACCCGGCTTCGACGGATCGGGAATCTGAGAAGCCTTGAATCGTTTTCCCTGATAATCGGACATGGCTCTCCTTATACTGCGGTGAAACGGCGGAACGCTTAGGCGTCAGCCATCTCCTGCTTCATCTTCTCGATAACCTTGCGGTACTCGGGGTCGCAAGCACCCAGAATCTGTGTGGCATAGATGGCGGCGTTCTTGGCACCGTTGATGGCAACGCAGGCCACGGGCACGCCCGAAGGCATCTGCACCATCGACAGCAGCGAATCCATACCGCCCAGGTCACTCGTCTTCATAGGCACGCCGATAACCGGCAGCGGCGTAAAGGCAGCCACGACACCACCCAAGTGAGCGGCCTTGCCGGCGGCGGCGATAATCACTTTGATACCGCGATCGGCGGCAGTCGAAGCCCACTCGTGGACCTTCGCCGGCGTGCGGTGCGCGCTCGCAATGACGAGCTCATAGGGCACACCCAGTGCCTCGAGCTCGGCGGTGCAGCCTTCCATAACGCCCAGATCGGACTTGGAACCCATGATGATCCCGACAACCGGCTTTTGATCTGCCATAAACAAAGACCTCCTGTTGAGAGCGGTGACGCAGCGAATCCGCGACCCTTAACTACTGAGAGTAGTATAGCTGCTCCCGTCCCTGCGGTCTGCGGGTGCCCCGCGGCGGTCTGGTGTTTTCATCTCCACTCCGGTTGCTTCGCAAAGTCGTTCAGATGAAAACACCAGACCGCCGCGGGGCACCCTCGACCTACCGGGGATTGCCATGACGTACGTTGGCTGATTTTGTTTGGAATGAAATGTTGACGGTGGCTGATGGGCACAATTGCCCCGGATGCATTTCATGATGCACCTAAATGTCTGTCTTTATCCTTATAGATTGTCCAGGTAATCGTCGGCATCATAGGTAAGGCTATAGGCTTTATTCAGAATGCGCACGAGCTCCTGGGCATCGTGCTCGCCGAGCGCTGAGAGTTGTTTCGAGAGCGATGCCACACTCTCGGCATTTTTTTTCGCCGCGAAATCACGGCCTTCCTCGGTGATGCTCACCAGCACACGCCGACGATCGTTTGGATCGGTCCTGCGCTGAACGTAACCCTTGCTCTCGAGTGAATCCAAGATATGCGACATGCGCGCACGGGAGAATTTCAGCTTCTTGGCAATCTCGGAGGGAATGACATCACCGTCAATACCCGATAGATACTGTAAAACCGGTGCCTCGCCCACACTGGCGCCGCCGGCAGCACTCAAGGATCCCTTGGCAAGGGAACGTGAGTACACAATCAGTTTTCGAGCGACGTCATCGTAATCCACTGGGGATATTGTCCTTTGCAACTCTAGAAGGGCCATAAAACCGTCATTTGCCGTACATTAGTTAACATTCGCAACAATTATTTATGATACCCCAACGCGGAAGTCTATTGCTCGTCCTTCTTGCGTCGCATAAGCTCCTCAACGTCGACACCAGCGGCCTCGAGCATGCGCTCGACATTCTTTTTGGCGTTGGTCGTGCCGACCTTAAGCACGATCGAAAGCGGAGTGCCCACCACCAGGCACACGATGCCCACGGGGACACCCCAGCCGGGGCCGCCCTGCATACCCCACATCCCCATCAAAAAGCCAATCGCCACGAGCGAATAGCCCAGGCGCAGCCAAACGTTGAGCCGCTGAATAGCATCGGTCTGCATCTTTGCCTCGCGAATCAAGTCGTCGCGCGAAAGGTCGTGTCCATGTTTCTCGTGCATATGGTCCTCCTCATGCAAAGTGTGCATCATGTGCAAGTACATCGTTTTTCGAATACGTCATCTTTCAAGAGCAATATAGCGGGTGTCGTGTAGGCGATGGAGGTCGCTGGCCATATTGCCCTTGAAGGGCGGCGCAAAATCAGAAGGCCGCGCGGTTGAGGCCGCACGGCCTTACAGGGGGCCAGGGGATGATGACTAGTAGCTCAGCGCCGGATCGAAGAAGCCAATGAGAACGCCCACAAATGCGATCACAACGAGGATCAGCATCATAACGATGGGGTTGACCTTCTTCTTGGTCATCATGTACCAGCAGAAGATGATGAAGATCATCGGCAGCAGGTGCGGATAGATGCCATCGAGCGTGTCCTGGAACTTACCGCCACCGGGCAGCACCAGGTTGGGGCTGCAGGTGATGGAGACCCAAGTTGCGCCCACGGCACCGATGACCATGGTACCGACCATCACGATGGAATCGCGAAGAGCCTTTGCCTTGGGGCCAACGAGGGCCTCGACCGCCTTGCCGCCGAGCTCATAGCCCTGGTTGTAGGCAAAGCGCATGCCAAGGAACATGAGCAGGTTCCACACGACAATATAGAAGATGGCACCGAGCGGAGAGCCGCCGGTCGAGAGACCGAGGGCGATACCGAGCAGGATCGGGATCAGGGTACCGACGATCAGCGAGTCGCCAAGGCCGGCGAGCGGGCCCATGAGGCCGGCGCGGATGCCGTTGATGGCGTCGTCATCGATGGCCTCGCCGTTTGCGCGAGCCTCCTCGAGGCCGGCGGTGACGCCGACAATCATGGTGCCGATCTGCGGCTCGGTGTTGAAGAACGCGGAGTAGGTCTGGAGGGCCTGCTTCTGCTCCTCGGGCGTGTCGTAGAGCTCCTCGACGATCGGAAGCATGGCGCACAGGTAACCGAAGGTCTGCATGTGCTCCTGCGAGAAGCAAGTCAGGTTGCCATAGGACCAGTTGCGGAACGACTTGGCAAGCGTTTTCTTAGAGAGTTTCTTCTTCTCTGCCATTAGATGTCCTCCTCTTCCTCATCATCGGAGCCCGAGGCGATAGCTGCCTTGGGAGCGTTTGCGAGGTCGATCTTGAGCGAAGCGATCTCATAGTTGATCAGGGCGAAGAAGCAGCCGATGCCGGCGGCGGCAATCAGGTTGCATCCCATGACAGCGGACAGGGTGAAGCCGAAGAAGAACGTGAGGAAGTCCGTCGGCTTGGAGATGACCTGCTTGAGCAGGATGGCGATACCGACGGTAGGCAGCAGCGAGCCGACGGTGAACAGCGTCTTCATCGCGATGCCGTCCATGGGCATGTAGGTCTTCATAAGGTCGACCATGGCGGTGCCGCCCATGGTGATGATGAACGTCGGGAGGAACGAGCAGACGATGTGACCGATCCAAGGCAGAACGTTGTTGACCAGGTAGAGCTTGTGGAGGTCGCCCTTCTCGAGCCACTTCCAGCCCATGCCCTGCCACACCAGGTTAATGGTGGCGGTGCCATAGAAGAGCACAGTGCCGAGCGTGCCGACGGCGGCACCGAGGGATGCGGCCATGCCGGCAGCCTCAGCAGAGGCGGGATCGATGCCCGAGTTCTTGATGGCGAGGATCGCCAGCGGGATGCCGATATAGGACACGGCGCGGACGTCGGCGGAGACGGTTCCGCCGGGGGTCACGAGAGCGATGTAGACAACCTGGATGGCAGCGCCGACGAGGATGCCCGTCTGCATATCGCCCATGATGATGCCGACGATGAGGCCGGCGACCAGAGGACGACCCAGAGTGTAGTTGCCGATCGTCGTGCCGCCCATGCCAGGCATTGATGCCAGGCAGGCGAACAGGCCGAACAGCGCGGCTTGGAATGCATTGATTGCCATGCTTTCCCCTTTCTTTATTCCTCAGCCCCTTTCCCCAGGGCTGTAGGTACCAAAATGCAGCTGGCGCCTAACTAGAAGCCAAACTGACCGCGGAACTTGGGCCACTCACCAATGGATTTCTCCTTGATAAGGGCGAACTCGACCGTGTAGCCGGCGTTGGTGAGATCCTCGAGCGCCTGGGCCTCTTCCTGCGTGATCGACTGGTTGTTGCCGAGCTTGGTGGCGCCGGGACGGTCGTTGCAGGGGCCGACGATGATGCGGTCCATGCCGGGCTTAAAGCCAAAATCGACGAGAAGTTCCTTCATGTCGAGCGGGTTCTTGGTGATCAGGAAGTACTTGGTGTTGGACTTGAGAACCTTCTCGGAGACCTCCTTGAAGTGCTCCTTGGTCCACACGAACGTCTTCTTGCCCGAGGCACTCTTGTAGGCCTCCTTGAGCACGGGATTGGACGCCGCGGCGTCGTTGACGGCGATAAGACCGTCGCAGGGATACTCGAGGGCCCAACGGGTAACGGTCTGTCCATGGATCATACGGTCGTCAATGCGGATGAACGAAATCATGCGTTCTCCCTTTCCTTATCACCGGGGGTCTTTCCTCTTAACCCCCGCTCCATCACGAAAATTGGGGCGGATGCCCTGCCTAGATGTCGTCGTCCTCGTCGTCGGCGTCATCGGTCGGGACAACGAGCTCGGACATACCGTTCTTGCCCTCCTGCAGCATCATCTGCTTGAGGGAATCCAGGTCCATGGTGGCAAGCCCCATCATGGCGGTCATAGCCATGGGCAGGTTCATGCCGCCGAAGGCAATGGTGTGGGCGAGCAGGCCCTTCTCGGCCAGCGTGTTCATGGCATTGGTGAGCGGCGATCCGCCCAGGATATCACCGAGCAGGACAACCTCGTCATCGGCGTTAACAGGAGCGAGCATCGCTTTGACGTTCTCGACATACTCGTCAGCGCCCATGCCGTCCACGAGACTCGTCGACAAGATGTTCGGGGCGTCATTGCCGAGCATCTTGAGGACACTGTGCAGTCCGGGAGCGAGCGTTCCGTGACTGACCATTACCAGATACCGCATGCGGTCTCCTCTCGACCTGCCGTGTGTCGCACGGCTTTGTTTTTTGCTGAGATTATTGTTGCGCCGGGGCATGTTCGGTACAAGAAAATAGTTGCGAACGGCAACTATTCGTCGGTTAACGGTAGCAACTATTTTTGTGCCTAAATTATTTTTTCTTCTAATTATTTTTAAAATAGCAGGTAGATTGCCTGATAAATGTTTTATGTTCCTTATGTACCATACATACCAACAAGAATCGGGCCTGACATCACCGGTTTGTCCCGCAGTGTCAGACCATGTCACGTATGCTCACGACATGGAGGTACCCCATGGATATGATCTCGTTTCTCGCCTCCGAACCCTTCGACCGCAGCGGTGATACGCCGCTCTATGTCCAACTTAAACATCGAATCGCCCTGCTTATCGCCAGCCAGGCGTTCGACACCAAGACGCCGCTGCCACGCGAGCTCGAAATCTGTGAGCGGCTGGGGTTATCGCGCGCGACCGTGCGCCGTTGCTTCCAAGATCTCGTCATCGAGGGGCGCGTGGTGCGCAAACGTGGGCAGGGCACGTTCATCAAGCCCCAAACCTCAGCACCCGGCATCGACCTGGCCCTGAATTTCAGCGCGCGGATGCGCGAAGCGGGACGGGTTCCGAGCTCGCAGATTCTCGCCTTTTCAAGCATACCGGCCGTCCGCGGCATCGCCTCTGGGCTCAAAGTGCCCGAAGGGACACCCGTCTGGGAGATTCGCCGCCTGCGTCTCGCCAACGACAAACCCATGGAGCTCAACTACGTCTATATCCCCGTGTCACTTTGCCCCGAGCTCACACGCAAAGACGTGGATGGCTCGCTCTACGCCTACATCGCGGAAAAGACCGGCATCCTGCCCGCAAGCGTCGATGCCGTCTACGAGACGGTCAACCTCGACAAGCATGAGGCGCGCCTTTTGGGACAGAACACCGGTAAGGCGGCGATGCGCATCGTGCGTTCGACCTACGACAAGACGGGAACCCCGTTCGAGGTAGGCGTGCTCATCAGCTGTGACGGTCAGGCAAAGTTGCACGTGCACATCGCCGCCGACAAAACAACCTTCACCGCCACAGCCCAATAAATCCAAAACGTGGGCGCCGTCGTTCAAACGAACGACGGCGCCCACACTCACTTTCTTTTTCAGCCCTAGTCATCGCGCAAAGCCCCTTCGGCAGCACACGGTGCTACCGAGTCACCGCAGGCCGGGCGGGAGGCGGTCCTTTCTCTCGGAAAACTTCGCGAAGCCCAGTTTCCGAGAGAAAGTGTCCGCCTCCCGCCCCGGCCGGACAGCTCAACCTACACCGTGTGCTGCGGCAGGTCCTGCAGGGCGATGACGTCCATGCCCATGTCGTTGGCACTGCCGTGACCCTGCTGGTCCTCGCGCACGGCCTCGATGGCACTCACATACGTGTTGGCCGCAGACATCGCCGTCACACAGGTCACGCCGCGGCGCACCGCCTCGGTACGCAACAGGTAGCCATCGCCACGCGAGCCCGGACCGTACGGCGTGTTGATGATTACCGCAATCTTGCCATCGGCGATGAGGTCGCCGATGTTGGGGCGCTCGCCGTCGTGCGGGCCGCTAATCTTTTCCACAACCTCGCACGTCACGTTGCCTCCACGCAGCACGCGCGCCGTACCCTCGGTGGAGCAGATGTCAAAGCCCAGGTAGCGCAGGATACGCGCGACCGAAAGGATATGTCGCTTGTCGCGGTCGCACACACTAATGAACACCTTGCCGGCGCTCGGGTCGGGCAACTTGTAGTCAATCGCCAGCTGCGTCTTGGCGTATGCCTCGGGATAGCTCTTGGCGATACCCATGACCTCGCCCGTCGACTTCATCTCGGGCCCCAGGATAACGTCGGCTCCCGGGAAACGGCCCCAGGGCATGACGGCTTCCTTCATGCAGAACCAATCGAGCTGACGCTCGTCGCTCGGCAGGCCCAGGCTCGCGATGGAATCGCCTGCCATGATACGCGCCGCACACTTGGCCAGCGGCACGCCGGTGGCCTTGGAGATGAACGGCACAGTGCGGCTCGCGCGCGGGTTTGCCTCGATCACGTAGACGGTCTCGCCCTTGATGGCGTACTGCACGTTGACCAGGCCGCGGACTCCCAGCGCCATCGCGATGCGGCGCGTGGTCTCGCGGAGCTTCGCCTGCAGGCTCTCGCTAAAGCTAAACGGCGGAATGCAGGTCGCGGAGTCACCGGAGTGAATACCGGCCTCCTCGATATGCTCCAGAATGCCGCCGATGTAGACCTCCTCGCCGTCGCACAGGGCGTCGACGTCCGACTCGATTGCACCCTCCAGGAAGCGGTCCAGATACACCGGGTAGTCGGGGCTAATGCGCGCGGCCTCGGCCATGTAATCGCGCAGATGCTCGGCATCGTAGGCGATCATCATGCCGCGGCCGCCCAGCACATAGCTCGGGCGCACCAGCAGCGGATAGCCGATGTGCGCGGCCACGGCCTCGGCCTCCTCAAACGAGGTGGCCTGGCCCGCCGGCGGGTACATGATGCCCAGCTTGTCGAGCAGAGCGGCGAAGCGCTCGCGGTCCTCGGCAAAGTCGATGGCATCGGGCTTGGTGCCCATAATGTTCACGCCGCTCTCCTCGAGCATGCGCGCCAGCTTAAGCGGAGTCTGGCCGCCGAGCGTCACCACGACGCCGTCGGGGCGCTCGACATCGATAACGTCCATGACGTCCTCGTAGGTGAGCGGCTCAAAGTACAAGCGGTCGGACGTGTCATAGTCGGTCGAGACGGTCTCGGGATTGCAGTTGACCATGATGGTCTCGAAGCCGCGAGCCGCCAGTGCGTAGCTCGCGTGCACGCAGCAGTAATCGAACTCGATACCTTGGCCAATGCGGTTGGGGCCGGCGCCCAGGATCATCGCCTTGGGCTTGTCCGCCGGCGTGGTCTCGTCGGGAGCCACGCACTTCTTGGCATCCGGGCTCGTGCGGTAGATGTTCTCGTACGTCTTGTAGTGGTACTCCGTGGCGCTCGAAAACTCCGCAGCGCAGGTATCGACCGTCTTCATGCTGGGAACCACGCCCAGACCCTTGCGATAGGCGCGCACAAAGCGCTCGTCCGAGCCGGTCAGCGCGGCAATCTCGGCGTCGCTCGTGCCGTACTGCTTGAGCAGGCGCATCGCGTCGGCGTCGATATCCTCCACACGCAGGCCGCGGATGCTCTCCTGGACCTGCACCATGTCGTTGATACGGTTGAGGTACCACGGATCGATACCGCAGATGGCATGGATGTGGGCGATGTCCCAGCCACGGCGCAGGGCCTCGACCACAAAGAAGATGCGGTGCTCGGTCGGGGTTGCCACGGCCTGAGCGAGCTCATCGTCGCTCAGCTTGTCGGCACCCTCCTTGCCACCGGCGCAGATGCCCTGGTGACCGTCCTCCAGTGAGCGCATGGCCTTGCCGAAGGCCTCCTCAAAGGTGCGGCCGATCGCCATAATCTCGCCCACGGCCTTCATGCGCGTGGTGAGCGTGGCGTCGGTACCCTTAAACTTCTCGAAGGCAAAGCGCGGCACCTTGACCACACAGTAGTCGATCGTGGGCTCAAAGCAGGCGGGCGTTGCCTTGGTGATGTCGTTGACGATCTCGTCGAGCGTGTAGCCCACGGCCAGGCGAGCGGCGGCCTTGGCGATGGGGAAGCCCGTGGCCTTGGAGGCCAGTGCGGACGAACGGCTCACGCGCGGGTTCATCTCGATGACGATCAGGCGGCCGGTCTGGGGGTTCACGGCAAACTGCACGTTGGAGCCGCCGGTCTCGACGCCAATCTTCTCCAGAATGGCGAGCGACGCGACACGCATGCGCTGATACTCAAGGTCGGAGAGCGTCTGCGCCGGCGCCACGGTGATGGAGTCGCCGGTATGCACGCCCATGGGGTCGAGGTTCTCGATGGAGCACACGATGATGCCGTTGCCGGCGTGGTCACGCATGACCTCCATCTCGTACTCTTTCCAGCCCTCGATGGACTCCTCGACCAGCACCTCGTGGGCGGGCGAGAGCTCGAGGCCCTGGCTCACGATGGAGACGAGCTCCTCGTGGGTATGCGCGATGCCGCCGCCGGCGCCACCGAGGGTAAAGCTCGGGCGCAGTACGCAGGGATATCCCACGCGCTCGGCGATAGCCTCGGAGTCGGCCACGCTGTAGGCATAGCCCGAGCGCGCGACCTCCAGGCCGATCTCGGCCATGGCCTCGTTAAAGAGTTTGCGGTCCTCGCCGCGCTCGATAGCGGCCAGGTCGCAGCCGATCATCTCGACGCCGTACTTGTCGAGCGTGCCGTCCTTTGCCAGCTCGACGGCGGCGTTCAGACCGGTCTGGCCGCCCAGCGTGGGCAGCAGCGCGTCCGGGCGCTCTTTCTTGATTACGCGCTCGATAAACTCGGCGGTGATGGGCTCGACATAGGTGCGGTCGGCAAGACCCGGGTCGGTCATGATGGTCGCCGGATTGGAGTTGACCAGGATGACCTCAAAGCCATCCTCCTTGAGCACCTTGCAGGCCTGTGCGCCGGAGTAGTCGAACTCACAGGCCTGGCCAATGACGATAGGGCCCGAACCAATAACGAGGATGCGCTTGATGTCAGTACGTTTAGGCATGTTAGTTCTCCTCGGTCGCAGCGTTCTCGGACTCGGCGAAATTCCAGCCGGCGAGGCGGTCCTTCGCGGTGTCGATGTCCAGGTAGTTCTCCTCGCCGTCCATGAGTCGCGTAAAGGCGGTAAAGAGATAGTGGGCATCGGTGGGGCCAGGCGAGGCCTCGGGGTGGTACTGGACCGAGAAGCACGGGGCGTCGAGCAGCTGGATGCCCTCGGCGGTGCCGTCGTTGAGGTTCACATGTGTTAGGCGAATGCGGCCGAAGCGCTCGTTCATCACGACCGGCGCGATTCCGCGGCGCACCCAGACGCGCAAATCTTCATCGGCCGCATGCTCGGTCTCGCCGCCGGAAAGCTCGGGGACAAGCTTGCCCAAGCTGGGGAACAGCAGGCCAAAGCCATGGTTTTGTGCGGTGATCTCCACGCGACGGCTTACCAGGTTCATGACCGGCTGGTTGCCACCGCGGTGACCGAACTTAAGCTTTTCCATCTGGGCGCCGCAGGCCAAGCTGATCATCTGGTGACCAAGACAAATACCAAAGACCGGTACCTTGCCGATCAGCTGCTGCACCTGCTCGTAGGTCTCCACCACGGCGTCGGGGTCGCCGGGGCCGTTGGACAAAAAGACGCCGTCGGGATTCATGTCGAGCACCTCACTCGCGGGCATATCCCACGGCACGACGGTAAGGTCGCAGCCGGCGCGGACCAGCCCCTCCAGAATGCCGCGCTTCACACCGCAGTCGTAGGCGACCACTTTGTGACGGGCAGGAGCGGCAGCCGCAAGCGCAAAGTGATGCGTGGCAGGCAGGTCGGCGGCCACAAACTCGTGAGGCGCGGGGCAACTTACGGTCTTGACCAGGTTCTCGCCTACCAGCGTGGGCGCTGCGGCCAGACGCTCGGCAAGCTCGTCGACGTCGAAGATCTCGGTCGAGATAATGCCCATCTTGGAACCATTGTCGCGCAGATGGCGCACCAGGGCGCGGGTGTCGACACCCTCGATAGCGACGATGCCGTGAGCGCGCAGGTACTCCGGCACGCTGACGGCCGAGCGCCAGTTAGAAGGCGTGGCGCACATGTCGCGAACGATCATGCCGCGCATAGCCGGAGCGCTCGCAGGGCGCACGGCGTCGCCGGGGAAGGCCGACTGGACGTCGGTCTCGTCGATACCGTAATTGCCGATCTGCGGATAGGTCATGGTTACGATTTGGCCGGCATAACTCGGGTCGGTCATGACCTCAAAGTAGCCCTCGAGCGAGGTGTTGAAGCAGACTTCGCCGGTCGCGGTGCCCTCGGCGCCGCATGCACGTCCATAAAAAATGGTCCCATCCTCAAGATACAGGATGCAGGGACCGCAGGTGCCCTTGCTGGTTTTGGCCAGCATACGCTGGCAAAGCTCGCTGGGCGCGAAGGTGCGGGCGGCAGCGCCCGCAGTATGGTTGTTCGCCATAATTCTCCTTCCCGGTCTCACAGGACCGGCTTAAAGGTGTGTAGTTAGGCCTCGCGGTATTGTAACCGCAAGCATGCCTCATGGCGTTAATTTCATCGAAATGTTTACGAAATGATAATTATGACTTTCTATGCATAATGATTTTTTAATCCCCGTCCCAGAAAAATCATCCCGCGGGGCTTGTGGCTCACGCGGGATGATGGCGTCTTACTTTTTCTTGTCCTGTCCCAGCAGATCGGACGGCGTTCGGTCGGGCTTGCCGCCGCGGAAAATCTCGCGACCACGCAGACGATGCTCCAGGTCACGTTCGGCCTTTTCCTCGTCAATCTTGGTCTGGCTCACCACCGGATCCTCAATCAACGACGACACCGAGTTCACCTGCTTCTGAATGCGCTCGGCGATGGCGTCATCCATACTCACGATGCGCATCTTCCAGTCGATACTCGTGGCGTTGAATGAGCTCTTGGTCCACACGAACGTCAAAATGGCGCTCTGGTGGCCCTGGGCGGGAAACATGCCAAAGAAGGAATCGTGCTGAATGTTGCTATCCTCGTCGATATAGGCATGCACGTTATACACCACGCGGTCGATCTTATCGTTGAGCAACGCGTTGGTCGCAAGCGCCGCGGCCTGAATCTGCCCGTTGGACAGCAGCTCGAGCTCGTTGGCAGACGATGTGTCCAACACCGTCACCTCGACCGTGCCCGTACGCTCATCGGCTTCATCGACGGTAAAGTCGAGCGGGAACTGCGTAAAGCCGTTGCCCCACTCGAGGCCGCCCTTCAGCGCCGTCGAAACGGTATCGACCGAAACGCTCTCGGACAGGTTGGCGGTGTTCAGACGACGCATCACGCCGTAGCCAATCTGCATGCCCACGATCAGCACCAAGATGCCGATAACCACGGCCATGGCAGTCTTCGTAATGGTATGGCTCACCTGCGAGCCCGAAGGATCGTCCTCGGACAGCGGGTCGATATGTTTTGCCTGGCTCGCGCGGTCCTCGCTGCGCAGCTGCGCTAGCGCCGCTTTGTCACCGCGCTTGGCCGCAGCCTCCTTCTCACGCATGCGCTCGGTTCGCTTTTTGGCAAGCGTGGGATCCAAGACACCGGATGCATCGATTTCGGAGAATAACTCCGTCACTTCTTCCGGAGTCAAAGGGTTCTTGTCAGCCATAAACTTCCTGTCATATCAATCAGTCGAGCTCGTGCGCACGCGCACCTTCGAACTGCATTCGATAGTAACGGGCATAGGTGCCGCCACGGGCGAGAAGCTCCTCGTGCGTGCCACGCTCCACAACGCGACCATGCTCAACGGTCGCAATCTCATCGGCGTGTTTAATGGTCGAGAGACGGTGGGCGATGATGATTGTGGTACGGCCGCGTGCCAGCTCTTCGAGCGACTCCTGGACCGCCTCCTCGCTCTCGTTATCCAAAGCACTCGTCGCCTCGTCCAAGATCAAGATTTTGGGATTCTTGAGAAACACGCGCGCGATGGCAACGCGCTGTTTCTGTCCGCCCGAAAGACGGCTGCCGCGCTCGCCCACGACCGTGTCATAGCCCCGTGGAAGCGACTCGATAAAGGCATCGATGTTGGCGCGACGGGCGGCCTCGGCGATCTCTCCTGCCGTAGCACCCGGCTTGCCGTAGGCGATGTTCTCGCCAATCGTACCGTCAAACAGATAGACATCCTGCTGCACCAGGCCGATGGCGCGGCGCAGGCTCTGTTGCGTCACGTCGCGCACGTCTTGGCCGTCGATGCTGACGGATCCAGCAGCTACGTCATAAAAGCGTGGCAGCAGCGAACACGTTGTGGACTTGCCACCGCCCGAGGGGCCGACCAGGGCAATGGTCTGGCCGGGCTTGATGGACAGATCCATATGGTCAATCACGGGACGAGCCTCTTCGCCGCCACCCAACTCAACATCCTCGTAGCTAAAGCACACGTCGCGATATTCAACCGCGCCAGCCGTCACCTGCAGGTCCGCGGCATCCGGCTTGTCCTGGATATCCGGGGCGGTCGAAAGCACCTCGTCCATGCGCTTAAAGCCGGCGATGGCCTTCTGATACGTCTCAGCCGAGTTCACAAGCGTCTCGAGCGGGGTGCAGAACAGCGAAATGTAGAGCGCGAAGGTCGCCATATCGACCGCCTGCAGTTGGCCTTGCGCCACCAGCCAACCACCCAGCAGCACCACGATCACGTACAACACGCCCGAGAGCAGGCCATACGTCGCAGTGTAGACGCCCATGGCGTGATACATATTCTCCTTGGACGAAAGATAGCGGTCGTTAGAGGCGCGGAACTTGGAGCGCTCAGCCTCCTCGTTCGCAAAACTCTTGACCACGCGCATGCCTGCCAGCGAATCCTGCAGCTGAGCATTAATACCGCTGATCTTTTTGCGGTTGTCGCTAAAGACCTCGCGCATGCGCATGTTCTGCCAAAACATGATGACCGCAAACACCGCCGTCACCACGGCCATGGCAAGCGCCAGCACCGGGGCGATGGTAAAGAGGATCACAAACGAGCCAATGATCTCGATGCCGCAGATGATGATCCACTCGGGCACGTGGTGCGCCGCCTCGCAGATATCGAACAGGTCGTTGACCACGCGGCTCATCATGTCGCCCGAGCTGTTGCGGTCGAAGTACGCAAAGCTAAAGCGCTCATACTGGTCGAACAGGTCCTCGCGCATTTTGGACTCCATACGCGCGCCCATCACGTGACCCCAATAGCTCACAAAATAGCGGCAGGCGCAGCGGATGGCATACATCAGCACCAAGCCCACCGCGATCATGCCGAGCGCCTGCATAATGGCCGCCTGACCCTGAGTAAATAACCCACCGGTCAAATTGCGCAGGATAATGGGGAACGCCAGGTCAATGGCGGCAAGCACCAGAGCGCAAACAGTATCAGCAACAAAAAGCCCCATCTGGGGCTTGTAATAAGACAGAAAACGCTTCAGCATGTGATCCTCAAAGAAATGTCAGCAACGTAAGGCCCTGGGACAAAACAATCAGTAGTATTTGTCCCAGGGCTATCCCCACTCGTTAAAGCTCCGCGCCCCCAAGGCGGTGCGCGATGCTGTCGCAGGCAAGCGCGCCTACGACGGTCTTGGCGTCTTCGATCTTGCCGTCGAGCACGGCGTCGATCAGCTCGTGCAGCGGCACCAGGTCCACGTTGACAAACTCGTCATCATCGGGGTTGGGCGCATCAAACTCGAGCTTGGTAGCCAAGTAGATGTGGATGATCTCATCGCAAAAACCGCAGGACGTGACAATCGACGTCAAAAAGCGAATACGACCAGCCCTAAAGCCCGTCTCCTCATGCAGTTCGCGCTTGGCGCAATCGAGCGGGTCCTCGCCTGGATCGAGCTTGCCGGCGGGAATCTCGACCGTCACGCGGTCGATGGCGGTGCGGTACTGACGCACCAGTACGATCTTGCCGCTCTCGGTCAGCGCCACAACGGCCGCCGCACCCGGATGGCGAACGATATCGCGGGCGCTGCGGCGACCGTTGGGCAGCTCAACCTCAAGACGGTGGACGTCGAGGATCTTGCCCTTCCAGGCGCACTCCTCCGAAAGAATCTTCTCGTGCAGCTCGGCATCGTGCGGGTCGTCGTCGCCCAGCACCAGCGCCGGCTCGTCAGCGACCTCGCCACCAGGCTCGCCCTCGGCGTGCCCATACATGCGGCTGTCCTCCTCGACGATCTGCGCGTCCACGAGTTCTTCGTTCTTCTCGTCCATCCGTCTCATTCCTCTCGGATTTTAGGCATCCCAGGCGTCGCGGCCGCGCAGCGCACGCAGGCCAATGTCGTGACGCAGGGTCTTGCCCTCAAAATCAATCTTCTCGCAAGCCTCGTAGGCAAGGTTGCGAGCGTTCTCAAACGTATCGCCCAGCGCGGTCACGGCAAGCACGCGGCCGCCGTTGGTCACAAGCTGGCCATCCACCACGGCGGTGCCGGCATGGTACACGGTCACGTTCTCCATGGCCTCGGCGTCGGCGATACCGGTGATGACCTTGCCTTTCTCGTAGCTGCCGGGGTAGCCCGCACTCGTCAGTACAACGGCCACGGCCCACTCGTCGCGCCAGTCGAGTTCAATCTGATCGAGTTCGCAGTTGGCGCAGGCGAGCATGACCTCGACCAGGTCGTTCTTAAGGCGCGGCAACACGACCTGCGTCTCGGGATCGCCAAAGCGGGCGTTGAACTCCAGCACCTTGGGACCGGCGGGGGTAAGCATAAAGCCGCCGTACAGGCAGCCGCGGTAGTCGATGCCCTCGGCAGCGAGCTCGGCCACGGTCTGCTCCATGACCGCCACCATGGTGGCGTGCTCCTCGTCGGTCACGATGGGCACCGGGCTGTAGACGCCCATGCCGCCGGTGTTGGGGCCCTTGTCGCCCTCGAGCGCGCGCTTGTGGTCCTGCGAGGTGGCCATGGGACGCACGGTCTTGCCGTCGGTAAAGGCCAGCAACGAGCACTCGGGGCCGGTCAGCATCTCCTCGATGACCACGGTGCTGCCGGCATCGCCAAAGGTGCCGCCAAAGCACTCGCGCACGGCCTCCTCGGCCTGCTCAAGTTCGGTCGCCACGATAACGCCCTTGCCCGCGGCAAGGCCGTCGGCCTTGACGACCAGCGGAGCGCCTTGCTCACGCACGTAGGCGAGAGCCGAAGCCTCGTCGGTAAACGAGCCGTAGGCTGCCGTCGGGATACCGGCGCGCTCCATGAGCTGCTTGGAGAACAGCTTGGAGCCCTCCATCTGGGCGCCCTCGGCACCCGGGCCAAAGCAGGGAATACCCGCCGCGCGCACGGCGTCGGCCACGCCCGCCACGAGCGGAGCCTCGGGGCCAATTACCACGAGTCCGCATCCGTGGCTCTGAGCAAACGCCGCCACGGCCGCAGGATCGCAGTCGTCGAGAACAACGTTCTCGCCGCAGCTCGCGGTGCCGCCGTTGCCCGGCGCGATGTAGAGCTTGCCGGCGCGCGGTGATGCTGCGAGCTTTGCTGCCAAAGCATGCTCGCGGCCGCCGCTGCCCAACAACAGGATGTCGATGGTTTGAGTGTCCGCCTTCAAGGGTGCCTCCTCTATGGATTAACGGCCCGCTCCGCGCGAGCCCTTTGCAAGCAAATATACCCCTCGGCCGCCCGTCCGGGCTGCAAAGGGGTATATCGCAATAACCAAATAGTCCCGATTACTTCCAGAATCGGTTGATGATCTGCTCGCGACCAGCGCCGACGCCAATGAACGTCACGCGGGTGTGTGCCAGATCCTCGATAAACGCCACGTAGTCCTGAGCCTCCTGCGGCAGCTCGTCAAAGCTGCGGCAACCGGTGATATCGCACTTCCAGCCAGGGAGCTCCTCGTAGATGGGCTTGGCATGCTCAAAGCGCACCTGATGCTCGGGCACGCTGGTGTAGCGCTCGCCATCGACGTCGTAGGCCACGCACACCTTGATGGTGTCGAAGGCCGAAAGCACGTCGAGCTTGGTCACGGCGATGTCGGTGAGACCGTTGACACGCGAGGCATAGTTGGCGATAGGGCCGTCAAACCAGCCGCAACGACGACGGCGACCGGTGGTCACGCCGTACTCATAGCCCTCCTCGGTCAGCGTGTGGCCGGCCTCGGACTCATAGGAAAGCTCGGTGGGCATGGGGCCCGAACCGACGCGGGTGATATAGGCCTTCATGACACCCAGCACGCGGTCGACGTTCTTCATGCCCACGCCGGAGCCGGTGATGGCGCCGCCGGCGGTGCAGTTGGAAGACGTCACGTACGGATAGGTACCGTGGTCGATGTCGAGTAGCGTCGCCTGGGCGCCCTCAAACAGCAGGTTCTTGCCCTCATCGATCATGTTGTTGAGCAGCAGGCTCGTCTCGGTGATGTAGGGGCGCAGGCGCTCGGCCATCGGCAGGTACTCGTTGCAAATCTGGTCCACGGTGTAGGTGGGCAGGTTGTAGATGAGCTCGAGCTCGGGGTTCACGCGGGCAAGAGCGGTCTCCAGCTTGTCGCGGAACAGCGTCTCGTCCAGCATATCCTGCATGCGCAGACCAATGCGGGCCATCTTGTCCTGATAGCACGGACCGATGCCGCGCTTGGTGGTACCGATGTTCTTCTTGCCGAGCTTCTGCTCAAAGGCGCCATCCAGATCGATGTGGTACGGCATGATGACATGCGCGTTGCCGCTAATCTTGAGGTTCTTGGTGGTGATGCCGTCGGCCTCAAACATGTCGATCTCCTCAAGGACAACCTTGGGGTTGACGACGCAGCCGTTACCGATCACCGACACGTGGTCGGAATACATGATGCCGGAAGGCACCTGGTGCAGGCCGTACTTCTTGCCGTTGACGACGATGGTGTGACCGGCGTTGTTGCCGCCCGAGTAGCGCACGACGGCATCGAAGTCGCCGGCGACCAGGTCGCAAATCTTACCCTTGCCCTCATCGCCCCACTGGGCACCGACCAAAACGGTTGACGGCATGTTTACTCCTTACATTCATGGACTGTCTACGCGCCACGCCGGCACGCAGAAGCACAAAACATTCCCAGTATACCCGTGCAACGGGCGCCTGTCCTACTCCTCGGCATGTGCCCCATCAAGCTCATAGAACTTGGTGGATGCCGGCAGGAACATCAGGTCGACGTCGCCGATCGGGCCCGAACGGTTCTTGGCCACGACGATACGCGTAACGCCCTCGTCGGGTCGATCGTCACGCGAGGCCTCGGCCTCATCGGCGGAGCGGTCCAAGAACATAACAATGTCAGCGTCCTGCTCGATGGAGCCCGATTCACGCAGGTCGGACAGCTGCGGGCGCTTGCCGGTACGGGATTCAACCTGACGCGACAGCTGCGACAGCGCGATCAGCGGAATCTTGAGCTCCTTGGCCATAATCTTCAGACCTCGCGACATCTCGGAGACCTCGACGGTACGGCTCTCGGAGCGACGTCCCGGCGGAGGACTCACCAGCTGCAGGTAGTCCAGGATGATGATGGCCTTCTCCTTGTTGTGGAGCATGCGGCGGCTCTTTGCGCGAATCTCAGTCACTGTGGTGCCGGGCGTATCGTCAATCAGAATGTCGAGCTTAGACAAGGTCTGCGTGGCCTCGTTGATATTGGCCCACTGCTCGGGGCTAATGCGGCCCATGCGGAAGTCACTGATCGAGATCATCGCATAGGCGCAAATCAGACGCTGGGCAATTTCCTTGCCCGACATCTCCAGCGAGAAGAAGCCGACGGTATAACCGGCAGCGGCAGCGTTGAGCGCCAGATTCAGGGCGAACGACGTCTTACCCACAGCAGGGCGAGCGCCGATAATGATGAGCTGACCCTCGCGGAAACCCATGAGCATGCGGTCGAGCGACGGGAAGCCCGTGGGCACGCCCGCAGCCTGGCCACCGGCCTGGCACACTTCCTCGGCCTCGTTATAGGCCTCGACCATAAACTCGGTCAACGTCTTGTAGCTCGACTTGACCTCGCGTGCCGTGACCTTGAGCAGCTTGCTCTCGGCCAGCTCCACGACCTCTTTGGTGTCGGTAGGGGCGTTATAGGCCAGCGCGTTGATCTCGTTGGTGGCACCGATCAGCTCGCGCAGCATCGAGTCGCGACGGACGATGGCGGCATGGTGCTGCCAGTTCACGAGCGACAGGGTCTGACCCATCAGCTCCAAAATGTAGGCCTCGCCGCCCACGGCATCGAGCTTGTTGATGCTGCGCAGGTAATCGATCAGCGAGATAGAGTCGATGGGAATGCGGCTGTTGTACATATCGACCATCGCGGTGTAGATGGTCTTATGAATAGGCCGGTAGAAGTCATCGGGCTGCAGCTCGACCTGGGCCTCCTCGACCACCTCGGGCGATAGCAGCATAGCGGCCAGTACGTTGGCCTCTGCATCTTGGTTTTGGGGAAGACCCAACTTGGAGCCGCGGTCCTCAACCGTCAGCCCCGTCTCCCTATCGTCGTATGCCATGAGCATCCTCATTCATATCGCTTGCGAGCATCCATAGTATCAGCCACGGTCCCAAAACGGGCCACGCGCCGCCAATCATCACCGAACGAAACGGATGAACGGTCCCGTATATAGGACTTCGACGCAACGTTCACCATGACACTCACTCAGCGCAAAAAACAAAAGGGCGCCCCGGTTTCCCAGAGCGCCCTTCTTAGAACAAGATTGTTGCGTTGCAGCAAATGCTACTCGGCAGCAGCCTCAGTCTCGACCTCGGCGGTCTCGGCCTCGGCGACCTCAGCGGCCTCCTCGACCTCAGCTTCGGCAGCGAGCTCCTCGGCGGTAACGCCGACGAGAACGACAACCTCGGCCTTGATCTCGCGGTACAGCGAGATGGCAACGGTGTGGGCACCGGCAACCTTGATGGGCTTACCGAGCTCGACGCGCTTGCGGTCGATGTCCATACCGAGCTGAGCCTTGATGGCGTCAGCGATCATAGCGGCGGTAACGGAGCCAAAGAGGATGCCCTCGTCGCCGACCTTGACGTCAACGGTGACCGTCTTGCCCTCGAAGGCAGCCTTGGTCTCGTTGGCGGTAGCCAGGCGGACGGCCTCGCGCTTGGCGATGTTGTTGCGACGCTCGTCAAGCTGCTTGAGGTTGCCCTTGGTGGCGGCAACAGCGAGCTTCTTGGGGAACAGGAAGTTCTCAGCGTAACCCTGAGCGACCTCTACGACGTCACCCTCGCCGCCCTTGCCCTTGATCTCATCGAGAAGAATAACCTTCATGATGCGTCTCCCTTCTTAGCCGCGGTCGCGGTTGCCACGAGAGGAAACCACGGGGACGGTGTACGGCAGGAGAGCCATCTCGCGGGCGCGCTTGATGGCGTTGGCGATGTCATGCTGATGCTGCGTGCAAGCGCCAGTGACGCGACGGGGCTTGATCTTGCCACGGTCGGTCATGTACTTACGGAGAAGTTGAGTGTCCTTATAGTCGATGAACTCAGTGTTCTCCTTGCAGAACTGGCAGTACTTACGACGCGGCTGACGTGCAGAAAAATCATTAGCCATGTCAAAATACCTTTCATTTGGCAACTTCGGCGAACCGAAGCCGCCTCTCACTCAAAAATAGGTGAACAACCCTTAGAACGGGATGTCCTCATCGTAGACGTCGACCGCGGGCGGCGTAGCCACCGGTGCGGCAGGACGTGCTGCGGGCGCGGGAGCTGCGGGGGCGTAACCGCCCTGATCGTAGCCACCCTGGCCACCACGGGAGCTCATAAACTCGATCTCATCGACGATGACCTCAAGCTTGCTCCGGCGCTGGCCATCGCGCTCCCAAGAGCTGTAGCGCAGCTTGCCCTCGATCGCGACCTTGTTTCCCTTTGCCAGGAAACGGCTCACGGCCTCGGCGCGCGTGCCGAACATAGTGCAGTCGACAAAGTTGGGATAGTCCTCCCACTCGCCAGTCTGCGGGTTGCGGCGACGATCGTTCACGGCGACGCCAAAGGACAGAACCTGGGTTCCGCCGGCGGTGGCGCGCAGCTCGGGATCGCGGGTGAGGTTACCGGTGATGTTCACTCGATTGATGCTCATAACTCACTACTTCCTCTTGGGGCACAAGCCCAGTCCAAAACGACAGTCTTACTCCTGGTCGTCGCGACGGACGATCATGTGGCGGACCACAGCGTCGGTGATGCGCAGGACGCGATCAAGCTCGGCGATCTGGGTAGGATCTGCGTGGAAGTTGATGAGGGTGTAGTCACCATCGGTGAGGTCGTTGATCTCGTAGGCGAGCTTGCGCTTGCCCCACTCGTCAACGGAGTCGACCTTGCCAGCGCCCTCAGCGATCGTGGTATCGATACGCTTCATAACAGCGAGACGAGTCTCGGGGTCGAGCGACGGGTCAACAAAGAACAGCAGTTCATAAGCCTTCATATTGTCACCTCCTCTGGGCAAATGTGGCTTCAGGTCGTGAAGGTGCGCCTGAAGCAGGAAAAGACTTGGTAATAATATCTTTCAACCTCCCAGGCCGCAAGAATATGCAGCTACAACCTCATGACCTCCACATATGCCCATACTCACACGGCATTTCATGCGTCTTCCAACCAAATGCTGACCAAATGCTTGACGGAACTGTGGACAAGATACGGCGCTGCGGGGACAAACCAAATCAAACTGCAGGTCAGCCATTGCAAGGCTGTGGTCGCAAAATGCATACCAGTGGCTCACAACACCGTTCAAATATTTTTAAAATTGCTGCCACGTCGTCTATAAATACCTATTTTGAACAATTTGTTGTATGCAGCCATGCTGGTCAGAGCCCGTTTTTGACCTTCTCGATCCCGTCACGAAGCCAAGCGATTCAAAAAATGCCAACTTTTCTGTTTGCACTTTGCGATTCCTCGTGTATACTGACTTTCGCATTTAACGGAGAGTTGTCCGAGTGGCCGAAGGAGCACGATTGGAAATCGTGTAGGCGTCAAAAGCGTCTCCAGGGTTCAAATCCCTGACTCTCCGCCAGTTAATTCCAAAGCAGGCCTTCGAGCCTGCTTTGTTTTTACCCCACGCGGAGGGGTGGCAGAGTGGTTGAATGCGGCGGTCTCGAAAACCGTTTGGCCTGTATAAGGTCACGAGGGTTCGAATCCCTCCTCCTCCGCCATTTTGGTTGAGAAAGCTCCCAACAACGGGAGCTTTTTTGTTTAGAGTCCCTTACAAGCAAATACGGCGGAGGAGGAGGGGTTCGAACCCGCCCTTCCCTCAAAAACATGTACGTCAGCCTCCAAAACCGACATTTTTCGACATCTTTGAAGGCTGATGTACATGTTTGGTACCCATGACCGTTCCCAGTCCCTACCGTTTGCCGAGCAATAGGGTCTCAATCGCCTCCAACCATGTACTATGTACGGGCATTGTTCAAACCCGAGAATCAAAGGACCTCATCTTGCCCGTCGTCGCCGCTATGACTGTTACTTCACACGCCTCGGATGCCATGGTCGCTATCCCATTTTGGCTCGAGATGTTCGCCGTTGTCGCGGCATCGATCTCGGGCGTGCTGGTCGCTCGCGAGCACAAGCTCGACCTGGTGGGCGCGGTCGCGCTCGCGGTGGTCTGCGGTCTGGGCGGCGGTCTTTTGCGCGATATGACGCTCCAGGTCGGCAACGTCTACATCCTCAACCAGCCCATGGCACTACCGCTCTCCATCGCCACAGCCGCCATCATCTATATCTTCCCGGCAATCGTCGATAAGCCCGAAAAACTCATTCCCCTGCTCGACATCATCTCGGTCGGCATCTATGCAGCAACCGGCGCGGACAAGGCGTTGGTGTACGGATTTGCGCCCGCCGTATGTATCATGATGGGCTTCTTTACCGCCGTGGGCGGCGGCATGCTGCGCGACGGCTTTATGGGCGTGGTCCCGGGCATTTTCCAACGCACCAACTTCTATGCCATCGCGGCCATCGCCGGATCGGCAAGCTATGTAGCCCTCGTCATGAGCGGCCTCATGAGCAATGTTGCCGCGCTGGTCGTATGCGTTGTGGTGACCATGGGGCTGCGCTGGCTATCACTGCGCTTTGACATTAAAAGCCCTACCGAGGAAGACATCGCGCGCTTTTTGCACCGTAAAAAGTAGGTAGCACAGCACAACCCCTCGAAATGCAACCGAGAGATTCTTTTAGAGCGCCCGCGCGGTGGGTACCCTGTTAGATACCTGTCGAGTATCTAACGAAGGATTCACTATGCCTTGCAACCAAGTACCGTCGATCCGGCGCCACAAAGCGCAGGCCCGCATCACCATCCTATTCGCGCTGATTGCGCTCGCGCTCACCGCACTTCCCACGGTGTCGTTCGCCGGCACCGACACCGCGGGAAATGTGCTCGCAACCGAAGTTGACTCAACTCCGTCCGGTATCGAAGGCGACCTGTACTGGGCCGGCCAAAGTCTCAACCTAGACGACGCCTCCATCGGCCGCGATATTATCGCGGCTGGTGAGAACCTGTCGATTCGCGATTGCACCGTAGGCGGCGCCGTTCGTCTGGCGGCACGCACCATCGATATCGCCAAAACCGCAATCGATGGCAGCGTCACGGTGGCCGGCCAGCACGTCGTGCTCAACACCGGCAGCACCGCCAACTGTTTTTACGCGGCGGGCGAAACGGTCGCCCTGCGCGGCTCCGCCAAATCGGCGGCGCTTGCCGGCGACACCGTTACCATCGACGGCACCGTCGATGGCAATGTTGAAGTCTGGGCCGACAAGCTCATCCTGGGTAAAAACGCCCGCATCACCGGCACGGTGAACGCCCACGTCTCACAGGACCCCGAGCGGGCCGAGGGCGCCCAGGTTGGAGCCCTCAAGATCGACCGGACCGAGAACGAGAACACCTCTACGGTCAACGACATGATCGGCGGCATCGTTGCCGCAGCGCTTTCCACCTGCTTTGTCGCTATCCTGCTTGAGCTTGTCTTTCCGCGCGCAACCGCCAGCGCCGCCGGCATGCTCCATCAGCATCCCATGCCACTGTGGGTAAGTGGCCTTCTGGGCACGGTCGCCATCGCTCCCGCCGTCCTGCTGCTTATCATCTCGATTGCAGGCCTGTCGCTCGCCGGAGCCCTCATGTGCAGCATCATCGGCATCGCTTTGGTCTCGGCGGCATTTACGGGTACCGCGATCGCACGCATGGTCGGACACAACCAAAACCGCTTCGCCATGGCCGCCGCGGGCGGTATCGTCGCGGGCGCGCTCACGGCACTTCCTCTTATGGGCAACTTTGCCAGCGGCGTAGCCTTCGTCTTCACGCTCGGCTACGTCATCCAAATCATTTGGCACAACGCCCACCTCAAGCCGCAGCAGCCGGCTAACACGCCAGGCCTTCCCACCGCCTAACCACCAACCACCACAAAGGGGACAGGCACCTTTGTGGTGGCGTAGGCCGCCTCAATCCCCATGCACCAAAAAGGGCGCCGACCATTGCGGTCGACGCCCTTTCTCATTAAAGCTATAAAACCCAGCACTTATTTGTTGACCTGACCGGCGCGGACGGCAGCCTTCTTGCGGTCGGTAGCGTTGAGCAGACGCTTGCGCAGGCGAATGTTCTTGGGAGTAATCTCGACCAGCTCGTCGTCGGCGATGTACTCCAGCGCCTCCTCCAGCGAGAAGGTGCGGGGCGGCACCAGCTGGACGGAGATATCGGAGGTCGAAGAGCGCTGGTTGCCCAGGTTCTTGGTACGGGCAATATTGACGACCATGTCGCCGGCCTTGCTGCGCTCGCCCACGATCATGCCCTCGTAGCACTCAGTGCCCGGCTCAACGAACAGCTGGCCGCGCTCCTGCAGCGTACCCAGAGCGTAGGCGACGGCCTTCTCGGTGGTCATGGAGATCATGGCGCCGTTCTGGCGGTTACCGATCTCGCCGGCATAGGGGCCGTACTCCAGGAAGGTGTGGTAGAACACGCCCTCGCCGTGGGTGACGTTCATGATGCGGTTCTTAAGGCCCATGATGCCGCGCGTCGGGATCTTAAACTCGAGGTGCGTCACGATGCCCGAGGTATCCATGCTCGTCATGATGCCGCCGGAGGTACCGAAGACCTCAACGACCTTGCCCGAGTACTCGTCCGGGCACTCGACGACGGCCTGCTCGACGGGCTCCATCTTGTTGCCGTTCTCGTCCTTCTTAAACAGAACGCGGGGACGGCCAACCTGGAACTCAAAGCCCTCGCGACGCATGGACTCCATCAGAACGGACAGGTGCAGGATGCCGCGACCCGAGACCTCGACGCCGCTCTTGTCCTCGAGCTCCTCGATCTTCATGGTTACGTTGTTCTCGGCCTCGTTGAACAGGCGCTCCTTGAGCTGACGGGCGCCCACGATGTCGCCGTCGCGACCGACGAGCGGGGAGGTCGAAGCCTCAAAGACGATGGACAGAGTCGGCGGGTCGATCTCGATGGGCTCGAGCTCAACGGGGTTCTCGGGATCGGTGTAGACATCGCCGATATCGGTGCGGTCGATGCCCACGACGGCGGCGATGTCGCCGGCGCCGACTTCCTGGCATTCGGTGCGGCCCAGGTAGTCGAAGGTAAAGAGCTGCTTGACGGTAGCGGTGGCGCTGGAGCCGTCGTTCTTGACGACCAGAATCTGATCGCCCTGATGGATGGTGCCGGAGTACACGCGACCGATGCCGATACGGCCGACGAAGTTGGAGTGGTCGATGGTCACGCACTGCATGGCCAGCGGGGCGTTCTCGTCAACCTCGGGCGCGGGCATGTCGTCGATGATCATATCGAGCAGCGGATACATGTCCATGTTGCCGTCGTTGGGGTCAAGGCGGGCAAAGCCATTCATGGCGCTGGCGTAGACCACGTGCTCCATGGCAAACTCGAGCTGATCGTCGGTAGCGCCCAGGTCGGCCATAAGGTCGAGGCAGTCGTTGTAGGCCTTCTCGGGGTTAGCACCCGGACGGTCGATCTTGTTGATGACGATCATGATCTTGAGGCCGGTGTCGATAGCGTGACGCAGCACGAAGCGGGTCTGGGGCATGGGGCCCTCAAAGGCGTCGACCAGCAGCAGGGCGCCGTCGGCCATACGCAGCACGCGCTCGACCTCGCCGCCAAAGTCGGCGTGGCCCGGGGTATCGATGACGTTGATCTTGACGTCCTTGTACTCGATAGAGATATTCTTGGCGAGAATCGTGATGCCGCGCTCGCGCTCCTGGTCGTTAGAGTCCAGGACGCGGTCCTCGACCTGCTGGTTGGCACGGAAGGCGTCCGTGGCACGCAGGAGTTTGTCGACCATCGTCGTCTTGCCGTGGTCGACGTGGGCGATGATGGCGATGTTCCTCAGATTGTCTACGCGCATGTAGTTCCCCTATCTTCTATCCATATACAAACGGCACGCGTATGCGGCCCGCCCAGCGACACAACGCTCAGCGGGAATATTGAGCCTTTTACCGAAAACTCGTTTATTTTAGCGATTTTAGATGAGAGGGGTTTCCTCACCTGCAGGTTCAGGGTCGCTCCACATAAAACCATCGCCGGCGCCCATGCCCTCATACAGCACATATGCCGAAAAACCGCTCTCGAGCGTAGTCTCAAAGAAGCTCACGAGCAGAGCGTCGTGGTAGCCTCCGTCAATTTCGACGCAGCCGGTATAGCCGATGGCATAGCGGGCGATACGGCCCAGGCCCTCGTCCTTAAGACCCATCTTGTGCTCGGAGATAAAGTTGGTGGCCGCCTCGAGGCACGCCTCTTCGCCATCCTCATCGAGCGCCGCCAGATAACGGTTGGAAGCAGCGTCCTCAATTGCCACGACCACGCCAGGGTTTTCACCGGCGGCAAGGTCGTCCAAGAACGCGCCGATCAGGTCACACACCATGGCGTCGAGCTCGGCGGAGACGTTACCGGCGTCCTGCATATCCTGTGCCATCTTTAGACCTTCCCATCGAGTCTGGCGTCGTTACAGTTCTTGTGCCTCGGCGGCGATCTTGGCGGCAGCGTCGCGGGCGCGCATCATATCCATCGCGCGCTTGTCGAGTACCTTGATCTGGTTGGTCAGCATTACTGCATCGACCACACCCCAGATTACCAAGCCTGTTGAAATCGAAAACCCAAGCGCACCAACTGTACCACGAAGGCGCGAGCAGATTGCCGCGACAAGGGCGGAGACGACAACCATCTTGATAAACGAGCCGCGGCGCTCGCGAAGCGTGCGGGCCTGCGTCACATAGGCAATGCGTGCCGCCTCGGATGCCTCCGAGCGCATCTGGGCCTCGCGCGCAATGGCCGCCGCCTCAGCCGACATACCGCTGGCCATCAGCGAACACTCCGCAACCCTGCCGCCCCGCATTTAGAAGTCATCGGGGGAGAGCGTATGGACGAACTCGTCGAACTTCTCGAACTCCTGCTCGTCGTCGACATCCTCGGCGTGGGTGGAAACAGTGCCCAGGCGATTCATGATGTCGTCCTCCACAAACATGGGGGCATTGCTGCGCACGGCCAGGGCAATGGCGTCACTGGGGCGGGCGTCGATCTTGCGCTCCTCGCCATCGTCCAGTACGACGATCGTCGCGTAGAACACCGGCGGCTCGGCGCGAACGATCTCGATGCGCTCGAGCTTGGCGCCCAGGGCGTCAACGGTATCGAGCAGCAGGTCATGGGTAATCGGGCGCTCGGCGCGGCCGCTATCGATGCCGCGGCTGATGGCAGCAGCTTCAAACGAACCAGTCTGAATGGAAAGGGAACGCAGCGGCGCGGGCGAGTCCGATTTGCTGCTGCGCTCACGAAGTACGATAAGCGATGGCACGGGACCGGCGGCCATGACGATGGTCTCTATGTCGACACGAACCATGGAACACCTCCGGTACGTAGCGGTTAACACGCGGCAGCCCGCCGCATTGAATAGCTATACTACCCAAACTTTCGCACAGCACACAAAATCAAAGTAGTTAATTTGGGACGGGGCTTTTTTGACTACTTTCAGTAGGTAAGAAAAAAAGCCCCGAGGCAACGCCCCAGGGCTCTTCACGGTTTTGATGGTGGACCTGACAAGATTCGAACTTGTGACCTCCCGGTTATCAGCCGGACGCTCTAACCAACTGAGCTACAGGTCCATCATGGTGGAGGTTAGGGGGATCGAACCCCTGACCTCAGGCTTGCAAAGCCCGCGCTCTCCCAGCTGAGCTAAACCCCCACGGAGACAGTAATAAACACCCCAGAGGCGACTCGGCTCTCGCTGGGGTGTTTATTGCGAAAGAAAGTGGTGGACCTGACAAGATTCGAACTTGTGACCTCCCGGTTATCAGCCGGACGCTC
>DXLR01000142.1:0-32064 GCA_019414625.1 Collinsella sp.
TGCCCCCTTCACTACCCCCCCCGACGAGTGCGTAATTCTGTATCTTGTTATGTACGGAATAGTTCCGTACAATGATGCAAAGGAGGTTTTACCATGCCAACGATTGAGAAACAGCGCCGTATGGATCTAAGGCTGACCGAGCGTCAACGCCTTACTTACGAGCGCGCCGCGGCCTTGCGCGGGCAAACTCTCACCCAATGGGCCACGGCTCACCTTGACGAGAGCTCCGCACGTGACATCGCCGAGGCGTCAACAACCTATCTTTCTCCTGATGGTTTTGATGCATTTTGCGAAATGCTCGACTCACCCATGCCCCAAGCCGCAAAAGCGTTGCTCGACCGTAAAGCGATTTGGGAATGAGCACGTTTACCAAGCCCGTTCAACTCCCCGTTGGTCAAGGCATCGAGGCTTTCCACTGCGGTAATACCCTTGTAGACGGATGGGCTAAAAACAGATCAGCCTCGGCGCGAAGAAGAGGGTCGGCGGTTATATACGCATCGTATTACGACGGCGCAGTCGCCGGGTTCTATACGCTATGTACGCACTCCGTAGCTCGCGAAAATGTTGACGGAGGATGGTTCGTTCGGAACTCCCCCTCCCAAGTTCCCGCAGTGTTGCTTGGAATGATGGGGGTTGATGAGAAATTCAAGGGGCTTGGTCTGGGAGCATCGTTGCTCAAAGATGCCATCGAAAACGCCTTAAAAATTTCTGCCCTAGCGGGAGCGCGAGCTTTGGTTGTCGATCCAGTAGATGATGAGGCGGCAGCGTTCTATGCGCATTTCGGCTTTGCAGCCCTACCCGGCACCAACCGAATGGCGTTGAAACTCTAGACCGCCAGCAGCATCTCCTCCAGCTCCCAGTATGTCTTAAGTTACCCTACAGATAATGACTATTGCCAAAATGTAGGGTAACTACCCAAGGCATCATACGAAGAGCTCGCTATGCCTGCCCCTACGCAACGTCCCAGGGCTGGAGCTCGCCGCCCAGGCGAACGATGCAGTCGTAGAGCACGGTGTGGCGCTCGGCCGGGTTGGCATCCCGATGAAAATGCCCGTAGTACCAGCGCTTGTAGTCCAAGCGATCTTCCAGCTCGTCGAAAAATGCCGTAAGCCGATCGACAGCTGGATAATTCCAGCCAGGTGCCGGATAGAGCGTGGGCGAGAGCATGCGCGTGGAGCAGGTGTGGGTGATCACGTAGTCGACCTTCCAGCCCACGCTATCGAGCTTTGCCCGCGCCTCCTCAAAGTTGCGCTCGCCCGGCAGCTCCTGCGGCCACCAGCTGGAATACGGGATGCGGTATTCCTTGTCCACACTCGTGGCGCCGCCCATGGTAAAGATCGTCGACCCACCGAGCTCAAAAACCTCGCCGCGCGTCAGGCGCCGTATAGGCGAGGTGTCCGACAGGCGTTGCGTCAGTCCACCGTGCCACAACTCCAGGGGGCGCTCCGCCCAATGGTCGTAGCGTTCGTGGTTGCCGTCGACGAACAGCACGGTATAGGGGCGCGACTCCAGCCAGGCGATATCGGCGCATTCCTCGGCAGAAAAATCCCACGGAAAGCCAAAGTCTCCCGCGATAATCAGATAGTCGTCGCTCGTCAGACTATCCCCAAGCTCCCAGTCGCGGAGCTTTTGCATGTCGATGCCACCGTGGACATCACCCGTCACATAAACCGTCATCGGATCACCACTTCCCTCTTATAGGCTTCGAGATCGTGCTCGATCTGCTCGTCGCCCGTGGCGTTGACCCACCACGGCCATTTAACGCAACACGCCGGCTCGTCGACCTGCGCAAACCACGACTTGAGCTCCTCCAGGCTCACCGGGGCGTAGCCGTTGGCGTCCACGCCCACGTCATAGCGCAGCAGCCCCTGCCTAAGGTTGAACGTGTTGTACGCGCCGCCGCAGCTGTGGATATGTCCGTGAAGATGCCAGCCGCCGTGCGACATGCCTTGCCAGTCGACCATGGGATAGTGGCTCAGCACGATTTTTTGGCGGTCGATCTTGAGCACACAAATGGGCGGCTCGACGATAAAAGCATCCGCCACCGCAGGCTGCGTCCAGTCTTTGTCGTGGTTGCCAGGCAGCAGATGGACGTGCTTGCATGCAATGCTCTTACGCAGCTCGTAGGCGTCTTGCACCGTCATCTTAAAGCTGAAGTCGCCCAGAATATAAAGCTCGTCGTCCAAAGCGACCTTGCTATTAATGTTGGCGACCATGGCGTCGTTCATCTGCGCACCAGTCGACCAAGGCCTGTCGGCGAGCCGCAGCATGTTCTCGTGTCCAAAGTGGGTATCGCTGGTAAACCAGATCATGGGAACCTCCTAACGCTGTTGCCCAGAATTTCCACTCGCCGCCCCACCCTACTCATCGGTGCATCGCGCCTCAATCGGCACGATATCTTGGTAGATCAGGCGATGCTTGTCGTCGCGCCATTCATCGTCATGGTAATGGCCAAAGAACCAGGTGCGGTAGTCGAGTCGCCCGTCGAGCTCGCCCAAAAAGGCCTGCAGCGAATCGTCGTAGAACTCGCGATTGCACTCCATGCACAGCTCGTCTGCCAAATCGACCGGCGCCTCGTGAGTCACAACATAGTCGACCTTCCAGCCCACACGATCGAGCGAGGCGCGACAGTATTCCATCTCGCTCTCACTCGGCATTTCCTCGGGCCACCACGTCTTTCCCTCCCGGCGCCACTGTTTGTCATGGCTCGCGGCGCCACCCATGGCGAGCACCGTGTTCCCCGCGATGTCGAACACCTCTCCGCGCATCAGGTGCAGCACATGCGGGCGAACCTCGTGAACGAGGCCCCCGTTCCACTCTCGGATCGGCAGCCCCGCCAGCAGATGATAGTTCTCGTGATTGCCGTCGACAAAACACGTAGTCCAGGGCTTGGACTCAAACCAGTCGAGCCAGTATTTGTCGGTGTTTGAGCCACTCCATATAAAGCCAAAGTCGCCGGCAACGATCACCACGTCATCGCGCGTCAGCGTACGGCCCAATGGCCAAACGCGCGACGAGAAGCGGCTCGCCCCGTACTCGGCAACACCGTGAACGTCTCCGGTAACGAAAATGGACATTAAGCGGCACCTCCGTGCTGTGCGACTCTAGACAAATCGATGGCAGAAATTGCGGATCAGCCCCGGCATCCGCACCCCTTAGGGCTTACCCCTCGTTCTTCCATCCAAACGGATCAAACACCCAAAAAACCAGATCGAGCACACTGTTGGCGGGCAGCATGTTGGGCAGGGTGTCTTGCCTCGCTTGAGTGCGGTTGCCAATGGCACGCTCGTTTTAATGGCGTTTCGGGACAAGTTTTTGCATCCCGCAGAACGGTGGTAAATCTTGCCGTTCTTGGTGACGGTTACCTTGATTTTTGAGGTATCCACACTGCGGGGCTCGATGGGCGCGGCCACCTTTTGACGAGCCGGTGCCGTTTTCCAAGGCTTGCCTCCCGAAAAACCAGAATCGCAGAACCGATTAATATAGCCGTCAAAACACCCATCGAACAGCAATCCCGTTGCCAGGCCCGCTATGAATCCGCAGACGATCGCGGCCTCTCCTCTAATTTGCATATATCCCTCCTTAATCGCTCTTGAAGAAAAGGGCGGCGCGCGCCGCATGGAGCCTCATCACCCCCTACGGTACGCGCCGAAAATGGTCCGCAGCCCCTTCTGTCCCTAACGGGTCAGCTGGCGGCGCTTATCGGACAGGAAGACACCGGCGGCCACCAGGACCGTGCCGCCGATTACGAAGGTCTCACCCAGCAGGTCGGACGCATCGCCCGTGGTAGGCATCGCCGTCTGCTGCGTCGCAATCTCAGTCGTTGCCACCGCATGATTGGCCTGATACGTCACCTGCGTGACGGGCTGGGCCTGCTCGCCATTCCCGCGTTCGGCGGCCTCTTGGCGAGCAATCTCGGCGTTGAGCTCGACAATAGCCTGGTCGAGCTCGGCCTTGGCGGCGGTGTAGTTTGCAAGCGCCTCCAAGTATGCCGGCGCCACAGCATCCGCCGCAGCCACGGCGGCATCGAGCTCGGCCTTGGCGGCTGCGACGTGCTCGGCGGCATCGTGAGCCGCAGCGATTTTGGCATTGAGCGCCTCGTCCGCATCGTCAGCGCTGCCATTGACGATAGCTTCGGCAAGATTGACGCTGCGCAGGCGGGCAACCGCGGCGGCAGAGGCATCGCGGGCGGCAGTTGCATTCGCCACGGCATCGTCAGCCTCCACCACGTCGTACTCGGCATCGCTCACGGCCACCTCCGCAGCATCGAGCGCGACATCGGCAGTGGCTTTGCCCTCTGTGGCCCTGGCAAGTGCCGCAGCGGCATTCTTAAGCTGAGAGGCACGCCCGG
The DNA here is from genome assembly GCA_019414625.1 of Collinsella sp. Lineage (GTDB taxonomy): Bacteria > Actinomycetota > Coriobacteriia > Coriobacteriales > Coriobacteriaceae > Collinsella. Next base: position 4,352 of record DXLR01000142.1, read on the forward strand.
CAGCTGCATCAGATTTTGCCTGAGCCGTTGCCATGACGGCGTCGGCATCGCTCGCAGCCTGCTGGGCCATATCGAGCTCCGCCTGAGTGGCAGCAGCACCGATGCCTGCCTGATCGGCATCGCCTTGGGCGGCAAGAAGTTCGGCCTCCGCCACGCGCTGATTGGCACGAGCGTCTTCGAGTGCAGACGATGCCGCATCAAACGCACGCTGAGCAGCGGCGATATCGGCTGAGTATGCCGCCAGCTCATCCTGGGCCGCGGCAAGTGCATCCTGCTTTTCGTCAACACCGGTACGAGCGGCGTCCAGCGCGCGTTTGGCAGCAGCCGCCTTGCCCTTGGCAATGTCGAGCTCGCCAGACTTGGCAGCCACGGCATCCTGCGCCGCCGCGACAGCGGCGTTGGCAGCGCTCAAATCGACGCGGGCATAGCTCACGGCACGCACGGCGGCATCAGCTGCAGCCTGCTTTTGCTCCACAGCGGCCTGGGCCTCCGAGGCCTTGGCAGCCGCGGTATCAACGTCATCGGCAGCGCGCTCAACCTGGGCTTGCTTTGCCGCAGCGGTCTGTGATGCTGCATCCACCTTGTTGCCGGCATCGTTGGCAACGCCCTGCGCCGCAGCAAGCTCGTTGCGCGCCGCGTCCACGCCTTGCTCGGGATTTGCCAGAGAGTCGCACCACGCGTTCAACGCAGCCTCATACTCAGCAACCGTCATCGGATTGAGGTTATACGGCTTGTACCATTGACCAGAATATACAAATGTCTGCGCCTGTGTACTCCCGTACAGCGTCCCTCGCGCGCAAACGCCCATGCCCGTCACGGTGTAATCGGGGTTGATCACGTTGATGTAATGGCCGACCGAAGGGTTTGATCCACCGTGCAGTGCGGCGTAGTTATCAATCTGGGAGCTATGCGCCGTATAGAAATCGTAAGCGGCCTTTCCCGTAAGGCCCGATGCGCCCAGCGAGGCGGCGGCAGCATCAAAGATGGCCTTCTCCTGATCGACCCACTGCTTAAACGGATTGCTTCCGTAGTTCCACGCCACATTCTCGCCCACGTTAAACTGCTGAGCGTGCGCGACTTTCGTATCCGAGAAGTTCGCATCGGCAATGGCAGTCGCCATCATGGCATACGTCACCTTGAGCTCGCCTAGGCCAACGCTTGCGCGATACTCGTTGCACGCTTTGAGCCACACGACCGCCTGCTTCATATTGGTCAGACTTGTCGCGTCGACCTCCTCGCCCACCTTGTTGTAGTTAGCGAGTTTGCAGTTGAGGATGATATTCGCCGCATCGTCGGCGCCCACACTCTTAAAGAACGCGATAGCACCCTGGCGGTAGTTCCCCGCCGATGCGTTCGCCGTTGCCTGCGCGGCATCGAGCTTGGCCTGGGCCTGAGCCACAGCTTGGTCGGCCTGCCGCTTTTGGGCCTTCGCTTGATCGAGCGCCTTATCGGCAGCGTCTTTCTCGTCCTTGGCTGCCGAGAGCTTGGCCTGGGCATCGGCCAACTCCGTAAGCGCGGAGGCATGATCGGCCTTAGCCTGGTCAAGGGCGGCATCGGCTGCCGTCTTGGCGGCAGCAGCGTCATCCAACTTGGCCTGGGTAGCGGCAGCAGCCTGTTGCTGAGCGGCGAGTGTCTGCTGAGCAGCCTGCACCTCGCCCTCGACGGCAGCCACCTCTTGCTCGACGGCAGCAAGCTCGCTCTCGCGCTGCGACTGCGTGGCCTTGGCGGCCGTTAGCGCCTCGGACGCAGCGGTCACCTTTGCCTTGGCGGCCTCGTACTCTGGGCCCGCAGCGCCCTGCTCGGCTCGGTCCAGATCGGCCTTGGCCGCGTCATAGCTCGCCTGCGCGGCATCCACATCCGCATCTGCCGCGGCCTTTGCCTGCTGAGCTGTCGAAAGCTTGCCCTGTGCGTCCTGCCGCTTGGCAGCGGCGTCAGCAGCAGCGACCTGAGCATCCGAGAGCTTAGCCTGCACATCAGCTGCCGACTGCTTTGCCTGCTCCAAATCACTCGCGGCCTGCTCTGCGGCAGCCTGGGCGGCGGCTACGGCCTCGGGCGTGGCATCGGATGCAGCAGCCTGTGCGGCCTCAAACGCAGACTGGGCATCGGCAGCCGCCTTCTGGGCGACAGCCAGGGCTTCGTCCTTGTCCGTCAGGCTCCTCTTGGCGGCATCAAGCGCAGCCCGAGCGTCCTCAAGCGCCTTGACGTCAAGATCGGCCTTATCCTGCGCGGCACCCATCTGCTTTTCCAGCTCGGCCGAGGCAGCAGAAGCCGCGCTCTTGCTCGCATCGCAAGCCGCGTCATAGGCACCCTGCGCCTGCTGCTGGTTGACGGCGGCAGCATCGTAGGGAGCAGCAGCCGCTTCCAGATCGGCCTTGGCGGTAGCAGCCTTGGCGCGCGCCGCATCAACTGCAGCCTGCAGATCGGCGACCTTTTGCGCCGCAGACACGGCGCCCACGCCAGCACCGGCGGCCGCAGCGCTCGTCAGCGGCGACATCACCGCAGCCGTTGCGCCCGCGGCGCCAATGCCACCCGCACCCTGCGCCGCCGCGGTCAGAGGCGACAGCAGCGAGCCGCCCGTCATGGCAATCGTCGCCGCAGCAACCGTCGCCACGCGCCCAGCCGCCCTGGCCTTACCCAAGGCCTTGCCGTTCATGTCCTTGTTCATGTTCTTGCTCATAGCCGATTCCTTCCCACGGTGAGCCGTTGTTTGACACAGATAGTCGATCTAACTTGCCCCGCTAAAAAGAGGTGATAACGGGGTAATTAAATCGGAGGAGTTGGAGACAAGCCCACATCCATCAGCGGATGCCGAGCTCATACTCCCGCTCGCGCTCAATATCATTCATGTACTCATAATCTTCGGAGCTAAGCTCTGAATCATCTTGAGCAAACATGTAGTTCTCGGCCTTAGAACAAATACTGTAACCGCAGATGGTATTGAGATCGATATGGTCGGTATTGTCGTTGTAAAGGGGGAAAATTCTGCTGGTCATGCTCAAGTACCTCTTAACATAAACTGAAAACTCATTTGCTTGGTCTCTTTTTGAGACCCCATCTGATGTGCTATGGCTGCAGTATATGTTCTCCCCTTTTACAATGCAAGCATAATTTCAAAAAGTTCTAGGAGCGATAATTGCGCGACACCATCACTTGCCGCCACCGACATCCCCCACCGCGCCCTCACGCGCAGCGCACTCGTTGAGATACTTGACCGGAATCGGCCACCTGGAGGGAGCTCCGTAGCGCGAAAGCCCCACATTGACCAGCTGAACCAGCAGCTCGGACAGATCATCACCTTCGAGCACCTCAATCGAGCGTACATGGATCGCCGTTGCCACATCCTCTTTGGTGCCGTTGTTGACGCCGACAAAGTAGCAGGTCATCCCTGCGCGTTCGAACGTTCCAATGCCGTAATAGGGCGAGTTGTAACTCTCGAAAAACTCCTTCTTACGACCCGCCTTACCCGTAAGCTGGTAATCGCGCACCAAGTTCACGAAGTCGCTAGAGAAGGTCGTCAAGCCCGTATCCCGCACGCGTGCGAGCATAGCGCGTCCGCCCGCCCGCACGTCAAAGATATAGGCGTCCTTGTCGAGCTTACCCTCGGCCGTCAGCAGCTCAAGCTCCATCTCGTCCACGGGACCGTCCTCGATCGGATGTGAGGCGTAGTCCATGGCCCCGTCCGCACCGATCGTCAACGTCGCAAGGCGCTCATCTAGCTCAACCTTATCCTTCTCCCTGCGCGCAACATTGGCCACGCCGCAGACCGTCACCGACCCAACGCCAAAAGAGCCAAGGTCAAACGCCCTCACCCGTCCGTCGGCAACATCTTGCTTAACCAGCAGCTCTTTGAGCATGGCCCCCAGGATCCCCTCCTGTGCGCCGCGCACCTTTGCATTCGACGCCGCCTTAAACAGCGGCTCGCACACATCCGGCGTCACATGCTGTTCCACCACCCCAGCGTGCAGGGCATAGCCATCGTTCTCGGCAACCTCGTTAGGCACAACAACCAGATTCCAAGCCAACGGATCAACAACTCCGCCGTCATACGACGCGCGCACATCCCAGGAGGTATCGATGAGTCGATCGGCGAGTTTGCGCGCGACCCCGGCAAGCCCTTTGCGCGCAAACGACACCACGACCCGCTGCCCCACCGAACGTTCCGCAACCACGCGGTCATATTGCTCGCTTTTCAAAACCTCGTAGAAGCTCTTACGCGGATACTCTCTGAGCGACACCTGGGCAAAATCGCTGTACCGACGCTCAAGAATCTGCAGCTCTCGGTACAGGATGCCCTTCTTGGTATAGGCGACTTTTTCCGCCTGGGCAGAAAACGTAAGGTCGCGACGTTTGGACGGCTTATCGCCCTTGGCGCGGCGCAGGATGTACTCGTCACTTTGTCCGTGGGCCAGCACCACCGTAGCCACAGGCGACAGCCTGTAACCCACCTGGCTGTTGATCTTCTTGAGTTCTAACTCGTCGCCTGCCGCACGACCGATAAGCACCCGGCGCTTGGTAAACGTTCGAATCTTGAGTTCGAAGGTGCAGTCTTCGTTGATAACGATTTCAACCGTTTCGATCTTGGCAGGTCCCCTTCCGTCGCTTTCGACAGCATCGCGGCGGGCACCCTTGGCGCTAATGACATACAGGTGCCCGGTGTCATTGGGAACTTCGTCCTCAATTCCCTCGAACTGCGAGCACGAGTTAAACAGCAGACGCAACGCTACGTAATCATCCAGCTCGTCCCAATGAGTTTTAATCGGAACCACCTGCTCCTGATAAAGCGAGGCATTAAGATCGCCCGTCTGCGCGCCCGCCTTGACCATGAGAAAGACGCGGTTATCGGCAAGCTGCGTGAGCGCGACGACCTTGCCCGTCTGGCACACATCGGCCATAAAGTTCGCCACGGCATGCTTGCCAGCATCGCCTACATTGCACCAAAAGACCGAGTAGCGCTCCTCGGCAGCAGCGGCATCGAGCTGCAAATCGAACTCGGATACGGCGATGTCGCCCAGGCCACACGGCTGGCTATGCTTCGATTGCACGGCCGATCGCCTCCATCATCTCCAGGCTGATTGCACCGTCAGCGGCCATATACGGGAAGGAGAACACCATCCCCTCGTCATCGATTGTCTTTTGGCGGAGCTCCAGCGCCGCTTCATCGGCCAAAACATTGACGATCAACAGGCGCTTCGCCCCAACTTTTTGGGCCTTGGCCTTAAAGCGCTCGGCATCCGTGGCATCGCCGCCGTTGCGCCTGTAGGCCTCATAGGCGCCGATACGATAGTGCTTAAAGTCGATCCACACCCCGGTCTTGTTGCCGGCGGCATCGAGCACCTCAAAATCGCCGCCTGTCTCGGCATGGGCCGCATCACCACGAGTAAGCGAATAACACCCGTCGTAATACGCCTCAAAGATGGCCCTGCCGGCAGACTCGCCCAGCTCTCCAAGGTATACCGCTTGGAACATATAGGGCGTCATGTGCACCGTCGCCGCCGGCTGCAACGTCGTAGGCACCCCGTCGCGCGACCAGCGCTCGCGCACCTCGCGAATTGAGAGCAGCTCGGACACACGAGCAGCCATCTGGCTTACCTGGCGAACCTTCGCGCCCTTTAAGCCCTCGTTATAGCGACAGCGCTCCTCCAGACGGGCGGCAATCTGCTCGACAGGCTCGCCATCGTAGTTAGGAAACTCAAAGTGCGGCACCTTGCACGCACCGCCTTCTGCATACGCATAACCGCTCGTGGCATACGGCATGCGCAACGCGGTGCTTCGGCGCGCCGGATAGCTCGCAAGCTCTTCCCACGGCAGGCAGAAATGATGCAGATAGAAGTCGCGTTCATCGTCAAAGGCGGCAAGATCTTCCTCGCGCGCATCGAGGGAGGCAACCTTCCATGCCAGCTTTTCGTGCTTCTCTTTTGCCAGGTTGTTCCTAAAGGCAGCAAGGTTCTGCTGTTTGTTAGCAGCGTGCTGCTTCTTGTCTGCCATGTGGTTGTTGACAGCCGCACAGGCGCCAACAACCTGCTCCAGCTCGTAGCCCATCGGCAAATCGTGCAGGAACGAAAAGTCGCAATCGCCGGCGATTTTGCGGTCGAGCATTACCTGCACGTGCGGCATCTTTACGCTCGTGCGCATCAGGCGGCCCACGGCCTGCGCCACAATGCGAGCACCTTCGACCTGATAAGAGAGGGTATTGCGAACCGGCAGATTCCGTTTGGTGCCAGACAGCAGCAGCCGTACGTTATGACGCTTTTCGGTAAACGGGACCTCTCCGCGCGCCACCAGCTCTTCCTGTTCAACCACACCTGTCAACGCCTGCTGAACAAACGTCGCCGAGCTAATCTCGACTTCCGACGTCAGACGGCTCGTAGGCGACTCAATGTACAGAAAGTCCAGGTCCATCTTGGGACGGCGGTCGGCATCCTCGAAGCCGCAATCAACCTGTCGTACCGTGCGACACAAACTTTCCGGTACCTTGTATTTAAGATTCTTGGAAAAGCCACCGGCCGACAAATTGATGAGCATAAGGGTTGGCCGGCCCATCTCGAGACGGTTTTGAGCGTCACCCCAACCGATATCCCATTCTGCAGCGTTAAAGCACGGCACCATACCCTTGGCCTCCTTGAGCGACTCCTCGTACGACGCCTCGGGGCACTTAACGTTCCGAATCACCAGCTCGGCAACGATTTCTCGGGCAAGGTCCAGCGCCAAGCTATTAAAGTCGCCATGGTTTCCATGTGGCGCGTCGTAAAGATGGCTCCTGCCTGATGCTCGTTGCGTGCAACGCCACGTGCCCAGGTGCTCACGGCAACGAGTGTCTTGCTTAGACGCTTCAATTCAAACTCGATGCTCTTGACGTCGCTTGTGCCCACCCTGTCGGCGATCTTTAAACGCAGACGCACCGCAAGCCCTTCACTTACGCCGACCTGGTCAAAGAACTCCATCACGCGCTCGTACGTCTCGTCGGGCGATACGATGGCCCCACCAAAGGCGCCGCCGGCCAACGCAGCCATACCGGCAAGATTCTTGTCTTCGTCAACCCAAGCAACGTCAACGTCGTACGTCTTTGCCGCCTGCTTGTTAAACAGCTTGGTCTGTCGCACGATCTCTTGGTTGAGCTCGCCAATCCACGTATCCTTGCGGACCACGCCGTGAACCTCATCGAGGTAATCCAGGTTAAAGTTCTTTACGGTCGATGCGCTCCAAGTTGCGCTCATGCACACGCAGGGTGCATTGGCAGCAATGGAGGCCAAGTACGCCTCGGGCATGCGCTCAATGCCATGGCTGGTTAGGTGCGTGGTAAACATGTGGTCGAGCGTGGTTTCCATCACCAGGTAGCCGACGCCGCGCGCATACATCGAGTCATCGGCTGCATCAATATCGTCGTTCTTACGGTTCTTAAAGAACAGCGCCATCATCAACGAATCCCAAAAATACTTCTCGTTGGTCTGATCGTTCCTAATGCCCAGCGCATCGATGATGTTCTTGCGCGAAAGATCGTCTTTGTACGAAATGCTGCCGTAATACAGGCTGTCCATAAGCGCAGCGCAGCGGCCGAGATGACCCACCACCATCCTGACGATACCGCGAGCTCGGCGCACCGCCTTGTTGACTGTTGGCTGTCCATTCGCCCCATGAGCCGTAATCATATTGTGGGTACCGTTCTTATTGAGCTTGTAACGCAACGGGTTTATCGAGTTGTCGTCCACCGAGATATCGTCACTGCCAAACAGATGTCGACCGAAGAGTTGCCCTTCTTTCGCCTCATCAGACAGCGCAAAAGGCAGACGTAGCTTCATCTCCTTAATGCAAGAGGCAAGCGCCTTTTGAATATTCTCGGCATCCTTTGCGATTTCTTCGGCAGCTCCCTTTACGCTCGCTCGCGAAACCCTGTTCCTCTCGGCATTCGACCCCTTGTGATCACCCGACGTGGAAGCGTGCGTGTAGACCGCCATCCATTGGTCTCGATTTCCTAGCAGCAAGGGGTCCACCACGCCGCCGTTAAAATGACGATCAAGGATGCGCAGCACCTCATCCGGCTGAAACGTCACGGGGTCGTCCGTCAGCGTCGACAGCATATCGGACTTCATATGATCGATTTCGTCAAAGATAAACATGCTCTTCTCGGCGGCTGACGCATTAAAAAGCACAACTCTCGCACCGGTCACCGTATCAATTGTGTTGACGAGCTTTTGAGGCGTGCACGCAATCACATGCGGCATGCTCTCGTCGTTGAGTAGCGCAGATGGCCAAATCTGAGGGATTATCTCCATGCCACGCGTGATGTTTTTAAGCTCGCAACTCACTGCCCAACGCAGGCTCGCATCAGCTAACGACAGCTTGTCCCGCAGGCTGGGGGTCAGACGATCGACAACACTTCCCAGGCGTCTCCTTGTGTCAAGGATGCCCAAAAGGTCATCGGCGACCTCCATAGCGTTACGCCATGCCCGCTTAATGACGCGATAAGAGTGCTCGTCATCTGCTTCGATGGGACACGGAATTTTGCGCACACCCACGGCACCCTTGCCGCGGGTGGCCTCGATCCAATGCAGGATGTTCTCGCCCGCGCGCGGAAGATCGAACACCATGCGCGCCGCATCTTTGGAATCCATACCCTGATCAACCAGCAGTTGGCGCACGTTTGCAACATAGTTGTCGCGGTTGTCCTTGCCCGGCACCACAAACACCAAGGTACGGCGGCCGGGGCATTTGTTAAAACACCCCGACTCATCCCAGCCGCCGGCAATTAGATCGGCCGTGACCTGCTCGGCCGTGTAGTTTTTACCCGAGCCCGTCGTGGCGCCCAAAAAGTACAGGCCGTTGTTGTCCTGGTCCTTGGGGGCAAACAGCGCACGCTCAAAAAACTCGCGCATCGCCTTTTGGCGCGCAAGATAGGGAGCAAGCTCCTTGTCGCCCGCAGACGACGGATTCGATTGGCAGTTCAGCTCCCACGTAGCCATGGTCAAACCTCCGATTTAGTTGTTGCATGTGTTGAATACCATCCCGTGCGGACAAAAACTCACGCAGGGCGGTTGAGGTGGCGGCGTCCATGCCGCCTGAAAAAAGAAAGAAAGGAAAGAGAGACAGTCGGCGATTACTCGCACGAAGCGAGCAACTTCTTAAGATCGCACTCCAATACCTCGCGTTCTTCAGCGTCAATCACTACAAGGGCGACACGCATCAGGGACACCTCGCACGGAGACTCGCTTGCACAGTTATCTCCCAAAGACCCCCGAAGCATGACCGTGCCTGTTCCCGGGCAAGCGGAACAGGAGCGCTATGCCCAAGAGTACGAAGCAAAACAGCGCGCCTACGAGGACGCCCTTAAGCAGGCGGAACATTACGCCGCGAGTAAGGAAACAATGTAGCAACTAGGGTCGGTAGGCTGTCCGGTCTTTTCCGACAGCCTACCGATCAGGCGCGCCGTTCAATGCAGCGGCTAGAGATTCTCATCAGACTTCGAACTGGCCCTGGCCGCTTCTTCGTCCTCAATCAATTTCCTGACCGCTGAATAGGCGTCATACGTAGCGTCTTCAATCTTATCCAGGGCTTCTGGATCATGCATGCACCCGCCCTCCTGGAGTTTCTGGATCAAAAACCAGGCAGCAGTGAGCAGGTTGTCAACATCCTCAACATCCAACTGATCAATCGAATACGCACTATCGTGGAGCTCCAGCAAATATGAGCTGGCGACGCGGATGGCCTTACTTACATATGGCTCAAGGTCGTATTGGGGGTAGCGGGCATCGAGGGCCGTTAAAGGATCGGTCGGCTCAACCCAATAGAGCATCGTTGCGCTCTCGCACTTCTCCAGCGGATACTGCTCGACCGCCTTTTCCCAGCTTACATACCAGGGATTGTCGTCCTTGTCTGCAAGCGATTTGCAGTAAAAAAGTGCCGTAGCAGCACTTGCGCAAGAATAGTAATGGCGCGCCCTGCTCTTCTTGAACTCATCGTTCAGCTCATCGTTGTAAAACAGCTCCGCCTCCATGACCAGAAACGGACCGTCCTCATCCGTAATGCTCATGGGATTGTTGTTGCACTCATAGTCCGGATACATTTTGTCTCCAATCACTCATATTGGTTTGTTAGCTTATGCTGCCGTACGGACACATTAACAAGCGATATCGAAACCGCGCTCGCGCGGAAAGTTGTCGCCCTCGCGCCAATCTGCAAGTTTTTCTCATCGCGTGACAAGAGCTTGCGATTTCTGCAAGTTTTTCTCACGCCGCGATAAGAACTCACATGGTCGCCCCGCTACCTACGCCACGAGGCAGCAAGGATAATGGGAATCCCGGCAAGGCACACCACCAAGGCTACGGCTGCGAACGCAAGCGCGATGGCCACGCTCACGACGACATAGGCCACGGCAATGAAGGCCAGCGCCAGCAGGCAGGCAAGCAGCTCGGCCACGTAGCACAACACCAGGTTCGAGCTCGCGCGCTTCAGCAGGACGTCGGCGAGGCGGACAAGCTCGACGGCAAAGCCGCTGCCGAAATTACGGCCAGGGCCCTTGGCAAGGAACCACTTGAACAGGCACATCAGGGCGCAGCCCAGCATGATCATGATGGAAACGGCCCATGCATTGTGCCCCGACTCAACAAGGCCCTGGTCACCCATCGCGCTGCCGTTGATGAGCCAACTCGTCCCATAGCCCATGAACGGCATCGCCAGCAGCAGGCAGGCGCTCACCGCGGCGAGAAGGCGCGACACGCGCTTGCTGAAAACCGGAGCCTCGCAGATGAGTCCAAGTCCCTCGCGAACGCGCCAGGCGGCATGGTAGGCGGGGTACGCCGCGATGAGCGCAGCCACGAGCAGCGACGCCCAATCGGACCCGGGCGCCGCCGACGCGTACTCCGCGATCGTAGAAACTGAGCAGTTGGTGTGGAACGACTCGTTCAGGAACAGCGCGACCTCGCCCTTCCAAACGCAAAACGGGGCGGCGACGGAGGCGATGCCGACAACGGCAATCGCGGCGGCGGCAATAAGCGGCGCGCCCTGCACGAGCTTGACGACCTCGCCCTTGGCGGTGCGGGGCGCGGTCTCAACGGCGCTGGATGGAATTTGGATAGAAGTGTTCACGATTTTCCTTTCAACAGAGATCAAACCGGAAACGCCGGCAACTAGGATGCAGCCTCTAGTCGGCTCCGATTAGAGATTGTTCGCCCACATTGATACCAAGTCGTGCGGACACATTAACAAGCGATATCGAAACCGCGTCCACGTGGAGAGTTGTCATCCTCAATCCATTCGAGCCCGACGCACTCATCGATCCCTGCATCGGGGACTGACGACCATCTAAACTCGAAACCAAGCTGGTCAAGCTCATCGACTCGCCCACGGATCACTCCGTAAACATCCAACGCATTCTCGAAATCCTCCGAAGACGCGTAGCCTCGCTCGCACTGCTTGCGCATCTGATGCAAGCGACCCATGGCGGCGGCGATAATCTCGCGAAGAGCGATAACCTCGCCCTCGCACACATCGATGTTTCCTTCGTTGAGCTTGATGCAATCGGGCATAACGGCCTCCCTGGTTTTAAGCCTTTTCGCTTGACTCCATTGAACAGCCGCGAACAGCCGCGTAATATGACTTTTATCGCGTTTTAAATTTTGGCTGTTTGGAGCATCGATGCTTGAGTCCGAAAAAGAACCATTTAGCTGGGGTTTTGAGGCTGGCTTTCTTCGCTCCCCCGTCAATCCCCGTATGCTTCTTCTTAACAGGACGCCAGAGATTGATTGCGCCGGTGACGGAAGCACATCCGGCAATGCAAGCGCATGGAGTCTCGTCTCCATAGCCAACGATCTATTACGCGTCGACTTAAGCTCGCTTTTCAACGAGATTGGGAACCACTTTCGTGAGCGAGCAGAACTTCGCTTTTATATCGATTTGCAGAACGCCATTCGACAGCCCCCTGCCGCTCCTCACCATGTGCAACACACCTCGATAGACTCCGCATCCGAGCCAGACCATGACGACTGGCTCGATCCAGACGATCCCGACCAAGAGCCCACCCAAGCAGAATTGAACGAAGCTGAAATCGCTATCAACCTTCAAAAACAAAAGGAACGCGACCTCGATTTCTTTGCTCCGATATTCGACGAAGCCATTACAAGCCATGCACACGGAGAGATTTCCGGCATGGCCAGATATCTCCTTGAAAATGTCTGTAGACAGTGTGTCATGAACATCACGGCGATTCCCGACTATCGCTATTACAGCTGCTGGATGTACAACAACGCTATTGAGTGCGACGAGATCAACCGCCTGTACCGCGCGGTGATTACAACATCGGACCAACTCAACAAGCAAGAAATGGCGTCCCTCTTCAGCTCCTATCTCCAGCTCGAGTCGAACGACATGAGCATTAACGCTACCAACGGCGAGACTGATCTAACAGCACCAGTGCCGTATGACCGCGACAATCCTATACGCAACTTTCCCAAGGCGAAATCTCAGATAGAAACAGCTTGCGTCTGCACCAATATCGATCTCTTTCGAGCGCTTCTCATTGTTTTTTATCAGGAATGTCTGGAGCTTACCCCGCTGCTTAAAAACACCGAGGCACCTAGCCTGCTCGCGCAAAACGAAGAGTTTTTCCCAGCCGCCATCAAAACAAGCGACCCGCGACAATTCCGATTATTCGATGAGCAGCTGCCAGCAATCATCCGCTTTGGCGAAGCTTTTGTATACGCAGCCAAAAAACACTTGCCCGGAAACGAAACGGCTCAAAAGCTCGAAGAGCATTTGAATGGAATAAAGCGCATGAATAGCGCCCCCTTTATGCAGGCGTTTCGTAAAAACTATCTCGAAGCTATGCGCGAGAACCAGATCTTCGCAAATGGAGACTTCCATACGCATGCAGAGCTTAACGACCAGGAAAACCTCAATAGGCTCGTTGGGCTTCAAGCCGTTATTTCAAAGGCAGGAGAGCTCTACTTCACCGAAGAGGAATGGTCCTTTGCAAGCCTTTATGCCCGCATCCTTCACGAGCTGCTGCTGTGCGGCATTATGCCGATAGCATGCCAAACCTGCGGTTCGCTCTTTTTTCCAACTGGTCCCAACAGCAAGTACTGCGACCGATATAGCGAGGAGACCAAGCTCTACTGCAACCCGCGATATAACGCCAAAAAACATCTTGGTCGCAAATCGCCCCGCGATGTCGCGCTCAATATGCAGAGAAAAGCCGATACGGCGTATAAAAATGGCCTAGCGGATTGTGCCCACTATTTTGAGCGTCTTGGCAACTTTGTCCTCAATGGCATTGGTCCAACATACCAAGCGAGTGACCTTATTTCCGACGAGCTCTATTCAACATGGCTGTCTATCGTCAACCAGCCCAATTGCAGGACAGAAATCAAACGACCGGATAGAATCGGCTTTCCATACTCTGTAATGTGGTACGGAGTCGTCCGCGATGGCAATCGTTATGTTCGAGTCGAGTTTTCCGGAGCCGAGTACCCAGCGCTTTTTGAACGTTTGGGCCAACTTGCCGAAAGCCCACAATCAAAATGCACGTTGGATTTCAAGGGGCCCGGCGAGCACCCATACAGCTCCTGGCATATCAAGTTGTACAAGTTGCTGGAGATCATTGCGCAGATAAATAACGCCGATCAGATGACAAAACCCATTCCATTGCTTGGAATTGATGAGCCCGAGCGTGTCTCAACCGACCTGACGGTTCAGGACACTTGGAACACGCCCGACGCATGTGTCTGCAGTACCGGCATGATCGATGACCTCAGCTTTACCGTGTATACAAAGGGATATGACCCGGAAAAGCAGGGCTAAGGCTGATGCCGCCGTTTCTAGCGGAGACGAAGGCCACAGGGCAAGGCCGGTTCGCGGACGGCGCGGGCCATTGGGAGAAAATCTCCTCCCATCGTCTATCCATGCGACAAGGCGGCGATCATGAGGGGAAGCCCGGCAAAGCACAGCACCAAGGCCACGACTGCAAATGCAAGCGAGATCAAGGCACAATGAACCGCGAGCCCATCCGGGCATCTCTCGGGACGATGAGCCTAACGTATGTAGCAAAAGGCCGTCTGCCGCCCTATAATCCCTGGAACAGACTAAAGAAATAGCTGTTTGATATAATTTTCAATTATGAATAATTGGAGGGGTTGGGAGGAGCTGCAAGTGCGAGAATTCCACATCCATGGCGACAACGTTATCGAATGTGAGCGCATGATTGAGTATATCGAGAAAGGTCTCAATGGGGCACATGTGACTTATTCTTTCGCATCGCCCGCATGCCCCCAGGTCACAATGTCTTTTCCTAGGGACGACACTAACCAATCCGTAAAATTCCTTCTGTATCCAGGATTCAACAAAACGAACGGTTCTCGCTGGAAAAGCGATATTTATGAGCCACTTAAGAAAAATGGCAGCATATTGGATGAAACTCCCGATGCCCTCATCACCAGAATTAATAATTCTGGTGATGAGGAAGTGCTTGTAGCGATTGAGTTCTGCAGCGCCCTCCAGGCAGGAAATCAGGCATGGCAAAGAAGCGGAAGGGCTTTTTCCACATCTAGAAGCGGCTGTCCTTATTTGTACATTGTCGATTTCGTAAAATATGAACTAGACAAACAAACTAGGCAACGTAAAGCCCTGCGCTTCCCCAATCCTGCTGTTGTCTACAGCTATATTAATCATTCAAACAATTCAGGCGTATTTTGTACCCAGGTATACGTCAGAGCCGAGGAGTTCCAGCCTTCCTTTGATTCTGATTTGTCTGGTTTTTCAGATGATTATTTTGGGGACGAAGCATTTTCTCAATATCTGGTTGCCAAGCTTTTGGGAGAACCTACGCATCAGATTGAATGCCTCCTACTCGAGAAGAATATGAAGGTGGTTGATTTTTTAACGTCACGCTCCGGTGACACCAATTGCTTCAAAAAGAGCGACTGGGATTTTCTCTATCGGTCCAAGCGGGATGTAATTGAATACGCGGCAGTAAATGGAAGCTTCTCATGCTCAAAGAAAATAGCAAACAAATCAGTTAGTTCAGAATCCGTCTTAGAATTTCGTGACCTTGTAAAAGAAATGAGTGTAGGTATAGGGTCACAGGATCTTCCGATCGGCATCATCTCAAAAAATAATCTGGATTTATTTAAACACCGGGCAAAAGCTATTTATCCAGAAAAACCAAATATTGATTCCATACCATGCGATTCGAACTTGATTGTTTGCCTCATTAAGGGATTTAAGCCCAGAGGCGACGACAACCGACCCGATCGTGGCCTTCTCCCCCTTGTTGCAATGTTATCCAATACGCGCCAGAATGTGCTTACTTTCATATATGGTCCGTTATTAGATACCAGCTATAAGCAGCTGCTTACGGATCCTAAAAAACTTGCTGGAAGAAATGGTTTATGGAAAGCCGTCCTTTCTTTGAGTGATTACATCTTGCTGGATTGTCCCGTTCTTCACGGAGCAACGAACTCCACACAACAATTTCTGTGCAACACGGGCTTAAAAGACCAATTGCTTAAGGTGCCCAAAAGCCATACTCTAAGTATGAGCAAAATACCCTCGGAGCCATGTGCATATTCCGAGGACGATGTAGATACCGCGCTTCATGTCCTCTTTAGCAAATCATTAAAGATTGGGTCTTTCGAGTGTATGTGCAATCCTCCAGGAGGAGATTGGAGTGGTTTCTCTGTTAAACGTAATAATATCGAATATCGATGGTTATCTCTTCCGCGAGTAAGTAACGGAGGAAAGAGGCCGGACCATATTGCAGAAATTTTTGGCTTGGGTGATAAGCCAATTCTGCTTGTTGTCGAATCAAAGGGTCAGGCTAAAGACCTAGAAGCCAGTGTCGGCACTCAACTCATTAAATATATTGACTGGCTTATGAAAAGCACTCCAAGCGCAGAAAGGGCCGATAGCCATACTGGAGAGTGGACGATATCCCATTCCCGCGTCTCACCGGGTGACTATACGTTCATTTCCGCAGGCGCATTTCTTAGGAATGCCAATAACGACTATCAAAGCATTCTCTCCAAAAGTTCTTGCGACATCCTGTTTGACGTCGATCCGATCCCGACTGCTGCAAAATGGTCGATTCAAGCTATATCCAAAAATGAAACAGCATTAAAAATTGCTAAAGAAATTGGTAAATCCCTCGCGATTGAGTCATTTGATTATCGCGTAATAGACCTCTAGTAGTTTAGGTACAACGATTCGTAAACCTGTTCCGATATTTTATCCTGAACCTTCTTAAATGCGGAATTGCCAGACGCAAGCATCTCCTTACGTTTGTACAATTCTTTGGGAATAGGAGCCGAGTAATCTTTGTCGCCTCGGTATCCATCAAAGGACAGAGCGTATTTAACGCCGCGCATGTTGAGGTCTTCGAGACAGGACAAGAATTCCGAGAACTCAATTCCTCCGTAATACCTGCCTTTCGTGTTGAGATAAGGAGGGTCAAGGTAGACGAAGTCTCCCTTTGAGGCATCCGCGATCGTAATTCGATAATCGGCATTAAGGAATTCCACTCCTTGAATTCTCTCGGACCAGGAATCAACGATCGGCTTAAGCCGATCCGGATTTATGCCTGGGCGGGAGTGATGAAGTGAATTGTTGAATTCGCCTTTTGCATTGAATCGAATTAATCCGTTGACGCAAGTTCTAGAAAGAAAAAACAAACTTCTAGGGTCCTGCGTTTTATTAAAATGATCCCTTATTTCATAGAAAACGGGATGTCCTTCTTCTTGTAGTCGCAACCAATCTTTTCGATATTGATCGATTAGGGAATCGGGGGCGGATTGTATGACCTTCCATAGATCAATCAGTGGAGAACAGATATCGCCACATATTGCAGCGGGAGGATTTAGCGCATAAAGAATCGAACCACCTCCAATGAATGGTTCGAAATACGTACGATAAGAGTCTGGAGCGAGCGAGACAATAGTCGAAGCCTGAGAGCGTTTGCTTCCGCTCCATTTAATGACCGGCTTAAAATTCATTATTTCCTTTCTTGAAAAAGAGTCGGATTAATCCTGGAAGAATCTTCTTTTGGAGGAAGCTTCGAACCTCGCTCGGCATTTTCTAGACGCTTCTCTGCAAGCTCAACATATTCATCTTCAATTTCGAATCCAATATAGTCTCTTCCGGCAATCTTTGCGGCAACGCACTCGCTTCCGCTTCCGCAAAATGGAGTTAACATCAAATCGCCCTCTTTTGATGTGAGGCCGACGATTCTTTCTAGCAACCGCAGGGGCTTCTGAGTCGGATGCTTTCCAAACTTGAGCTCAACTTTCGTCTTGTTGTTCGGCACATCCCAAACCGTACGCATTTGTTTACCAGGTTTTTTTATCAGATCGCTTTCGAATACTCCGTTTTTGGAATAATCATAGTCGAAGTAATACTGTCTCTTCTTACCTCCGGAATGGCACCATAATAGAGTTTCGTGACTCGCGGTTAAACGACGGCCGGATAGATTTGGAAATGAATTTCGCTTGAACCAAACAACTTCATTGATGATTTCAATTTCAAGCATCTGACAAACCACGTTAATAATCCCAATATTGTGGTAAGTGCCAAATATCCACATTGAACCTGAAGGCTTCAGTATCCGCTTTGCTTCGGAAATCCACGCGAGGGTAAATTTCCAATACTCTTCGAGCGGCATAGCATCCCAGGATTCCATGACTTTATTCCAGTTGCCGCCCAAGCCTTTCAGGACAACGCTATTATCCCAGCTCCAGTTGCCTCCTTTTGATAGGTTGTAAGGAGGATCGGCGATAATCAAGTCAACGGAATTATCCGGTAACGAGGTCATTCCCTCGATGCAATCCATTTTGTAAACGTGATTTAACTCAACCGCCATTACCCCTCCTTATCTCAAATTAAAGGATTATATCAACAACGTTTCTCATTAACTACTGGAAATCCTTGTCTAGTCTCTTGCAGCAGGCAAGCGTGCTGTCCAAAATTACCGGCAGCTAGCTGCCTATGGTATGTACCAAGTACCCATCGTAGTGCTTCCGGGATCCGGCTGACCTCAACGCTGCCCAGAGCTGTGTTAGGGCATCGGGCGAGCTTCCGGCTCCTCGGGCTTAACCGCAGCAGACGCGCTCCGAATCTCGCAAGCGGCTATGGCTGAAGCGTCTTTATGTGACCCAATGCACACAACAGTATTGTTCTCTTTTGCTCAAAGTGAGATCGAAGCAACGCATATATTCCCAAGACAATCAAGAATAGCGCCACAATAATCCGCGCAGCAATTGAATTGCTGGCTATCAGCGCAGACAAATATGCTCCGACCGTAAGAGAAATAATGATGCCAATCAGACTGAGGGCCCAGCTCGTATAATGCGTTTCAGCAACCGCCTGTTCGATTATTTCACATTTCTTTTTCAGACTGATGTCCTCGTCAGCTCCAGCGAGAGAGAAATCAATTCTTGAAATCAAATCGATTAATTCTGCCTCACTGTATTCGCTCTTCTTGAATCTTTTAATGAAGAAACCTCCCGGTCCAGGACCATAGATGAGATGGTTTACACGAAACAGGTCCCTATAGACAATTCCCATTGCAATCTCCCTAAATTCCAGTCAGATATGTTCTATCATTTCGTGTGGACAGATTTTTATCGGACTGCTGGCAACCATTCACTGGGTCATCCCGTTCAGCAAATCCTCGTTCAATTGCGCCCCGTGTCTTACATACCCACGCTCGAGCTTGCCTCCAAGCCTCGAGGCGTTGCGCTTTGCAAAGCAGAAATCGAATTCTCGACGGGAATGGAGCAGATTCACATTCCCCATGTCCAGAGACATGGCCCTCGTGATTACCCGCCCAACCATCAATGACCACGATGTTCAAAAGCGGTGACTATTCGGAGCGCTTCTTACTGAGCATCAAGAGGCACCCACGCAGAAGGAGCGCATAGCCTCAGCACTGGAGGTGACTGGCGCTGGCATCCGGATCGACCGCATTGACGAGATTTTAATGTCCGGGCGATGGGTTAGAATCCGATTGGGGACTAGAGAAAGACAGCGCCATGGATGAAAGCAACAACAAACACCAGAACGAGCGGGATCAGGACCCCGGTTTCGCTCCCACTGTAAGCGGCGGCAGCACAACGCCCCTGAAGCGAAAGGCCACCATCGGCGCGGCAGTCGCGCTCGTCGTCGCGGGGCTCGGGCTCGGCGGCGCATGGGTGGCCGGCGCCTTCGCCCCCAAACCCGAGGCCACCGAAGCCGGTGGCACGCTCGCGGGAGACGACGGCAAGGACGTGGCGGACAAGGCCGCCGACAACGCCTCCAAGGCACCTGCCGCCGATAAGGAGAAGGTGGTGGAGGCGGACGCCGTGGCCGATGGTACCGCGAGGGCTGAGGACAAGGGGGCCGATGCGGAGAAGCCGTCGACGGGCTCGGACTCCTCGCCGTCCAAGTCGGACTCAAAGCCCTCTTCCGGCTCCACCAATAAGCCCAACCATGAGCATGAGTGGCAGGCTCCGTACCGCACTGAACCGGTATACACCACCGAAACCTATACCCTTGTCGACCAGAAGGCGTGGGACGAACAGGTTCGTAGCGGTAGCCATTTCCTGTTCTCGGACGGCCACATTTGCTATGACGGTATAGAAGCAATGAATTATCAGTTTGATACTGGCTGTTCTTATTCTGTAGTGGATGACTACAAGACAATCCACCATGAGGCGATTACGCATCAGGAGACGCGTCAGGTAGAGACCGGGACCAAGCAGGTCCTCACGGGCTACCGCTGCCCCGGGTGCGGCGCCGTGAAATAGCCCGTAGACACGCGTCCCATGCGTGATTTCGACGGGGACTAGGCTCGGAGACGCCCCACCCCATACGCCTGCTCCGTCGACCCCAGCAGGGCCCCGTGCGATTCGGCCGCTGCCTTCAAAGGCGATGGGAACAGCACTCGCCGCCTTTCCTCATTCGTCGGTGAACGGTTGAAACAGCGGCACTTCCCCGCGCTTCTCATACCCGCGCTCGAGCTTCATCCCAAGCTCCGCAGCGCAGCGCTTCGTTTCCTCGGTAAACAGGTCATCGATTGCCCTGTCAATTCGCACGCAGGTCTCGAAATGCTCGTCCTTCCAGGGCAGATTGAGCCCCAGGCTCGTATCCCAATAGCCGCCGAGCTTTGCGTTGATTACCTCCTCGGGATACAGCACGTCTTGGCGAATACCTTCGATCGCCTCGTCCTCGTCCATGTCGCAGGCTGCATCGTCCTTCTTGAGACACTTGCGCAGCTCCTTTTGCTCGCGGATGCGATGCAGCGCGCTGGCGCACACCACAGCCAAAAAGCGATAACGTTCGCATAGGTCCCATTCGCCGCCGAGCCATACGCGATAGCCCAGAACGACGCTTGTGGGCTCCTCGTTGAGCAGGAACAGGTCCCACGGATACACTTCAGCGCACGCGTCCTCTCCCAGCTTTTGCGCGCCACCGCGCGTAAAAGCGCACGGCTCTACGTCGTAATAGTCAAAGCCGTGGCCCGCATCGCGACGATTGATGACATGCTTGGGCAACAGGACGATCTTGTCGCTGGGCTCGGGGTCAACCTTGCGCAGCTTTTTGACCTTGCGGCGGGCGCGCTTAAGCTGCGCTCGTTATCGACACGGCCGCGGCCGTCCGGCTTGCCGCCGTATCGCAGGGCAACCTCGCGCGCCAGGATCTTTGTGTCCGCAGCGCACAGCAGGTCGCTCACGGTGGGCAGGTCTTCCCACTCAATGCCGTCGACATCCCAAATCCTGCTCATGTTCAACCTCTTTCTGGCCGTTAAACTACGCGATCGTTCGCCCCGCTCTATATGCCCACAAGACATGAGCCCCGCTAGAGCGCCTTCTTACTCGGGGCAATCACCTCGTCCACCAGACCCAGCTCCAGAGCGCGCCTGGCGTTGCACCAGCAGTCGCGCTCGGTGAGCTCGTGGAACTCCTGGGCGCTCAGGTTGCCATGCTCGGCCAGCAGCTCGTCCAGCTCGGCGCGCATGGCCGCCGTGTGCTGGGCCACGATCTCGATATCGGTCTGCTGCGCCATGCCCGTGCCGCCCATCAACTGGTGGATGAGCACTTGCGTGTGGCGGTATACCTGGCGGTGGTCGCCGCAGGCCAAGATCACCGCGGCCATCGAGGCCACGACGCCCTCGCCCACCGTGATCACGGGGCAGTCGAGCGACTGCATGGTGTCGATGAGCGCCAGCCCCGCCGTAACGCTACCGCCCGGGCTGTTGATGATGAGGGTGATGGGCTCGGTGGCGCTCTGATGCTCCAACACCAGCATGGACTTAATAAGGCCATTGCAGGTCACATCGTTGACCTCGCCTTCCAGCAGCAGCACGCGGCTGTTAAGCAGCTCACTTGCCATATCGACGGCGGCAACGCGACCGTCCTTGGACTTCTTGATAATGCTAGGCTCACGATACATAACGGACATGGTAATTCCCTTCTAAACGGAATCGGTAAGGAGGCAAAACGGGGCCGCACGGTTTACGGCTAATGGAAGCCGTGCGGTCAAATAGGCAAGATTGAGCGCGCGAAGCTGCAAGGACTAATCCCTCAGCCACTTGGCCGCATTGGGATGGTCGCCGCAAAAATACTTCTTGGCACGGAAGGGGCGCATGCCGGTCACTTTGACCAGACAATCGGCGCGCGGCATAAGCCCCACCTCGCCCGGGGTTATCACGCAACCGCGCACATCGACGGCAGTGCGCTCGGCGCCCACATAGTTGGTGCCCAAAACCGACTCGCCACACAGCTCGCTTATGTAGTTCTGCGTCGCGATGTTGCTGCCGCCGCCCATGTAGACCAAGCTGTCGCAGTTATCGAGGATGGTATGAGCTGTGGTTTCGCCATACACACCATCGAGCTGGCTCAACGACTGCGCGCACATCAAAAAGCTCATGCCACGGCTGCGCACGGTCGCAATACTCCGCTCAAAATCGGGGATGCGGCCCACGTTGAGAAACTCATCCAGAATAAACTGCACGCGGCGCTGCAAATGCCCACTAGGGCTGGCGTCGGCGCGGCGCTGGGCCAGGTTAAACAGCTGCTTAAGGGCAACGTTGGCAAGCCATGCATTGGTCGAGTCGTTGTCGCTCACCTTAAGATCGATTACGCGCTTGCCCTCGTCGATACGGTCAAGACGCATTTCATCTTTCTCATAGACGCGCATGAGCTGGGGAGTCTTAAGCCGCGAGATGGTCGCATTGAGTGTGATCAGAATACTCTTAAGCGTCCTATCGGCTGCTCCGCGAAAATCGCGGTACTGCTCAACGCCATACAGGTCCGCGTTCGCCGACTCATACCTGCCAAGAAATTCCTTGGACTCCACCTGCCCCACAAGGTAGTCCAACGGAAATCGGCCCTCGCCATCTCCCGTGACCTTGATGAGCGCGGCCAGCTTAAAGACGTTGTTCATCTTAAGGTAGCGGCGCGGAGCCGTGGGATCCCCACCCGGCGCAAACGTGCCGGCAAGGCACTCCAAAAGGAACAGGATTCCAATAATCGCTCGGAGCAGCAGATCGCTCGCGTTGTCCCAAAACGGGTCGTTCCTAAAGCTGCGCCCATCAGGATCGACCCCCTCCATGATTGCTGCCACTGTGGTGGGGATATCCTCGACATCCATCACGTAACGCAGAGGGTCGTATCCGGCCGACCGCTCGGGATTAACAGTATCGAGAACCGTTACCTCGTAGCCGTCCTCTTCAAAGCCTTTCCCCGTACGGCGCAGCAGCTCACCCTTGGTGTCTGTGACCACATAACAGCATTCGTGGTGATTGAGCAGGTTGGGCAAAACGAAACTCGCCGTTTTGCCGCTGCCGGTTCCGCCAAAGACAAACACGTTGTTGGACACGCTCGTCTCCCAGTGCTTATCGCCCTCGTAAAAAGCAACCGTGGCACCGTGCGCCAAGATCACATCGCGCTGCTCATCGCCGGACGACAGCGCCTGCATTTCCTCCTTGGTCGCCCACTTCTTGGCTTGATACTCCGTTTGCTGTGCGGCCTCGTAGCCGTACATCTTAATGACCGACATGTCACGGCCCCTTTCTTGTCGATGGTTCTGCGTAGTTGCTAGGAAATACGGCCGATGCCTTCGCCCTCCTTGGGGCTTGTCGCGCATGGCAACTTGACCGCGCCGTCAATCAGTCGCTCGGCCTGCGCCACATAGCTCTCGCGCGCCACGGTTGAGACCGTCCCGTCGCGCAGATACGCAAGCAACGACTCGATCATCAGCTTGTCGAGCAGGTCGTATCCCTTGGCCTGAGCGTAGTTGAGGGTGTAGCGGTCCCGAAGCCTCTGTACCTTGGTTGCCAAATCGGTTTCCATCTTTTCCTCCCTGTAATAAAAGTTCTGCCGATTGTCCGAAAGCGCCTCAAACGGGCGTTTGACACATAGCTCGAAGTTGAAACGCGAACTCGCATCGAATACGCGTTGCTGAATCACGCGGTAACGTTCGAAAAACATGACGGCATCGTCTTCGTCCGCCGTAAATCCATGCGATCCATCGCGATGCACGTGGTCGCTGGGTCTTTTGTAGTCGATGCTTCGCACAAAGCGAGACGGAATGCGTCCCCCTTTTTCGGACGAGTACTTCATACCTGTCGAAACCTGCTCAAACATGAGCACGCCGCTCGATTTAAAGCGCGGATTGCTTCCGTGCCGAAACAGGCTAATTAAGATGGCCATGCAGCGCATACAGTTATCGCGCTGGGGAAAGTACAGCGACAGCAAAGCGAGCGCCGCCGCGGCCAAAAGCTCGCGAGCCTCGTGCACATCGTCTCGATACTGCTCGGGCACCAGCCCGGGAATATCGGGTGAATGCTTTTCCAGTACGCCAACAAGCGCCTTAGCGAGGCGTTCAACGTTCTCCTCACCGCAGTACGGATACGGAAACGGCTTCTCTGCCTTCACGTTCTTTTCGCACATGCCACGGAGGTCTTCGTCGAGCGTGTTGAGGAATACCTCATAAATGTTGTCTTCGTTCTTCATGGATGCTTCTTCCTGTCCAGTTGCAAATGTTTGTCGGTAAGTTTGTTCTAAGTTTTAGAATGTTCTGAGGCATAGGTAGTAGTTATTGACCTAACCTGCTGCTTCGTAAGTGAAATTGCCCTGCTCGATAGCGCAGTTTGCCTAAAGGCTGTATAGCGGTTGTATCAAGCAGTTAATATTGAGTTGGTTTTGGATTGCTTCGAGGATAGCACAGTGCGCTGTTCTCGTCATTAGAAATTATCAAATTATTCTGCTAATATATAACCCACTGAGAAGAAAGGGCTCTATACATGCGTGAAACTACATCATCATTGCCACGCCTCACCGCCGCCGCCCTCTCGCGCGCGCTTAACCTGGAACAAGGCAGTCGCCTGCTCACTGTCCGTCTGCCTGGCGCTGTGGATGCCGAAGATCTCGCTAAGTGCTTTACCCTAAACGGTAACGGCGTGCCCGATATTTGTGAGCTTGAACCCGGCAAGCAGAATGCAAGCGATGATGATGCAGCGCCGGTGTTTGTCGATGCATCAAACTACTACCGCGCAAATAAGCACGATATCGAAAAAGACAGTGCCGCGCTCATCGATTATTTGGAGCCTGGCTACCTTGATTTTTGCGACTGGGGTCCTTTTATTTGGTGCCTGTATGCTCTCGCCCTTTCGGGCCGCACTCGAGCAGCCGTGGTGCTTCCCGCCGATTTACTTGATAAAGCTGAACAAGCACGCACGATTTTGATACGCGAAGGGCTCATCGAGAGCGTCGTTTATTTGCCACTTTCCGAGCCCAGGCCCTACATGACAAGCGCGCTCCTCATACTGTCTTCAGGAAATCGCAGCGTTGCATTTCGCAGCGCAATTGAGCCCGGACCGCGTTTTCAATATGTGACTAAAACATCGTATTACTCTGATATCACCTTTTCTATCTCTCCTGACTGGGCCCGCATTGATACCAATACGCCAAGATCGACGCCAATCGAAACGTCCACTTTTGCCACGCGCGAGCTGCTCCAACACCACGCCGCTCTCTCAAAAGGCAAAATCAGCCTCATCGCCATCACCCGAAACTACAGCGCCACACTCGGTGACTCTTTTACGCGAGTCGCGCCATTCATGCCCCGCGAGAGCACGACATCGAACGACATTGACGCAGTCGAGGTGCGCCGAATCTCATCTCAAGATTTTCAGGACGGCAATCTTCTGCCCGTAGATGCTTCAGATAATCAAAATAGCTCGGATTCTAAATTCGTAAAGGTGGACCCCAGCGTTCTCGATCGTTATGAGCTCCGCGCTGGAGATATCGTCATGCCGCGCATGCTGGGTCGCTACGGCGCGTCCAACCTGCTCGTCGTCAGCTCCGATGACGCTAAGCAGCATCTGGTTGCTTCGCATAACACCACCGTCATTCGCCCGTCATTCCAAACGATGACCGAAGATGAACGCGTAGTGTTTTCGGAGATAATTGTTGGATACCTTACCGAAGGCCACGGGGCGCAGCTGATTCAAGCATTAACTGAAGCAGCCAGCATCCGCGCCATCCGTCCTAGCGACCTGTTTGAGATCGAAGTCCCGCCGGCGCTCGACCCGCGCACACGCGAGTATAGCGAATCCATCAACCGCTTTGCCGAGGTCGTAAGGACAAAGAAACAAGCCGAGGCCGCTGTCGCCCAAGCCCTGCGCGACCTCGAAGGCGCAAAAAAGGCCGTCACCCAGGTGGTCGACCAGACCTGCGAATAGCGCATAGGCAGTAGAAACGTCTTAAGCCGGCGACAGGAACTAATTCTGCCGCCGGCTTAACTATCTAGCCTATTCCCATCCCGTGGTCTGAGGATTCCATTTGCGCACATTCGCCGAATGATTAAAGCACGGTGTATACAACCGATTGACAACCTCTTCTGCCCCAGCAATGTTCCCCGCGAGATCAAGTACCCCCGCCTGCCTCGCCATCTTTACGTACTGTGCAGAACCATTTTGTTTCCACCAGAGAGGCGCCACGAACTCTTCCGGCATTGCCACTTTGCGGGCAGACGCTTCTTTCTCGACCCTCTCGACAAGCGTAGCCCCATCGACGAAGCAAGTTTTCGCGTACACCAAGATGTCGACTATATCCTTGATTCGCGATGAAGCACAGCCCTCATGCATCTCTATCATTGCGAGCAATTTATCTGCAAGGGCACTCTCCACTCGGCATACTCGATAGTCGCAGACTGGGAGCCCCTCGATATTCAGACGATCGATCGGCGCAAGAACCTCAGGCTCAAGTCCCCGCACTTCATCAATTACCAAGTCAATTGAAATTGGCTGTAGCTTCTTGGTTCCCATAAAGGGGGTGAACCACACCTTCGCACCGCACCGATACTCATCTTCTTCTTTGATCTGCTCTGCACGATCAAAGACAAACGAAACGAAATCCTCCAGATCAATCGAAGCCGCCCGCACCAGATCGGCAACAGCCTCTTCGAGGCTCTCCTCTTGAGCAACCAAGTCAATATCTCTTGTGACACGCGCATCGAGCGTTCGCGCCAGGACGCTTTGACCACCTTTAAGCACAAAACGGCAGTCATCTTCTGAAAAAACGCGACATAGGAAGCGATGAAAGTAGAAACCAACGATTGCCCGATTAGTATCCATTGGTGATTCTCTTGCGGCATTCCTAACAGCCATCTCCAATGCGGCAGGCGTTTTGTACTTCACCATGTCCTCCGTTTCGCATTACCCGTTCAGTACCATCAGCAAAGGCGCCATCAGCTCGCGTCGTTTGGCGGTTTTAGAGTTCTCTTCTACAAGATCCTTCAGCCGTTGTATATCGAGTCCACGTCCAAGCGCGTCGTGATAGGCATCGATAATTAATGAGGGGTCCTCGCAATCGAGGCAAAGATCGACAAGCGTGCGCTCGGGTTTAGTTACCGGCAGGCCGTCGAGCCAAACGATGTCCCGCTCAGCAATCTCGCGCTTTACAAAAGAAAGGGATTCGTTTCTTGTATTGATACGCATGGGCGCGGTCATCCTGTAGGGGGACAGATAGAAATCGCCCATTTGCTGTAGGTTCGCCGCTGTCGTACCGCTCACGGCGATGCCATCCCACTGACGTTTTCTCTCCCACGCGCAAAGGGAGGGATTGGTGAGCTTCCAAAAGGCGTTGAGTTCGTCGGTGTCTCGGCGCTGCGTTCCAGACATCCGGTAGGCGCCGTGGCATATCCGTTCAAGACGCCCTGCGCGGCATGAGTGCGCCAGCGCATCTCGAGAGATGTCCATGCGAGCCGCCTGAGCTGTGGTGAACACACCCTCGCTCTCGGAGAGCTCGATTATCGCCGTTATGTTGCTAAAGCACTTCATGTTGCAATTGTAGGATATTTTCATACTTTTGCAACATGATTTTTGATCCATTAGATCCGTTTGCCTTGTTTACCCCATTTCTGACGCCGTTTTGCACCGGCACCCCATCCCCCGCTATTGAGGTCTAATACTTTTCCGCGAAGTGAACGGCTGTTTTTGGACCCCTGGAACATCCGCAGGTAGCGCGCAGAGATGTGGTGTAAGAGGCGGGGAATGCCCCGCCTCCGCCCTTTCTTGAAAGGGAGGGGACACCGCCTAGAATTCGTCGTTGGAGTAATGAAGGTGACGAATGGAAGGAAAGGCGATGCCCCAAGAAGAGAGTGTACTGCGCCTCGGCCGCGACGAGGCCCTCGAGGCGGCGAGGCTTTGGCAGGAGTGCGGCGACGCGCGCGAGTTCGCGTGCAGGGTGCTGGGC
>DXLR01000142.1:32074-32780 GCA_019414625.1 Collinsella sp.
GTGCTGGGCAGCGTGATGAACGCGCTGATGGACTCCGAGGCCCAGCAGATGTGCGGCGCGAGCCGCAACGAGCGCAGCGACGGCAGGGAGAACAGCCGCAACGGCTACCGCCCCAGGTCGCTCAAGACCGCCGTGGGCGACGTGGAGCTCGAGATACCCAAGCTCAGGCACGGCACCTACTACCCCGAGGGCATGCTCGCGCGATGGTCGCGCGTCGACACCTCGGTGGCCGCCATCGTGCAGGAGATGTACGTATGCGGCGTGTCCACCCGCAAGGTCGAGCGCGTGGCGTCCAAGCTGGGCATATCCTCGCTGTCGAGCTCGGAGGTCTCGAGCCTCTGCTCCGACCTCGACGCCGAGGTGGCGGAGTTCCGCCGCCGCGACCTGTCGGGCACGCCGTGCTGCTACCTGTGGCTCGACGCTACCTACATGAGCTGCAGGGTCGGCTCGTCGGTCGTCTCGCAGGGCGTCGTGACCGCGATCGGGCTGGGCGCCGACGGGCGCAAGCACTTCCTGGGCTGAGACGTGGTCGACACCGAGAGCGAGGACTCCTGGGCGGCATTCCTCGGCGGGCTGCGCGAGCGCGGGCTGGCCGGCGTTCGTCTCGTGGTCTCCGGCAGCCACGCCGGGCTCGTGGCCGCCGTCTCGCGCCTGTGTTAGCGCTACTGTAAAAACAACCATTTTGACCAACGCTCAACAACCAATC
>DXLR01000143.1:0-4455 GCA_019414625.1 Collinsella sp.
CGCCTATCTCAAGCGCACCTTCGATCTGCGCGATGGCATGCAGGTGAGCTTTAAGGGCAGCTTCAATCTCTATAAGCCCACGGGTCGCATGAGCTTTGTTGCCCGCTCATTTTCGTTGGCGGGGGAGGGTCTGCTGCGTCAACAAGTGGCGCAACTGGCCGAAAAGCTACGCCGCGAGGGCCTGATGGACGAAGCGCGCAAGCGCCGCATCCCGGTGTTCTGCTCCCGCGTGGCGGTCGTCACCTCGCTTTCGGGTGCCGTAATCGACGACGTCAAGCGCACGTTGCGTCGTCGCAACCCGCTCGTCGAGGTCGTCTGCGTGGGCGCCAAGGTTCAAGGCGAGGGTGCGCCGGCCGAGCTCATCGAGGGCTTGCGCCGCGCCGCTTCCATTACGCCGGCGCCCGACTGTATTTTGCTGGTGCGCGGCGGCGGCTCCTTTGAGGACCTCATGACCTTTAATGACGAGGAGCTTGCCCGCGCGGTGGCGGCTTGTCCTGTGCCCGTGGTGACCGGTATTGGGCATGAGCCCGATACCTCGATCTGCGACATGGTGAGCGACCGCCGCGCCTCCACGCCCACGGCGGCGGCCGAATCGGTGGCGCCGGCTATGACGGAGTTGGCCGATGTGCTCGAGGCACGCCATCAGCGTCTTGGCGCCGCGATGGCATCGATGATTGGGTCGAATCAGGTCGACCTGGAGATGCTCGATCAGCGTGGTCGCCGCGCTTGGAATACCTATACGGCCCGTCTGGGCGATGCACTCGATGCCGCCGCCTGCCGCCCGTGCCTCAACGACCCCACATTTATGGTCGAGCGTCGCGAATCGGAGCTTGCGCTGACTGCCGATCGCCTGTCGGGCGCCATAGTACGCTCGGTCGGGACATTCCGCTCCAACTTTGAGCGCCTGCCCGAGCGTCTGGTTGCAAGCACCTCGGGGCTCGATGGCAAGCGCCATGCGCTCACGCTTGCGAGTTCCCGTCTGGAGCATCAGGGGCGCACGATGCTCAGCAAACCCGCGTCCGACCTGGGCCGTGCGGCAGCCTCACTCGATGCCCTGTCGCCGCTCAAGGTGCTTGCCCGTGGCTATTCCATCGCGTACAGCGATGATGGGGTGGCTACGAGCGCCAAGACCTTTAAGCCCGGCGACGCCATACGCGTGCGCATGGCAGACGGCAACGTGGCGGCAACGGTCGATACGGTCGAGTAGACCGCGTTTCACAGCGATAAACCTTTAGGAAAGGAAACAGATATGGCAGAGAAGACCCCGGTCGAGCAGCTTACGTACAAGCAGGCCTCGCAGGAGTTGGAACTCATCATCCGCAGCTTGGAGTCGGGCGATATGGAGCTCGAGGAGTCACTCGAGAGCTATACCCGCGGCGTCGAGCTCCTCAAGAGCCTGCGCACCCGCCTGTCCGATGCCGAGCAGAAGGTCTCGGTGCTCCTTAAGGACGTCGACGGCAACGACGTGCTCGCCGACGGCGAGGCCGCCAACACCGACGACAAGCTTTCGTTCTAACCATCCCGACCAAATATAATTACCTTGGCCTGTGAGAAAGGAACCAGCCATGTGTGATTGCATCTTCTGCAAAATCGCCAACCACGAGATTCCCTCAACCGTTGTCTATGAGGACGACCAGGTCATCGCCTTCGACGACCTCAACCCCCAGGCGCCGGTCCACACGCTCGTGATCCCCAAGAAGCACTACAGCGACATCGCCGACAACGTGCCGGCCGAGACCATGGGCGCCATGGCCCACGCCATCCACGAGGTTGCCAAGGCCAAGGGCTTGGAGGACGGTTTCCGCGTCATCTCCAACAAGGGCGTCAACGCCGGCCAGACCGTCATGCACTTCCACATGCACGTCCTCGGCGGCAAAAACCTGGGCGAGAACCTCATCTGAGGACGCTTCTTCCGTGCAATGAAACGGAAGCTCTGGCACCGATAACTTATATATCAACGCAATAAACCCGAGCGCGAGGGCGTTTGGGTTTATTATTGAAGCGTATGTAACCTGGCGGCGCCACACCGCCTGTTAGTAGGGAGACACATGAACGTTCTGGTCGTCAACGCAGGATCTTCGACCCTTAAGTATCAGGTCATCGATACCAAGTCCCACAAGGTGTCCGCAAAGGGCTCCTGCGAGCGCGTCTGCTTTACCGGCGGTACCTTCACCCACGCTGCCAACGGCTCCAAGAAGGTGACCGAGAACATCGAGTTCCCCGACCACAAGGTCGCCATCGAGGTCGTCCTGAAGGACCTCGAGGCCAACGGCGTCAAGATCGAGGGCATTGGCCACCGTATCGTTCAGGGCGGCTGGTACTTTGGCGATTCCTCCCTCGTCGACGAGGACGTCCTCGCCAAGATCCGTGAGGTCGCCCCGCTGGCGCCGCTGCACAACAACCCCGAGGCCAACGTTATCGAGTTCTGCCTGGAGCAGTATCCCGACCTGCCCAACGTCACGGTCTATGACACCGCTTTCCACTTCAACATGCCCGAGGTCGCCAAGACCTACGCCCTTCCCAAGGATGTTTGCGACAAGCTGCACATCCGTAAGTACGGCGCCCACGGCACCAGCTATCGTTACATCTCCAAGAAGGTCGCCGAGATGACCAACGGCGAGGCCCGCAAGGTTGTCGTGTGCCACATCGGCTCCGGTGCCTCCCTGTGCGCCATCGAGGACGGCAAGTGCATGGACACCACCATGGGCTTGACGCCGCTCGACGGCGTCATGATGGGCACCCGCTGCGGCTCCATCGACCCGGCTACCGTGTGCTACCTGCAGCGCGAGGGCGGCTACACCTTCGACGAGGTCGACGAGATGATGAACAAGAAGTCCGGCCTTTTGGCTGTGACCGGTGGCAAGACCAACGACTGCCGCAACGTCGAGGAGCTTGCTGCCGCCGGCGACCCCGAGGCTCAGCTCGCCTTCGACATGTTCGTCTACAAGATTGCCGCCAAGGCTGCCGAGATGGCCACTTCCATGTGCGGTATGGACACGCTGGTCTTCACCGCCGGCATCGGTGAGCACGCTCCGGCCGTTCGCGCCGGCGTTGCCGACCGTCTGGCCTTTATGGGCGTCAAGATGGACCATGCCCGTAACGCCCTGCGTGGCGACGGCGCTTGGTGCCTGTCTGCCAAGGATTCCAAGGTCAAGATCTTCGTCATCCCCACGGACGAGGAGTTCATGATCGCTTCCGACGTCGAGCGCATCGTCAACGGCAAGTAATTGCAAGAGGGGAGGGGCTGGACGACCAAGTGTCGTTTAGTCCCTCTTTTGCGCTCGTTGGGCGATATGCTGATAGCTATTTATCAAGATATGATAACTTCTTATTAAAATACGGCCGCCTTAAGGGGTCTGCGTCGGCCGTATTGCACTGCAAAGGAGTCTCATGAACGTACTTGTTGTCAACGCCGGCAGTTCAAGCCTTAAATATCAGCTTTTGGATACCGATACCCGCGAGGTTTTCGCCAAGGGCAACTGCGAGCGTATCGGATCGGACATGGGCATCTTTGGCCACTCCGAGAACGGTGGCGCCAAACAGACCGAGGAGGTTCCCTTCCCCGATCATCGCTCTGCTATCGCTCGCGTGCTCGAGGAGCTCGAGAAGACCGACTTTACGATTGATGGCATTGGACATCGCATCGTTCAAGGCGGCTGGCACTTCGATGATTCTGCGGTCGTCGACGACGAGGTCATGGCTAAGATTCTCGAGGTGGCACCGCTTGCTCCGCTGCACAACTACGGCGAGGCGGCGGCGATTGAGTATTGCCGTGAGAAGTATCCGGAGCTGCCCAACGTGGCCGTCTTCGACACCTCGTTCCACATGACCATGCCCGAGGTCGCCTACACCTACGCCCTGCCCAAGGACGTGTGCGACAAGTATCACGTGCGCAAGTACGGAGCCCACGGTACGAGCCACCGCTATGAGTGGATGATGGCCAAGGAGATCCTGGGCTCGCGCTGCCACCGCCTGCTCTCGTGCCATTTGGGCAACGGCGCCTCGCTTGCCGCCATCGAGGACGGTGTATGCCGTGACACCACGATGGGGCTCACGCCGCTTGACGGCCTGATGATGGGAACCCGCTGCGGCTCTATCGACCCGGCTACCGTGTGCTACCTGCAGCGCGAGGGCGGCTACAGCTACCAGGAAGTCGACGACATGATGAACAAGCAGTCTGGTCTGCTCGCCATCTCGGGTATCTCCAACGACGCCCGCGACATTCGCACGCGCGCCTCCGAGGGAGATGAGCGCTGCCTGCTCGCCTTCGATATGTTCGCCTATAAGGCTATGCAGCAGGCCGGCTCCATGATCGCTTCTATGGCGGGCGTGGATACCATTACCTTCACTGCCGGCATCGGCGAGAACGACTGGTCGATCCGCAAGGCCTTCTGCGACTGCTTTGAGTGGTTGGGCGTGCGCATCGACAACAACAAGAACCGTGAGGCCGTGGGC